>NZ_BAAAEH010000005.1:0-470455 GCF_039522915.1 Sphingomonas oligophenolica
AGACATATTCGCCGGCCGCCATGGACATGGCCCCGGCGACGAGGCCGGCAACGCCCGCCACCAATATGTCGGCCGGCTTCGCTGCCGCGGCCGCGACACCGATGATCAAGCTAGCGGTCGAGACGATACCGTCATTGGCGCCGAGCACCGCGGCGCGCAGCCATCCGACCCGCGAGACGAGGTGGCGCTCTGGATGGAGGTGAAGTCTAGTCATCGTCATGCTCGCCCCGTGCAGCCTCGCCACCGCTCCGCTCGCCCGCCTCGGCATGCGCGCCGGGAGTAAAGGCTAGAGGGTCGAGCGCCAGCGCTCCATAAGTAGAAGCACCGATGGCGACCATAGCGAGCGGGACGGCAAGCGTTGCGGGCGGCTGGGCGTCCGGCACGCCCGGATGCAGTGCCGCGCGCTTGCGGCCGATAATGAACGCGCGGATCAGGTTGTCGTGCGTGATGAGCGACATGGCGACGACCGCGACGACGTGGAGCGCGACCAGGCCGAGCAGGATGTTCGCCAGCGTCTCGTGGAGTCGTTCCCCGCCGTCCCCCTGCATCATCGCGCCGGTATAGACGATGCCGCCGATCGTGCCGAGCAACGCGACGATCGCCAGGCCGCCGAGCGCATTGTGCCCGATCGACCGCTCGGGTTTGCCGGCGAGCAGACCGTGAAGATGATGCGCGATCTGTCCGGGCTTAAGGAAATTGACGAAGCGGGCGTGCTCGCCGCCGACAAAGCCCCAGACGAGGCGGAACAGAATGAGGATGGCGGCGACCCAACCGGCAGGGACGTGCCAGGGCGCGAGCAGGCTCTCCTCTTCCGAGGACAGGAATGCCGCCAGGATCGTGGCCGCGAGCAGCCAGTGGAACAGCCGCACCGGCAGATCCCATACGCGAACGGTTGCGGAAGACGGCGGACTGGCAGTCGACAGGTCAGGCATGGTCACCTCCATTGCGCGGTGACCCTGGGCCGGACTTCTGACGAAGGCCTGACCGATCAGACCCGGCCTGGCGTCGCGGGCGCCGCAAAGAAGACGCGGAACAGCGCTCCGCCGCCGGGCGCGTTCTTGACGGTGATCTCGCCGCCATGCGCCTGCGCGAGCCGTTGGACGATACCAAGACCCAGCCCGGCACCATCGGTCTTGCGGCGGTCCTTGCGCCAGAATCGTTCGAAGATGTGCGGCAGGTCCTCGTCAGCGATGCCGTGACCATAATCGCGCACGCTGAGCTGGGGGCCGGGACCCGCGGTCACGTCGATCGGGGTGTCGCCGGGTGCATGGGCGAGCGCGTTGTCGATCAGGTTGCGGTAGATGCGAGTGATCGCCTCGGCATGGCCCAGCACCCTGGTCTCGCCGATCGCCTCGAATCGAAGGTCGCGATTTGAAGCGAACGCCTTTGGCGCCATCGCCGCGACGACATCGCGTCCGATTTCGGCGAGATCGACCAGCACGCGCGGTTCGACCGCAAGCGCATCGGCCTGGGCCAGATCGAGCATCTGGCCGACCAGCCGGGTCATATGCTGGGTATCAGCCTGCAGTTCGTCGCGCACCTCGCTCGGCGGCAGCCGGTCGAGCGACAATTGCATGATCGACAGCGGCGTACGCAGCTCATGGGCAGCATTGGCGGTGAAGCCGCGCAGGATCGCCATCGATTCATCAAGGCGGGCCAGCGCGCGGTTGACCGCACGTACCAGCGTATTCACCTCGCGCGGCGCGGGCGCTTCCGACAGGCGCGACAGGCCGTGCTCGGGGTCGAGCGCATCGACCTCCGCCTCCGCGCGCTTGAGCGGAGTGAGTACCCGCCGGACCGCGACGATATTGAACAGCAGGAGCAGGGCCGATAGCGGGATCAGCGGCAGCGCGACATGCTGGACGATCTCGTTGACGATGACTGGGACATAGGGCCGGATGCCGTCGCCTTCGAACTGCATGAACAACCAGCGCTGACGGCCATCCTGCACGACCGAGCGTACGCCCGAAATCCGATAGCCGCCGGGCACGCGCTCGCGCCGGGTCCAGTCCATCAACGTGCCGGGGCCGGCGGCCGACCTGGTCTGCGGCAAGACCGCGGTTTCCTCCAACCGGTCGACATAGCGAGCCGACCAATGGTCCGCCCCCGGAGGTCCCGCGAGAAGATCGGGGGCCAGGGCGGTCGCCGATTGCGCCTTGCGCGCTTCCAGATTGAGCAACTCCTGTGCCAGCGATTCCGGCTGGCGGCTGTAGGTGAACACGACGATCGCCACGTCGAGCAGGGCGAACAACAGCGTGAATCCGATGAGCCTGGTCGCGATCTGACGAAACAGGGTCGGACCCGTCACGTTCCTGCTGCGATTGGCGGCATTATCCATCGGCGGCGACGGGAGCGAACAGGGCATAGCCCACGCCGTGGACCGTGCGGATCTGCACATCGGCAACGGCTGCGGTCAGACGCTTGCGCAGCCGCGACACGCAGGCCTCCAGAGCGTTCGGAGTGACTTCGGCATCCATCGAATAGAGGGCGCCCTCGAGCGCCGGCTTGGCGACGACGCGCCCGGCACGCCGCAGCAGGCATTCAAGCAGGTCGACCTCGCGCGGCGTCGCGTCAATCGGCGTTCCGCCGACCATCACCAGGCGCTCGGCCGAATCGAGGATGACATTGCCGACAGCCAGATGGGTGCCGAGCGAGGCGCCGGGCCGCCGCAGCAAGGCGCGGCAGCGTGCGGCCAGTTCGGGAATCTGGAAAGGCTTGACCAGATAGTCGTCGGCGCCGGCATCGAGGCCTTTCACCCGGTCGTCGAGTCCGCCGCGCGCGGTCAGGATCAGGATCGGCATCATCTCCTGCCGCCGTCGGAGCCCGCGGACGAGGTCGAGCCCCTCGCCATCGGGCAGGCCGAGATCCAGCAGCATCAGATCATAATCGTTGGTCTTGAGCGCATGTTCTGCCCCGTCCACGGTTTCGCACCAGTCGACCGCGAAACCCTGGCGATCGAGGCCCTCGCGGATCAGGCTCGCCAGCCGGGCATTATCTTCAACGAGCAACAGGCGCATGATCGATATCAGTCCCCTTGGCGGCTCGCTTGTAGCCGGTAATCATCGCGAGCGGCAGGTTCTCGCGATGGCGCACGCTCTCGGCGATCGCGCCGGTCACGTGCAGCGCGACGGCCCCGATCAGGATGTTTGCGGTCGCCTCATGCACCGCCTCGACCCAGGCGACGCCCCAGAAGGCATCAAGTCCCATCATCCATCCGGTCGTGCCGATGATCGCGAGCAGCGCCATCAGCAGCACGATCATTGCCGCCCCGGCCGGATTGTGCCCGACATAGCGCGGCTCGCGCCGCGCCAGCATCGCGCGAAAATAGGCGATCAGCCCGCGCGGGCTTGGCACGAAGCTGGCGAACCGGGCATGCCCGCGCGCCAAGAAGCCCCAGGTGAGCCGGGCCAGCAATGCCGCGACCACGGCATAGCCAACATAGATATGCGTCTCCTCCTCGTGGCGGAGAAAAGTCATGTTGGCGATGACGCCGGCCGCAACCGTCCAGTGGAACAGACGGACTAACGGATCCCAAACCCTGATCCGGGACGCGCCCGGATCGGGAGGAACGACGGGGATGGCGGCCCTGTCCATGATCAATCGATATTGTTCTGGACGACGGCGCCGGTCACCGGGTTGAAATAGACCTCGGCGCGCTTGCCGTCCTTGGTATGCGCATAGATCTCGTAGCAGCTGCCCGAAACCTGGAAGACCTTGATGTCGCGATAACCCATCGTCGCGATCTTCGCCTTCATCTGCGCCGGGGTCAGCCATTTGGCCTGGGGCAGCCTGGTACAGACGGGCCCGGCGGCGGCCAGCGACGCGATCGACAGCGCGGCGGTGGCAAAGAGGATCTTGAACGGGGCGGAATGCTTCATGGCAGGTATCCTTGATCAACAGGTCGGGCATGCTTGCCCGGCTCGATCGATTTGCGGCGCGGGCCTGACGGAAAGCTGACAGCCAGCGACATTTTTCGGTCGATTCAAAAATCCGGCTTTCTTTGGCCCGCGTCAGGATTGTGTCAGGAGCCCGGCCGACAAACCGGTCGTCGCCCCTCCCACGGCGCACCGGAGATTTCATCATGAACCGAATCCTGCTCTCGACTGCGGCTGGTGTTGCCGCTTTTCTGTCAACCAGCGCGATTGCTGCGCAGCCCGACGCGAAGCCCCTCGCGCCGCAGACCCGCGCCAATCTCGAAGCCGCGATGCACGGCGAGGCCTATGCCAACCTCAAATATCTGCGGTACGCCGACCAAGCCGAGGCTGCGGGCCGGCCCGAACTCGCCAGGCTGTTCCGCGACTCAGCGAATATCGAGGCAAACGAGCATTTCGATCGCGAAGCCCAGGCGCTGAATCTCGGCGGCACGAACGGCGCCAACCTCGAGGACGCCATGGCCGGCGAGCATTACGAGAACGTCACCATGTATATCGAATTCGCCCGGCAGGCCGAGGCAGATGGCGACACCAAGGTCGCGGCAATGTTCCGCCAGATCGCCATCGACGAGGGCACGCATTTTGACGCCTACAAGGCTGCGCTGGCCAAACTGTCCCCCCAGTGAGCCAGCGCTCGGTGCCGGCCGGCTTCCCCCGGCTGGCCGGCATCGAATAAATTTACTCTGCTAAATGACCTCGGAGAGTTGCGGCGATCCTGGAGCCGCATCAGCGGCGTGGTGATGCGGCCGGCGGGCGCGTGCAAAGCCGATTGGCGCGTCATCTGTCGGTGATAGGCACCGGTGGCGTCCATCAGCAGCAGACTGTGTCCGGTGGGTGCCGTGTCCAGCACGACGAAGGCGCTGCGCGCTTCGGCGACAATGTGCGAAAAGGCGTGGAAGACGGCGACTTCCTCCGTGCAGGGCGAGGCCAGGTCCTCGCGCAGCAGGGCTTGCCCTTGAGCATCGAGCGAGCTGCCGCGCTGCTCCATGACCTTGGCGATGTAGCGCTCGGTTTCCGCCTTCGGATCGATGCGGTCTACAAGGAGGCCCGGGACATTCCCGGCCAGCGTCATCTCCAGGTGAGCGGCGGGATCGGTGGTGCTGAGATGGACGCCATGGCCGCGCTCGACCAGCCCGAGCGCGATCGCGGTGGCGATGGTGGTCTTGCCCACCCCGCCTTTCCCCATGACCATGATCAGCCCCTTGCCGTCCGCCGCGAGCAGGTCGACCAGTCGATCGAGGCCGGGCAGGTCGCCGACCCATGGCGCAGCGATAGCGGATCCGGCATGGGGCGCCGCGAAGGGGCCAGGTCGCAGCAGCGCACGCAGCGCATCCAGCCCCATCATCTCGAAGGGCCGCAGCGGGATGTCGTCGCGCGGAAGCGCTCGAAGCACGGCCGGCATCTCGGCCAGCGCTTGCTGCCCCTGGGTCTCCAGTGACTCGGCTGTCGCATCTGACGGGTCGCTGGCATGGAACAGGCCGTTCACGACCAGGTGCTGATTGCCGAGCCCCAGCACGCGCAATTCGTCCGAGGTCCGGCCCGCTTCGGCGATCGCCCCGCGTTCCGGCCGGGTCACGAGGATGACGGTGGTGGTCGACGGATCGCGTAGCGCCCGCATTGCCGTTTTGAACCGCTCTTCCTGCGTCTTGAGCCCTGAATGCGGCCCCAGGCATGAGGCACCCTGGTCATTGTCCGCCAGGAAGCCGCTCCAGGCTTTGGGCAGGCTGAGCAGCCGCAGCGTATGCCCCATCGGCGCCGTATCGAAGACGATGTGATCATAGGCGCCGTCTTCATCGGCGAGCCGTCCGACGAATTCATCGAACGCAGCGATCTCGGTGGTACACGCCCCGGAAAGCTGTTCGCGAACAGTGTCGAGTTCCTGCGCGCTTGCCTCGGCGCCCATCTGCTCCAGTACCCGCGCGCGATAGGCTTCGGCTGCCGCCGTCGGATCGATATTCAGGACGTCCAGACGGGCAGCCTGTGGCACCGCGACCGGGTGATTCGTCAGCGGCACATCCAGTATCTCGTCGAGATTGGAGGCCGGATCGGTGCTGACCAGCAGGACCGACTTGCCGCGGTCGGCAAGCGATAGGGCCGCCGCGCACGCGACTGACGTCTTGCCCACCCCTCCCTTGCCCGTGAAGAACACCGACTGCTGAGCGGACATGGGTGCCGCGCGCACCGAGCGCCGCGCTGATCAGGTCGGAGCAGCCGTTCGCGACCGCCGGGATTTGCCAGAAGGCGGGTCCGGCCTGCACGAAGACGCCGAGCCCCATCACCTCGACCTGTTCGAGATCGCCCTCGGCGGCGGCACGCATCTGCGACAGGAGGTTGATGGCGCAGAGTCGTGCTGCCTCGGCGCCCCGCTCGGGCGTCACATCCTCGCCCACGAGACCCTTGATGCCGCCATCGGCCGCGTTCGACAGCTGCCCGGAGATGTGGACGATCATCCCGTCGCGCTTGAACGAGACATAGGTCGCCACCGGCGGGGCGGCGGGATTCAAGGGAATTCGTACGATGTAGTTCGGTCGCCGGCCTCTGCGCCGCCCTGGCGGATCCGGTGGTGGCGCCGCCACCACCGGCTTAGGCAACGCGCCTGCCTCAGAGCTTCAGGCTGAGCCGCGCATAATAATAGCCGCCATAGGCGCCGAACGGCGAGTTGGAGCCATAGATCGAGCCGCCGATCGTGCTCGGGACGGTGTTCTTGTCCGGATAGACGTCGAAGATGTTATAGGCACCCACCGACAGCTGCGCGCGTTCCAGGATCTGGTAGGACACCTCCAGATCCGTGATCCACTTCGCACCATAGCTCTGATCCAGGCTCGGCGTGTTGTTGAGCAGCTTGAACCCGCCGTACCGCGTTTCCTTCGCGTTCACGCCGAACTTGCCCAGGTTCCAGTCCAGCCCGAGGATGAGCTTGGTGTTGGGGGTCCCGACCGTGAAATAGCCCTGGGTCTGGCGGTCGAACAATGTCAGGCCGAGCCCGCTGAGCTGAGTCGGTGTCGGAGCGATCCGGCGAATGTCGGTCTGGTTATAGTTGAACCCGACGGTTCCCCGGAAGCGGCCGAGGTCATCGATGCTGTGGACGTAGGACCCGACCACATCGACGCCGCGTGTGCGGGTGTCGAGGGCATTTGTGAAGAACCGCACGAACTGGTCGCCCGAAAAGCCGTTCGCCTTCAGGATGGCGCGAACGCCGGCACTGGAGAGCAGGCCGGTCATGGTGATGCGGTTGTCGAGGTCGATCTGATAGGCGTCGACAGTGACCGACAGCGCGGATACCGGTGTGAAGGCAAAGCCCAGGCTATAGTTGCGCGATCTTTCCGGCCTGAGCGGCTGGGCGCCGAGCGCAAGCGCGACGGGAGATCCGGTCTGGACGACCTTTGACTGGATCAGCTGGTAGACGCCGCCGACGAGATTGAACTGGGTCGAGGTCTGCGCGAAGCCCTGTTGCGCGAGCGACGGCGCGCGGAAGCCGTTGCTGAAGGCACCGCGCAGCGAGAGCCAGTTGGCGACCTTGTAGCGCGCCGCGACCTTGCCGCTCCAGACATGACCCGAGCTGTCGTCATAATCCTCATAGCGGCCGGCTGCCGTGAGCAGGAGGCGGTCGGTCACGTCGAGCGCGAGGTCGACATAGGCGGCCACATTGTTGCGCTTGATGCGAGCCTGATCCTCGGGATTGACCACGATCGCGCCCTGCGCGCCGACCGCGCCGGGCTGTCCGGCGAGCGGCGTGCCGGCGGGATAGACATAGCCGCCATTGATATAAGCGGCTGTGTCCAGCGTCCTGGTGACATAGGATTCGTAGCGATATTCGAGCCCGGCGGAGACCTGGAGCGGCCGACTGCCGAACACCTCATAGTGCCGGGTGAAGTCGAGATTGTTGGTCCACTGGTCGAAGGCCGAACTGAACGTATTGAACTTGGTCGGGCTTGCCGCGCCCAGCGATGCGTTGAGCGAATTGTCGGCACCGTTGCGCGCATAGTTGCGACCATAGGTCGAGCTGAGATCGACATCCCAGCCGGCGAGCTTGCCGCGGAGCCCGCCTGTTGCCTGGAAATCGAACTCGTGGAGCGTGTAATAGGGGGTGAAACCGTCCGGATAGACGGCGATGATGTCGCTGGTGGAATTGGGTCGGCGCCCCGCCTGGCCGACGCGCGCCTCGCGATAGCCTGCGGTCACGGTCGTGTAGAATTCGACATTGCCGATCGGCAGCTTGCTGCTCTCGGATCCGTAGATCGACCGCAGCTGCGGCAGGCCGCCCTGATAGGTCCGACGATTCACCGTCAGTTCGCGCGGATCGGCCGCACCGTTCACGGGGAAATAGAAGGCGCCGGTCGCGTCGCTGTTGCGAATGGTGGCCTGCTGACGCTTGGCCTCTACCGAGATGGCGAGCGAGCCCTCCTCGCCAAGCTTGAAGCCGTGCGAGATGGCCGCCTGGATGGTCTCGCCGTCGCTGCCACTGCCGTCCTGGCCGTAGCGCTGGCCCGCCTCGATGCTGGCATTGCCGCCGGAAGTGTTGGACTTCAAGATGACGTTGATGACGCCGGCAATTGCGTCCGAGCCATATTGGGCCGCGGCACCGTCACGCAGCACTTCGATATGGTCGATCGCGCTCGCCGGGATCAGGTCGAGATCGACGGGATTGGCGCCGGCCGAGACATTACCCGAATTGAGGTTGATCAGCGAGCTGTTGTGCCGACGCTTCCCGTTCACCAGCACCAGGACATGCACGCCCGAAAGCCCGCGCAAACCGGCAGGCCGCGCCACGCTGTCGAAGGACGAGCTGCCGACCTGCTGCGCCTGGAACGACGGCACCAGCTGGGAGAGCACATCGCGGAGGGGCATGCTGCCGGCGAGACGGCCGAGCTGGTCGCCACCGATCACGTCGATCGGGGTCGGGCTCGAGGTGATGGTGCGCGGCTTGCCGCGTGAGCCGGTGACGACAATGTCGTTCTGACCGGCCGAATCGGCCTGGCCCGCCGCGGCATCCGGGGTCGCACCCGGAGCTTCCTGCGCCAGCGCGGGTGTGCCGATCGCGAGCGCGCCAAGCGCGCTCGCCAGGAGATATCGCTGCTTCAACATCTTTTCGTCCCTTTGTATGACCGCCCGGCGAGCGCAGTGGCTGCCGAGCCGATTTCAACCTGACCAAAGGCCGTCTTTTGGCGACCGCTCCTCGACCCTGTTTCTCCCACGTATAATGTCATTCAATGCGACCCTGCCGCCGCGAGCACGGGTCCCCGCGAGGTCGCGCCCGAGCCAAGCCTGTCGAGCGCCTGGCGCAGGTCGCGGATCAGATCGTCGGGATCCTCCAGGCCGATATGCAGGCGCAGCATCGGGCCAGCCTTGACGACGGGAAAGCGCCGCGCAGCGAGCTGCGGGTCGCAAGGGATGACCAGGCTCTCGAAGCCGCCCCAGGAATAGCCCAGCCCGAACAACTGCAACGAATCCAGCATCTCGTTCACGGCGGCATCGGAAGCCCCGTCGAGGATGATGCTGATGACGCCGCACAGCCCGGTGAAGTCCCGCGACCACAAGGCATGGTTCGGATCCGACGGCAGTGCCGGGCAGAGCACTGCGCCGACCTCCGCCTGCGCTGTCAGCCAATGCGCGATCCTGAGCGTGGCGGCACCATGCTGGGCTAGGCGCATGTGCAGAGTCCGCAGGCCGCGAAGCGCCATATAGGCGTCGTCCGGCGACACCGCCCAGCCGACCTCGTGGCTGCTTTCGGCCAGCATTGCCGCCGCCTCGCCGCGCGCCGCCGCCATGCCCATGAACACGTCGGAATGACCGCAGACATATTTGGTCAGCGACTGTATGCTGACATCGACCCCGTGATCGAGCGGCTTGAACAGAACGCCGGCCGCATAGGTATTGTCGATCGCGGTCAGCACCCCGCGCGTCCGCGCCATTGCGGCTATCGCCGGCACGTCCTGAATGTCGAGGGTCAGCGAGCCCGGACTCTCCAGATAGATCAGCCGCGTGGCCGGCGTTATCAGCGCGGCCACCGCGTCGGCGTCGGAAGCGGGATGGAAGTAGCGGGCGGTGACCCCGAAGCGCCGCATCGTGCCTTCAAGGAATCGACGGGTCGGATTGTAGACGCTGTCCGCCACCAGCACTTCGTCGCCCGACCGGGTCAGGGCCTGGATCGTTCCGGTGATCGCCGCCAGCCCGGATGGATATAGCTGAACCTGATCAGCGCGTTCGAGATCCTCCAGCGCCGCGCGCAATGTCGCCTGGGTGGCCAGGCCGCCGCGGCCGTAGGTGACGAGCGATTTGTCGTAGATGTGCCGGCTGTGCTTGAGCAGGATCGTCGAACCGCGCTGGACAGGCGGCCCCGGCGTACGCACCAGGCCGCCGTCGCAGGCGCCGCCATGCACCATCCGGGTCGTCTCGTTCAGATCGGGAGAAAGGGTCATGGTCGTCCGCCATCGAAAGTGGGAGGATAGACGTCGGAGCGCGAGCGACGCCGCGGTTGGCCGAGATGGCATTCCCGCAGGCGCATCGCATTCCGGCGCCGGTTTCCCGCCGCCTTCGCCGATGCTGCCCCGCCTCTTGTCATGGACGGGATATTATGTCGGCAAGCGGGTGAGGGTCTCACCCATTCGAAGTCGTGTTTCGGGGAATGGCGGGATGAACATCCCGCTATCGGCCCAAAAAGGGGATGAACTGTCGACATTGCTATTTCCGCTGCGGCATGGGCAGCGGGAGAGCGGTCGTGTGCTTCATCTCCTCCATTGCGAAAGCTGAGCTGACATCGGTGAGTTTCACCGCGGCGATGAGCCTTTTGTACACGGCGTCATAGGCGGCGATGCTGCCGACCTTCAGCTTCATCAGATAATCGACATCGCCCGCCATCCGGTAGAGTTCGACCACCTCGGGCATGGCCGTCGCCGACTCCGCAAAGGCCTTGAGCCATTCTTCCGAGTGCTCGCTCGTCCGGATGCTGACGAACACAGTGAGGTTGAGACCCAGCGCGCCGGGATCGAGCAAGGCGACCCGACCCGTAATCACCTTGGCGTCCTCAAGGCGCCGGAGACGCCGCCAGCAACTATTGTGCGACAGGTTGACGGCTTCGGACAGCGCCGCGATCGACAAGGTGCCGTCCTTCTGCAGCGCCGAGAGGATGCGGATATCGGCTTCGTCGAGATTGACTTGAGTCGTCATAACGCGCCTCCTCAACGGTTCTGGCCGAGCGGCGGTGGCGCGAGGATGTTCTCCAGGGCCTGGCCTTTGCCGAGAGCAACGACAATCGCGGTCTCCCGCGCCTCATGAGCAGCAGCCCGGGCGATCTCGGCCTCTGCCTCGCCGGCCGGCAGGCAGAGTATGCCGTCGGCGTCGCAGAGCAGGATATCGCCGGGCGCGATCACCGCCCCGCCAACCGAGATCGGCGCGTTGAGACGACCTCCCAGCCCCAGACGCCGCGTGGTCCGGGCACTGGTTCCGCGGCACCAGATTGGCAGGTCGATGTCCCGAAGCTCGGCGGTGTCGGTCACCGGGCCGTCGACCAGGATGGCGGCCGCGCCGCGTGCCTTCGCCGCGCGGGCGACGATGCCGCCGACACAGGCATGAACATCGTCTCCAAGGCGATCGATCGCGAGAATGTCCCCCGGCCGAAGCAGCCCCAGGGCATGGTGGAGCAACGCCCCGTCAGGACCCGGCAGCGCAAGTGTCACAGCGGTGCCGGCGACCGCAGGCCCGCGCACGAGCGGATGCAGATCGCTGCGGCAAAAGCCCCAGAGCCGCCAATGGCCGATCGTCGAGGTCGGCACCTGTGCGATCCTCACCAGCAGGCCGGTGTCGACCGGGGCCGGCATCGGCCGGATGTCCAGCGCGTTGGTCATGCCGGCGGCACCGGCGCCGCGTTCCAGTCGGCAGGATCACAGGTGCGGAAATAGCCGAGGAAATCGGCGACGTGACGAGTCAGCCAGTCGGTCATCGCCGCGCCGATCGGCGCC
The DNA here is from genome assembly GCF_039522915.1 of Sphingomonas oligophenolica. Lineage (NCBI taxonomy): Bacteria > Pseudomonadati > Pseudomonadota > Alphaproteobacteria > Sphingomonadales > Sphingomonadaceae > Sphingomonas > Sphingomonas oligophenolica. The sequence goes on from NZ_BAAAEH010000005.1 coordinate 11,891, forward strand.
GACGCGCGCGAAGGATTGCCGCTACCGATACCGTTGGGCGCCACATCGGTAACGTCCAGCGGCAGGTCCACCGGCGCGCCCTTGTAACTGACGCTGGCGAACTGACCCGAGGTCGCAAGCCCAAAGGCCATCAGTCGCTCCGATTGGGCCATGAGATCGTGCCGGATCAGGTCTGGCGTCAGGTGCAGGGTGACAGAGGTGAGCGGGTCGGCACCGTGGCCGCGTGCGCCCTGCGCATCGGGACCGTGCAGGTCGTCCCACAGTGCGTCGGGCATGAGACGCCAGAGGTTGAGGTTCGGCACCATGATGCCGCGCTCGCGCCTGATCTTGTGCGCAACCTGAGCGATCAGGCTGGCATTGGTTGTATGGCCGTTGACGATCACCACCCGGTTCAGGCCGTGATCGAGAAAGGCGCCGATCATGTCCTCCAGCACCCGCGTGAAGGTGTCGGCGCGAAGCTGGATCCCACCCGGCACGCCGCGAAAGAATTCGGCGTAACCGAACGGCAGTACCGGTGCGCAAATCGCGCCCGCGCGCTCGGCCGCGGCGAGGGCGATGCGCTCGGCGACGACGAAGTCTCCCATCGGCGCGTGCGGCCCCTGTTCCTCCTGGCTGCCCAGCGGCAGGACGATGACGGGCTGTCCGGCGCGGCGTTCCTCGAATTCGACCCAGGTCAGGTCCTGCAGGGCGTGTTGGCGCTTGGTCATGCCGCGATCCGCCGGCCTAGGGCCTTGTTCCTGCCGACCGGAATCTGGTTGCGAACCCGGTCGAGGAGATCGATATCGGTGTATGCGGAAGCATGGCCGATGCCGTCGGACACGCGCGCGACGACGGCGCCCCAGGGATCGACGATCATCGACTGCCCGAATGACTGGCGCGCGCCGGCTGGCGTCGCATAGCTGCCCCATTGGGCGGCGGCGGCGAACCATGTCTGGGTCTCGATCGCGCGGGCGCGGATCAGCGGTTCCCAATGATCCTTGCCGGTCAGCAGCGTGAAGGCGGCTGGCAGCGCTATGAGTTGCGCGCCGCGCGCGACCAGCGCCTGGAAGAGTTCGGGAAAGCGCAGATCATAGCAGATCGCGCAGCCCACCGTGACGCCCTCGCAATCATACAGCACGATGTCGTCACCCGGCACGATCGTCTGCGATTCGAAATAGCGCGCACCGTCAGTGGTGGTGACGTCGAACAGGTGGATCTTGCGGTAGCGCGCCGCTTCACGGCCGTCGCGATCGAACACGACGCTGCTATTGTACGCCTTGCCCGGTTCGGCCGCCTTCTCATAGAAGGAACCGCCGTGCAGCCAGACCTGGTGCCGCCGAGCAAGCCCGCTCAGCAGCGTCCAGGTCTCTCCCCCCATAGCGGGTTCGGCCACGCCCGGGGCGCCGGACGATCCGCCCAGCCATTCGCAATGCTCGGGCAGCAGGATCCAGTCCGGCCGTTCGCGCGCCACGACGTCGTCGACGAGCGTCGCAATCGACTGCAGGTTCGCCGCCTTGTCGCCCTGCGAGTTCATCTGGATGACGGAGGCCTTCAGCATCGAGCAGGTTCCAATCTCATCGTGCGTGCCGTGCGTCGCTGCGCGCAGCGCCGTAATAGATCGCGTTGAACAGCAGCTTGAACGCGCCCTGGGTCTGCGCGCGCAGCGCGATCTCGGGGCCGAACAGGATGATACGACCCTTGCTGACCGGCAGGTCGACCACCGCCGCGGCGCCGTCCAGCCGCTCCTGATGCCATGCCCAGCCGCTATGCAGCACGTTGGGGCCGACAAATCGTACCGGCGCCTCACTGCCCGCCGCAGCGTCGGTAAGGCGAAAGACAGGGCTGGAATCGAAGAACAAGTCGACCTTGTCAGGCAGACCATAGGCGAGCGGCTCACCCGGATCGGCGGTCGCCGTAAGCAAGGCACCGGGCACATAGAATTTGGTGCGTGGCAGGGGCTGCGACTTCCCGTCGATCATCTCACGCATCGGGTCGACGACCGGTAGCGAAAAGCCGGCGATCAGGCCGCTTGCCGAACTGCCCATGCCGAGGATCGTGCCACCGTCCGCCGTGAACGCCTTGAGTGCCGGCAGCGTCTTTTCGGGCGAGATGTCGCCGAGCCACGGCCGGTACTGCGCGGGGATCGAGGCGGGTGCGGGCTGCTTGATGTCGAACCGGCCGCGGAACATGCCGCCATCGGTGCCCGACCGGTCGTTCGGGATCGCACTGTCGGGGACGATCAGAACGTCAAAGTCGCGCTTCAGCTGACCCTTGTCGAGCCGCTGCGGGAAAACGATCGTATAGGGAAACTCATATTGATCGAGGATCCAGCGCAGCCAGCCGGTCGGCAGCAACCCGCCATAGAGATCGACCATCGCGACGCGGGGCGCTTGGATCGCCATCATCTTGCCGGTCGGTGCGGCATCCATGGCTTGCGCGACGAGACCCAGCTCGACCGCGGCTCCGCGAACGATCGCGCTTGAGCGCGCTGTCGCGGGCACCCAAAGCGCCCCAGCCTCGGGCGGCGCGCCGGCGACGGAGACGGGCGCGGTCAGCCAGAACAGGGGCTGTCGCGCCTTGAGCAGCCGGTTCGACAGGATGAAGACGTTGTTGGTGCCGTGACCAATCAGATAGCCTCGGCCGCCGCTTCCCTCGACACGACCCGGATAGGGCTTGATCAAGCCGGCGACGGGCTCGGTCGGCGCGTCCAGCGCGTCCAGCACGCGCTCGAACTTCACGCCCATCTGGAAGGCGGGCGTATAGCCCGAGGCATCGGCGGGCGGGATCGGAGGCCCGCCGGGATACTGGAAATTGTTCGGATATTTCTGCGGCTCGAACATGTCGAGGACGTGCGCCCGGTAAGCCTGGCCGGCGCGCACGACATAGCTGCCGGCGGGCCAGCTTTGGCCGTTGGCGGTGAACGGCGCGGTGGCGCGGTCGACCGACACGCCCAGCTTGATCAACGCATTCAGGAAGCGAACTGCGGTCGGGAAATCGCGCTGCTCGGGCGGGATGACATAGGCGCGCGCATCGCGCGCGGCGGGATCGCGCAGCACGTCGCCGTAGAAATGCGTGCCGATCGCGCTGCTCCCGGTCGTGCGCGTCGGAACGGGCTTGGCGCCAGTCGCGGCCGATGCGGCGTGCGCGGCGGCGATCCGGTCGGGCGTCACCGTCCAGCTGTCGCGATTGCCCTTCTCGATGCCGTTGGCGCCCATTCGCCAGATGTTGAACAGCAGCTTCTCGCGATTGGCCGCGGCATAGGAGAGCAGCGCCCGGTTGATCGACAGACTGTAGGAAACCGACTGTCGCATCGACCACATCTGCGGCGGGACCGGCAAGGGCTGATCGTTCTTCGCGATCTGCCGTTCGGGGACGAAGGGGATCTCGATCGGCACCGGCATGCCGATGATTTCGATCAGGATGCCGACCGCATTGTGGAAATAGGCCGAGGTCCGCAGATTGCCGTTGTACCAGGTGTCATAGCTGGCGCCGCTTCGCGTTGTCCCGCCGGGCTTGTTCTCGGACAGCAGCCGGCTCTCCAGCGTCGCACCGACCTCCTCGAGGCTGGTGATGACCAGTGGGTCGTAGTGGTAATTGAAGGGATCGCGGAACGGCGGCATGAACAGCACCGTGCCGGCGGGGCCGGTCTGATGCTGGTTCAAGATGATCTGCGGCCGCCAGTCATGATAGAGCACCCGCGCAATGTTCTGCGTCTCGGGCATCTCGGCCATGTAGAAGTCGCGATTGTTATCGTGGCCGATATAGGGGTGGTAGAGTTTCGGCAGGCTCTGGAAATCGACTTCCCGCTTCGCCGGATCCTTGATGCGCATGTACCAGTCAGCGACCAACTCCTGTCCGTCGGGATTGTCGCCAGCGAACAGGATGATGACATTGTCGCGGATGCGCCGGGCCTCGGGATCGTCGCTTGAGACCAGGTCATAGACCTGCTGGATCAGCGCGGTCTGTGCCTCGACCTCGCTTGCGTGCAGCCCGCCATCGACCCACACCACCGTCTTGCCGTTCACGGCAAGCGCGCGCGCGGCCGCCTCGTCGAGCCCCTCGGCCCGGCCCATCCGCTCGGAGATGCCGCGATACTCCTCGAGCTTTGCGAGATTCTCGGGCGAAGAGACCGCAGCCATGATCTGGCGACGACCCTCTGTGGTCGGGCCGATATCGATCAGCTTGATCCGGTCGCTCTCTGCCGCGAGCTGCCGCCAGTAGCGCACGAGATCGCTGTAGCTGGGCACATAGCGGTCCTCGCCCATCTCATGGCCGAGCACCTGCTTGGGCGTGCTGACATCCGCCACCGCCGGCGACGCCGCGGCAAGAGCCAGGAGAAGGGCCAATCGAATCCTGTTCATCAGCGCGGGGGCTCCGGTCAGCGGTCGAGCGCGGTCGCCGGGTCCGGCGCGCGCAGGGTAAGGATCACGGTGAGCGACACCGCCGCGCAGGCGGTGATGTAGAAAGCGGGCGAAATCAGCAGCCCGGTCTCCTTCACCAGCAGCGTGGCAATGAACGGGGCGAAGCCGCCGAACAGCATCACCGCCATGTTGTAGCCGACCGAGAGCGCGGTGTAGCGCACCCGGGTCGGCAGCAATTCGCATAGAAAGGTTGGTGCGACCCCGCTGAACAGCCCGGAAAGAACACCGGCGCAGGCCGTAGTCACCACCACCGAGAGGCCGGTCCGCTCGGTCGCCATCAACTGGAACAGCGGAATTGAGACAAGGAGGAAGCCTAGCGCGCTGGCGACCAGGAACGGCTTGCGTCCGACATGGTCGGACGCCCAGCCGGTCAGCGGGATGACGACGATGTTGACGATCGCGCCGACGAGCGTGCCGGTCAGCGCCCAGGACGGATCAACCTTGAGCACCTGCGTCGCGAAGTTCACCAGGAAGGCGCCATAGGTGTAGCCGGCGACGGTCCAGATGATTACGAGACCGAAGATGGTGAGGACCGCGCGGCGGTGGATCGTCAGCGCCTCGCGCAGCGGACGCGTCGGGCGATCTTCACCCTCCGCGCGGAAGCTCGGGGTCTCGGGTACCTTGGCGCGCAAATAGAGGCCCAGGGGCGCGACCAGCAAGCCGGCGATGAACGGCACCCGCCAGCCCCAGCTTTCCAGTGCCGCCGGGGTCAGCATGACGTTGAGCAGCAGCGCGATCGACACCGCCGACACGATGGCGAGGCTGGTGCTCAGCTGCTGGAGCGCGCCGAACAGTCCGCGGCGATGCGGCGGCGCATATTCGACGAGGAAGGTGGTCGCGCCACCCCATTCGCCGCCTGCCGCGAACCCTTGGAGCAGCCGGCACAGGACCAGGATCACCGGTGCCGCGACGCCGATCGCGCTATAGGGCGGAATGAGGCCGGTGGCGCAGGTGGAGAAGGCCATCAGGAACATCGTGAAGACAAGGGCCGCCTTGCGCCCATGCCGGTCTCCCAGGCTGCCAAGCACCATGGAGCCGATCGGGCGCATGACAAAGCCGACGCCATAGGTTGCGAAACTGGAGAGAATGATGGTGACCGGGTCGGCCGCCGGAAACATCGCCTTGCCGATCTGCGCGGCGAAATAGCCGTAGATGATGAAGTCGAAGAGCTCGAACCAGTTGCCGATCATCGCCGATCCGAGCGCGCGGGCGATCTCCTTGCCGGTCGGTATCGGCCGGGCGGGCGAGGCGGTGCCGGCAGCGTTGACCTGCTGGCTCATGTCATGGCCCCGAGGACGGTTGCGCCGCTCATCGCACATCGGCCGGCGGCGAGGGCTTCAGCAGTGGCGCCGGCACATGGCGCGGCGTGACGATCTGTCCGCCGCGCACCATCGGCACGCCGTCCTTGATCACCATGTCGATATGGCCAAGATCGTCGAGGTTCATGTCCGGCTGCCCGTCGACGACGACGATGTCGGCAAGCTTGCCAGGCTCGATGCTTCCGAGCTTGTCGCCCATGTCGAGCAGATTGGCGTTGGTCAGGGTCGCCGCCTGCAGCGCCTGCGGGATCGAATAGCCGCCCTTCACGAACCATTTCAGCTCGGCGATGTAAACGTTCGGCACCATCTTGTTGGCGTCGCCGATGGTGTCAGTGCCGACCCCCATCACGATCCCGGCGGCCTTCATCTTCTTGAACATGTCGAAGTCACCTTGCGCGGTCATGGTGAAGCGGCGCGAGGTCGATCCGTAAAAGCCACCGCTGCGATCGAGCACATTCTGATAGACCTGAAGCGTCGGCACCGATGCCACCTTGCGGCGCGCCATGTCGGCGATCGTCGCATCGGTGCGCGGCAGCGGATGTTCGATCATGTCGATGCCGGCATCGACCGCCATCTTGATGTAGATAGTCTCGCAGTCGCAGGTAACCTTGAGACCCAGCCGATGCGCCTCGTCGATCGCGGCCGCGACCTCATCGGGGGAGAAATGGCTGGCCAGCTTGATCACGCTGGCGCCCTGCTTGAAGGTCTGGCGCACCGCGCCGCGCCACGCATCCGCCCCGTCGCGCTCCCAGGCATAATCGGGACCATGGCTTGGGCTGACCGGCCGCTCCGTGGCGTGGCCGCCGGTACCGGTGATGATGTGGCCCGCGGTGAAGACGCGCGGCGCGGCGATGCTGTCCTCCGCGCTCCACTCAGCCAGCAGATAGGGCGCGTTCGATACGCCGTTCAGGTCGCGGACCGAGGTGAAGCCGGATTCCAGCATCCAACGCAGGTTGCGCACCCCGCGCAGCACACCCGCGCCCTCGCTCGCCTGCTCGTCGATCGGCGTATCGCCGTCCGGATAGGTGAGGTGGACATGCATGTCGATCAGGCCCGGCATCACCGTCTTGCCGCCGAGTTCGATGACCTCGGCGTCGGCGGCCCATTCATGGGCCTCGGGCGGCAGGACCGCGAGCACGCGGTTGCCCCGAAGCACGATGGTCGCGGGACGGACACGGGCGGAGACCGCGTCGAAGAAGCGGCCACCGTGCAGTACGATGTCACGGCCGGCGGCATGTTCCGGCTTCAGTGGGATACGGCGCGGATCCTCCGTCGTGCGCGCGCCCGGTGCGATCCATTGGCGGCGATCGTTCGACTGTGCCGCTGCCGGGCCGGCCACGGCTGTCGCCAGCGCGATTGACGCGGCGATCATGCCGGGCGCGCGCCCGAAGCTGCGTTTCGGCGCGAGGGTCTCTTCGTGCTTCATGCCCGTTCCATCCTGATATGAGCGAATTTCATCGACGGGTCCGCCGCGATTGCCGTCCGATCGCGGGCGCTCTGCAACCAAGACGGAAGGGCGCGACGAATCCGCATCAAGCTTGCTCCAGATTTTCGACCATCGCGGCTGCGCCGACATGAGCGGCAAGCTCGGCATGGGTCGCGAACCACACGTCATGCGCAGCGGCGTGGCGGATCAGCTCGTCCAATATCCAGATCCGCGAGCGCGCGCCGATGACATGGGGATGCATGGTGAGCTGGAAGACGCCGCCATCGGCATAGGCGCCGTCGAATTCGCGGCGGAAGATGTCGAAGACGTCGGCGGGCGGCGTGTAGGGCCGCTGCCCACCGAAACGGTTCATCAGCAGATAGGCGGCGTCGTCCCGGATCCACTCGACGGGAATCTCGACGATCCCGGTTAGCGCGCCGTCGAGCAGCAGCTCGTAACAATCCTCGTCGGCCATCAGCGAACTGTCGTACCGGAGCCCCAATTCGACCGCGATGCGGAGGGTGTGGGGGCTGAAGTCCCAGGACGGGGTCCGCATGCCGACCGGCCGGATGCAGGTGATCCGTTCCAGCGTGTCCACCGCGCGAAAAAGCAGATCGCGCTCAGCCTCATAGGGCAGGGCGGCATTCAGCTCATGGATCCAGCCGTGGAGTGCGATCTCGTGCCCCGCCGCGACCAGGCCGCGCTGCTCGTCCTCGTGCAGCAGGGCGGCGACCGCGGGCACGAAAAAGCTTGCCCGCACATCGTGGCGCGCCAGCACGGCGGCGATCCGGGGGACGCCCACGCGGGCGCCATATTCCCCCCAGCTCAGGCGACTGATCGAACGCCCGCCGTCGCGCAGCTCATTGGTCTCATGATCGCTGTCGAACGACAGAGCGACCGCGCAGCGCGCGCCATTGGGCCATTCTGCCGGACGCAGCGGCCGGCCCGCCCGCACCTGCGCGGTCAGTCGGCGCCATTCTTCCTCCGGCCATTGCCAGGGGGCCAGCGTCTCCCCCGGGTTCAGCGCGGCGCTCATCGCCCGCCATCCACCGCGATGATCTCGCCGTTGACGAAAGCCGCGCTGTCAGAGGCGAGAAAGAGCACCACACCGGCGATGTCCTCAGGCGTGCCGAGCCGGCGGAGCGCAATGCGCTCGATGACGGCCTGCTGGCCGGCTTCGCCATAGGACGCCCATTGATGCGCCGTGGCGCCGCCGGTAACGACGAAGCCCGGCGCGACCGCGTTCACGCGGATGCCGTGCGGTCCGAGCTCATGCGCCAGCTGACGGGTCAGCCCCAGCAAGGCGTGTTTCGCCGCGCAATAAGCCTGTACCCCGGTCATCGACGCGCGCAACGAGGCACCCGAGCCGATGTTGACGATCGCGCCACGACCGGCGCGAACCATGCCCGGCATGCAGGCCTGGCTGAGCGCGAAGGCGGCACCGAGATTGATCGCGAGCACAGTGTCCCAGTCCGCATCGCTCACCGCGTCGAACGCCTGGTAAGCCTGGCCGGCCACGCCGCCGGCATTGTTGACCAGGACATCGACTGGGCCACCCGCTTCGTCCTCGACGCGCGCGATCCAGTCGCGCGCGGCAGCACGGTCGATAAGATCGACATGCCGGGCAGCGATCCCAGATGCCTGTAGTGCAGCCAGCTCGGGCTCCCGCACATCAAAGGCGAAGACGTGCGCGCCCGTCGCGTGGAAAGCCCCGGCGATCGCACGACCGAAGCCGGTCGCGCCACCGCTGACCGCGATCGTCCTGCCCCGGACGTCAGGCATGGGTGACCTCCAGCAGCGCGAGGAGATTATCGTCGTCCTGTGGCCGGCGACTGGTCTCGATGTCGTGGATCAGCGCGATCAGCCTGCGAAGCGATGGGCACGCCACGCCGTGGCGAGCGCCGGCCGCGACGACCGGCCCGAACTGCGCGTCGACTTCGGTCATGCGCCGGTGGACCGCGAGATCGCGCCAGACGCCGGAATGGGTCTTGGCGCTGGCGCGGTTGAAGGTCGCCATCGCGGTCACACTGGTAGCCGCAGCGGACGGGTCCGCCCCAGGCTCGAACGCCGACGGATCGAAGCCGTTGAAGCCGCGCGGGGAGACCCCCTCGGCCGCCGCTACCGCGATCACCTCGCCGGCAAGAGCCCGCCACAACGGGAGCAGCTCAGGCCGTTCCAGGCACTCGACGATTCCGGCCGCGCCGGCAGCCTGCGCGAACAGCAGCGAGGCATAAGCGAGCTTGCCCCACAAAAAGGACCAGATATCCTCGGTCGCGAAGGCATCGGGCTCGAACAGCCGGATCATTCGCGTCAGCGCCTCGAGACGTGGCGTGATCGCGCCGTCAAGCTCGCCCAGCGCGACAGTGCCCCGGTTGCCGAAGGCGATCTGGCCCGGCCCCGTCACATCAGCGCCGAAATTGACGAAGGCGCCGATCGTCCGCCCGGGACCGAGGATTTCGGCTACCGTCTTCTCGGTCAGGCCATTCTGGAGCGATACCACATAGCCGTCTCGCGCAAGATGCGGTGCCAGCGCGCGGCACGCTTCCGCAGTGTGGTGCGCCTTCACGCACAGCAGGACGCACGCCCAGCTGCCTTCCAGTTCAAACGGCGCACAGGCACGGACCGCCCGACCAAAGGCGCGGTCATCACCCTTCACCCACAATCCGCGCGCAGGATCGCGCATCGCCTCGACATGGGCAATCGCGCTGTCGACGAAGGTAACGTCGATCCCGTCGCTGATCAGCGACGCCCCGATGCTGGCGCCGATCGCACCCGCGCCCCACACCAGGATCCGGTCCGTCATGTCGCCGGGGCCTTCAGCGCGGCGCCGATTTCCGCAGCCCCACGACGCAACGCGGCGACGATCTCGTCCTGCCGCTCGTGGAAGCGCGCAGTGATGCAGCCGATATTGAGCGCTGCCTTCGGGTTGCCCGCACTGCCCGGAATGAGGGTGGCGACGCCGGTCCCGCCCAGCGCGAACTCTTCCTCGACGATCGCGACGCCGGTGGCGCGCGCCGCCTCGATCCGTTCCCACAGCGCGGCCCTGGCGGTGATCGTGTGTGGCGTCGGCCCCTTGCGCGGCGCCGATGCGAGAATTTCGCGCGCTTCGTCATCGCCGAGCTGGGCGATCAGGACGCGCCCGATCGCGGTGCAATAAGCCGGCAGTTGTCGGGACAGCTCGATGTCGAAGCGGATATCCTGGCCGGCCACCTCCTTGGCGAGCAGGCGCACGGTACCGGTGCCGGCCAGCGCCCCGATAATGACCGTCTCTCCGAGCTCGTCGGCCAGCTTCCGCATGATCGCCGGCGCTACGCCGAGGAGGCGCCCGTGACGCGCGAAGCCCTCGGCGCGAAAGGCATTGCACAGCCGGTACCGATCGTCCGGCTCGCGCGCCACATAGCCTCGCCCGACCAGCGTGCGCAGCAGGCCCAGCGTGCTGCTCTTCGGTAACCCGAGTCGTTCCGCGATCGAGGTCAGCGACCGTGTCTCCTGCTCGAGCGCGAGCAGTTCGAGCAGGTCTAGAACCCGTGACGCCGACTTGACGTCATTGTTCATGTATGAGAATTCGAATGTTCATCATACTGAACACGTAACGCCGTGACGGGGCCTTGGTCAAGCCGGCACCGCAGATGAGGGATTGTCCTTGCCGAACGAAATCCAGACGGTCGAAACGCTGACGCGCTGGGCCTTGTGCGAAAGCCCAAGCCATGACGCGGCGGCGGTCAACGCGATGCAGGATCTGATCATACAGGACCTGCCCGTGTCGGTGGTGCGGGTCGAACGGATTCCTGGCCGTGAGGGGCTGGGCGACACCGTCCTGCTGCATGCCGGGCCGACGACCGCGCGGGAGCGGCTGCTCGTCATCGGCCATGTCGATACCGTCCATCCGATCGGTACGGCGGACGGCGGGCTGCCGGTGCGGCGCGACGGCGACCGGCTCTACGGTCCTGGCCTTTATGACATGAAGGGCGGCGTCTATGCGGCGGTCCGTGCGATGGTCGATGTCGCCCTGCGCGGCGAATCACCCCGGCCGATCACCATGTTGTTGTCGCCCGACGAGGAGATCGGCAGTCCGACGACGCGCGACCTTATCGAGGCCATCGCCCGCACATCGGCCTATGCCCTGGTCGTCGAGCCGGCCCGTGCCGGCGGTGCGTTCGTCACCGCACGCAAGGGCGTGGGCTGGTTCAACCTGGACATCGAGGGCCGCCCCTCCCATGCCGGAACCCACCATGCCGATGGGCGCAGCGCGATCCGCGAAGCCGCCCACCAGATACTGCGCCTCGAGGGGATGACCGACTATGCCGCTGGAACCACGGTAAGCGTCGGGCAGATCTCCGGCGGCACGTCGGCCAATGTCGTGCCTGGGCACTGCTGCCTCGTTGCCGACATCCGCGTGACCACCCCGCAGGAAGGCGAGCGCCTGACGGCGGCGATCGAGGGTCTCCGCGCGCAGGATCCGGATGCGGTTCTCAACATTTCGGGCGGACTCAACCGGCCGCCCTATGCCAGGAGCGAAGGCACTGCGGCGCTATACCGGCATGTGCAGCAGATCGCCGAGCGACTCGGGCAGACGCTATCGGAAGTCCCCATGGTCGGCGGCGGGTCGGACGGCAACTTCACTGCCGCGCTGGGCTTGCCGACGCTCGACGGGCTTGGTGTCGAGGGCAGCGGCGCGCACACACTCGAGGAATATTGCCTGGTCAGTTCCGTGGCGCCACGCGTCGCGTTGCTCAGGGCGATGTTCGAGACGCTTTGAGCGGCTTTTGGCGGGGCCGGCGTGATCCTGCTTTCCCGTTCGCAGCGGGCTTGAGAGGCTCTCCTGTTCCGGCCGCTGACTTCCGCCCCACCCCGCTCAGTAGAAGCGGATATTGTCGACCTGCAGCCAGAGTTTCTTGCCCGCCGCGCAGCTACCGCCCACCTCGACCTGCGTCACGAGGCCGGCCGCCCAGGGCAAGGGGTGACGCTCATTCTCGGGGGCCAGCGCCGAAAAGGGAATCTCGACGGTGCTCCACTGTTGGGTGACCGCAATCGGCGCCACCCAGCTGGCACTCATCAAGCCCTCGATCGTCAGCCGGTCCGTGCACGCACCACCGCGGACATCGAGGCGGACCCCCTGAAAACCGCTGACGTCGACCGGCCGGATCGAGCCTCGCGAGAGCGGTACGGCGACACCGGCATAAGCTCCCTTCTTCATCGCCATCCGCGCAGCGATCGAAAGGGCGTGGCCGCCATCCTCGCGGGATACGATCTCGGATATCTCGGTCGTTCGGTCCATTCCGCCGTCGGGCGTGTCGATGCGCAGCGTATCGAGCGGTGACCGGCCGTCATCCCGCTCGAAATCGTCGATCAGCGCCGTGGCGCGGGTCGCAGGGAGGTGCGTGTCCGTGTTGGCTGCGGGCAGCGGCCGCGCGCCAAGGCCATAGACCGGCTTGCCGTCGATCATCGTCATGGCGAGCCGGTGGATCGCGGCGATGTCCTCCCACGGTCTGCCGTCGAACAGAACGATGTCGGCGCGCCGGCCGACAGCGATGGTGCCGCGGTCGCCATCCTGGCCGATCAGCTTCGCGCTTTCGGAGGTCGCTGCGGTGAGCGCCTGCGCAGGCGTCAGCCCGGCGCGAACCAGCAGTTCCAGTTCATGCAGGGTCGAACCGCCATGCGACGTCATCGGCATGCCGGCATCGGTGCCCACGCCGATGCGCACACCGGCATCGAAGAGTAGCTTCACATTGCCCAACGCGTAACCGAACTTGCGCAGCCGCTGGGCATCTTTCGGGTCGGCCGGATTGGGTTGGGCTGCGGGTTCCTTGCCGGGATCATAGACCGCGAGCGTCGGCACGTCGGCCATGCCGGTCGCCTTGATCGCGGCGACTTCCTGCGGCGTCAGCAGCCGGTCTTGCATGCCGTGCGCGAGGGAATCGACGCCCGATCTTGCTGCGAGCACGCCGCGATCAACGGTGACGGTGTGGGTCAGCACCTTCCAATGCTGCTTGTGCGCCTCGTCGGTCAGCGCGGACAGGGTCCAGCCGTCCATGCTGGTATTGTCGGGCGACGCGCCATAGCGCCAGCCATCGGTGAACGCCTTGATGAGGTCCGGCCGATAAGGGACCAGGCTGTCGATCGCAGCCCGGGCTCCCTCGGGTGTGTTGACCCATTTGGTCGTCGCCTGGTCGGCCCAGTCGGCACCGTGCCCACCCGGCGTACTGATCCGTGCGGCGAAATTGACGTGCGGCGCCGCAAGCTGCGAGAGCCACGCGCGGATCGGTTGAAAAGCCTCGGGCGCCTCGTTGAAGTCGTTCACCGTGGTAACGCCCGCTTTCACATAGGCGGTCGCGATCTGCGGTATCGTTGCCGGGTCGCCGCCGGGTGTCCAGTGGGTGTGAAGATCGTAGAAACCGGGCGTCAGGGCCTTGCCGTGCGCATCGATGATACGGGTGCCGGCCGGCACCTTCACGTCGGCGCCGACCGCGACGATCCGGTCGCCTTCGATCAGCACGGTCTCGACCCTTGGCGCGGCGCCCGTGCCGTCGAACACCATCGCGCCGACGATCGCGGTCCTGTTCGATGCCGGCGCGGCACCGAGCGAGACGGCGGCGACGATGACCGCGAGCAACGGCTTTGACATGAGGGAACCTCGCATGGGTTAGGGGGCCGGAACGGGAGCGGGCGCTTGCGCGCCGCCAAAAAGCAGGCCGTTGAAGAAGAGCTTGAAGGTAGCATAGGATTGGGCGCGCTGCGTCACCTCGGGGCTGAGGACGAACAGCTTGCCCTTGCCCAGATCGACCTCGGCAAGCGCGATCGTGCCCACCAGCCGCTCCTGCCCGATCGCCCAGCCGCTGCGCAGCGGCGTCGGGCCGTCGAACCAGCCGACCTTGTGCACGCCCGTCGCGCTGGCCGCCGGCGTGAAGCTCTGATCCTTGTCGAAAAACACATCGACATGATCGGGCAAGCCATAGGCGAGTGGTTCGCGGTTATCGATGCGTGCCTGCAACAGCGACCCCGGGATGTAGAATTGCTTGGTGTCGAGCGCCTTGGCACCCTTGTCCTGCGAGAGGGCGGGGGCCAGGTGCGCGCCGATCAGTTCGGCCAGCCGGGTCGAGCCGCCGACCGCGACGACCGCGCCGCCGTCCTCGACGAAGTGCTTCACCGCCGGTACCGTCTTTGCCTCGGTGATCACGCCGAGCAATGGGCGATCCTGCGCCGGGATGGTCTCGGGCTTGGGCGGGGGTGCCGACCGGTCGGTTTTCCATGGACTGCCGGTCGGCGCAGGGATCGCGCCGTCGGTGAAGACCAGCACGTCAAAGTTGCGCCGCAGCCGGCCAGCATCGAGCCGCTTCGGGAAGACCAGCGCATAGGGAAACTCGAAATGCTCGAGGATCCAGCGCGTCCAGCCCGACGAGATCAGTCCGCCATAGCGATCCACCAGCCCGATGCGGACGGGCTTCAGCGCGATCTGCGGGCCCGCCGGGGTGCTCGCCTGCGCAAAGGCGTCGATCCCGAGTTCGCGGGTCGCCTGCGTCACGATCGCCGCTGCCCTGCTGGAGGCCGGGATCCACACCGCGCCGGCGCTTGCGGGTTCGGTTCCGAGCGCGACCGGATCGGTCAGCCAGGCCGGGCGAATCCCAGCCTTGAGCAGCCGGTTGGTGAGGATGAAGCCATTGTTCGTGCGGTGGCTGATCAGCCAGCCGGCGGTGCCCTGGCCGACAACATGACCCGGCGGCGGCGCGAGCAGATCGGGCACAGGATCGAACGGTCCGTCGAACCCGTCGAGTATGCGATCGAACTTCACCCCCATCTGGAAAGCGAGGGTATAGCCGGTAATGTCATAGGGTGCCTTTGGCGGCCCGCCGGGATATTCGAGGTCGTGGGGATGGTCCTGCGGCTCGAACATGTCGAGGATGTGCGGGCGATAGGCCTGGGCCGTCTTCACGATGAAAGAGCCGGCCGGATAGGTCTTGCCCGCGACGGCGAACGACGCCGTGGCGCGCTCGACATCGACACCGTTCTTGATGAGCGCATTGAGGAACGCGATCGTCGTCGGCATGTCCGGCTGGTCGGCGGAAAGGATATAGCCACGCGGATCACGCTTGTCGGGCGCATGCGCGATGGTCCCGTAGAGCGCGGGGTCAACCCTTTTGGGTCCGGTCCGCGGACGGCCATATTCATCGACGCTGCTCTCCTTGAGCGCTGGAGCAGCCTGTAGGGCGGCGACCGTTGCGGGCGTGATGGTCCAGCTGTCCTCGCTGCCGCGCGCGATGCTGTTTGCACCCATCCGGTAGATGTTGAACAGCAGACGCTCGCGATTGCGCGACGCATAGTCGATTACCGCGCGGTTCAGCGTCCATTGATAGTCAAGCGATTGCTGAAGGTGCCAGGCCTGCGGCGCGACGGGCAGCGGTTCGTCGCCACGCGCCAGCTGGGTCGAGGGGATAAGCGGGATCGTCGCCGGTGTCGGGCCGCCGATGATCTCGGTCAGCAATCCGATCGAATTGTGGAAATAGGAGACCGACCGCACCATGCCGTTGTGCCAGGTCGAATAGGCCGCGGCCGAGCGCATGCCCGAACCCGCCTTGCCCTCCTCGATCAACCGCGAGTGCATCGCCGAGCCGAGCTCGTCGAGTTCGGTCATCACGATCGGATCATAGTGAAAGTTGAACGGGTCGCGAAACGGCGGGACGAACACCACCATGCCCGCGGGCCCGGTCTGGTGCTGGTTGTAGATGATCTGCGGGTACCAGACGCGAAACATCTGCCGGTTGATGTTCTCGGTCTCGGCGAGTTGGGCCATGAAGCTGTCACGGTTGTTGTCATGGCCGGCATATTTCTGGAAGAGGCGCGGCAGCGTTCCGAACTCGCGTTTCTTCGGGTCGACATTGCGCATGTACCAGTCGGACACGAACTCCATGCCGTCCGGATTGTCGTGCGCGAACAGGATGATCGTGTCATCGAGCATGCGCCGGGTCTCGGCGTCGGTCTGGGTCAGCATCCGGTAAAGGACCTGGATCTGCCCCTGCGAAGTCACGGTCTCGTTGGCGTGAAGGCCGGCGTCGATCCACACGATCGCCTTGCCCTCGGCGGCGAGTGCATGCGCCTGATCCCCAGTCAGTCCCTCGGCCTTGGCCAGCCGTCGCGCGATGTCGCGATAATATTCGAGCTTTGCGAGATTGGCGGGCGAGGAGACGATCGCCATCCATTGCGTGCGCCCCTCGCTGGTCTTGCCGATATCGACCAGCTTCATCCGGTCCGACTGGCTCGCCAGCCGCTTCAGATAGGCTTCATAGGCGGTGTAGTCGGCTAGGAAATAGTCGCTCCCCGGCGGTTGCGCGAAAAAGGCACTGGGCGCGGTGACCTCGCCGGCCGTGGCGGGGTGCGCCACGGCGAACGCGAGCAGGGCGGTGGCGGCGTGGATTGGGATCGCTGCCATTTTCCGCGTCACGCCCATTGCCGCCATACCTTTCGAAGTTGATGCAATGACATACCGATGGACCCGGCGGCCGATGTCCGATCCGTCCCCATGCCCATGACGCAACACCGCAAGGAATCCCCACCCGATCCGGCCCGCCGGGCAGATGTTTTCGGCTTCGGTACGGAAATGCGATGCGCTTGCGTCTTTGCAGCGGATCCTTCCGGCGGCGCGCGCCGGTTGCGACCGGCAATGCCCTTTTCGGGCGCGTGCCGGAATCTCTCGGGAGCGGAAATTCGCATGAACCGTGTTTTTGCAGTGATACTTGTCTCGGCGATGATTCTCGGCGTGGCGACCGGATGGCTATGCAATGCCTGGCTGCCCGCTGATCAGGCGGCTAGTGTCGCCGACACATTGTCGATCCTGACCGACCTGTTCCTGCGGCTGATCAAGATGATCATCGCTCCGCTGGTCTTTTCGACGCTGGTGGCAGGCATCGCCCATATGGAAGATTCAGCCGCTATCGGGCGTATCGGCGCCAAGACGATGGGCTGGTTTATCTGCGCCTCCGTGGTGTCGCTCTCGATCGGTCTCGCCATGGTCCATCTGCTCCACCCGGGCACCGGCCTCGCCCTGCACATTCCGCCGATCGATGCCGCGAGCGGGATCCATCCGGCAGGCCTGACCTTGCGCCAGTTCGTGATCCACCTGATCCCGCAATCGGCGGTCCAGGCCATGGCCGAAAACGAAATCCTCCAGATCGTGGTCTTTTCGATACTGGTCGGCTCAGCGGTAGCCGCGCTCGACGACAGGGCGCCGGCGGTGCTGGCGCTGGTCGAACAGGTCGCCTCCATCATGCTCAAGGTGACGGGCTTCGTGATGAAGACCGCGCCGATCGCGATCTTCGCGGCACTCGCCTCCACCATCGCGGTTCAGGGGCCGGGTGTGCTTGCGACTTATGCCAGCTTCGTTGGCGGCTTCTATCTTTCGCTGGGCGTGCTCTGGGCGGTCCTGTTCGGCGCTGCGTTTCTCGTTGTCGGCAGCCGAGCCATCCCCTTGTTCAAGGTAATTCGCGCACCCGTGCTGCTTGCCTTCTCCACCGCCAGTTCCGAGGCGGCCTATCCCCGCACCCTGGAGGAACTGCAGCGCCAGGGTCTCAACCGCCGGATTGTCTCATTCGTGCTGCCGCTGGGCTATTCGTTCAATCTCGACGGATCGATGATGTACTGCACGTTCGCCACCCTGTTCATCGCGCAGGTTTACGGGATCGAACTCAGCATGGTGCAGCAGATCACCATGCTGCTCCTGCTCATGGTGACGTCAAAGGGCATGGCAGGCGTCCCGCGCGCATCGCTGGTCGTCATTTCGGCGACCCTTGCCTATTTCCACCTGCCTGAATCCGGCCTGTTGCTGATCCTGGCCGTCGACCATCTGCTGGACATGGGGCGGTCGGCGACCAACGTCATCGGCAATTCGGTCGCCGCCGCGGTGATCGACAAATGGGAAGGAGCCCGCATCAGCGCCACCGACGAAGCGCCGGACAGTTCGGCGCCGGCCCCGGTTTCAACGTGACGTCGCGGAACCCGATCCGATGGCTTCAGCAGCCGCGATCGGCGCCAACGCGCCGGTCAGGCGCGGCACTCGACCGACATTGCCCCGGCCGGAGGCATCGCATGCTCGATGGTGGCGCGGTGGGCCGACAAGGCCTTTACCGCCCGGGTAACGTGCTTTTCGACCGCGCCCGTCGAAATCTCATATCGGATTGCCAGCGACTTGAGGCTCCAGCCTTCCACCCGCATGGCAATGAGGATTTCGCGGGTTCGATCGGGGAGGGCGCGAAGCGCCGCCTCGGTTGCTCCGACATGTTCCCGCCCCAGGAGGATTCTCAGCGGTGAATGCTCGTCGACCGGGTGATGATCGCTGGTGAGTTCGCAATGCAGCGACGCGCATCGGCTGGTCTCCCAGCGGTGGCGGTCGACGATCGTGGCATGCGCCACCTGGAACAGGTAGCGCTTGGGATAGGTAACCGCGCCGACATCGGCCCGACGGCAAATTCGCAGCAGGATGTCCTGGATCAGGTCTTCGGTCTCGACCGCGGGAAAACGCCGCGCCAGGTACCGCTGGAGTTCCGGAAGATAGGGCCATAGTCTGTCAAAGAGGTCGCCGGCAGGTTCTGCGGCGCGACCCTCCCGATCTTCTGAGGGGACTTCGTCGTCACAGGAGACGGACTCGCCGGCGTCGAACGTCATCGGCGCGCTCTTGATATGTTCGGTGCGGGAAATGACATGCTGGAACCCCCGTTTCGGCCATGACTGTGACACGGGGTTGCGTGAGAAATCTTCACCGGGATTCGGCCGGAATTCACGATATCTGGGATGATCATCCCAGATTTCCGGGAATATGGTGGTGCGCTGTTTGCACGCCTCTCGTCGCTGCAACGGCCTGCCCGGAACCTGCCGTTCCGGCCGTCCGATCCGCCGGGTCTCGCCCGGGCTCGCGATCATCCCATGCACGGCTCTGCACGCCAATAGATCGAGTCCGAGATGGGGATGGAACCCGACGCCGCGTCTAGGGATCGGGCAGCGTCGGACGCGCTGGCAATGTTGGACACAAAAGGGGGGACAATATGGGGCAGACCTGGCGCATCTTGACGGCGCTCATATTGGGTATCGCACTCGGCACAGGCTGGGGATGGGTCCGGGGACCAGGCCTTGATTCGACGGTCCCGATTGCGGAACTGACCGGCGGCCTCTGGCTCGATGGCCTTCGCATGACCATCATTCCACTCGTCGTCGCGCTGCTCGTGACCGGGATTGCTCGAACCGCGGACAGCGCGCGCGAGGGCAACCTGGCGCTGCGCTCGGTGCTGGTCTTTGTCTGCCTGCTCTGGCTTTCCACCGCGATCGCGGCGGTTCTGATCCCTGGCCTTCTTGCCCTCTCGCCCATCCCGACCGAGGCTGCGGCGGCCTTGCGCGAAGGGCTGGCCAGATCGCATGACAAGGTGACGGCAGCGCCCGGTGTCCTGGCGTTTCTCCGGTCGATCGTGCCCACCAATCCGGTTGCCGCGGCGGCCAACGACGCACTGCTGCCGCTGATCGTCTTCACCACCGTCTTCGCCCTTGCCGTCACACGCCTGCCGGCCGGCCATCGAGAGATGCTCACCGGCTTTTTCGGCGCGATCGCCGATGCGATGCTTGTCATCGTCGGCTGGGTCTTGTGGCTCGCGCCAATCGGGGTCTTCGCCCTCGCGTTCACAGTTGGCGTCCATGCCGGCACCTCGGCGATCGGAGCGCTTCTCCATTATATCATGATCGTGTCCGCAGCGGGCCTCGCCGCCTGGGGGCTTGCCTATCCGGTCGCGGTCTTCGGCGGAGGCCTGTCCTTGCCGCGTTTCGCGCGGGCAGCCATCCCCGCCCAGGCCGTCGCGCTGAGCACGCAATCCTCACTCGCTTCGCTGCCTTCGATGCTGAAGGGTACTGAGCTGCTCGGCGTCCCGGCCGGTGTCGCCAGTGTTTCGTTGCCGATCGCGGTCGCGATCTTCCGTGTGACCAGCCCCGCGATGAACCTCGCGGTCGTAATCTATATAGCCCACTGGTTCGGGATTCCCCTGGCGCCAGCGACGATTGCGACCGGTGCCGTCGTCGCCGCCATCACGACGATTGGATCGGTGAGCCTGCCGGGTCAGGTCAGCTTCCTGACTTCAATCACGCCGATTGCCGTATCGATGGGAGTTCCGATCGAGCCGCTCGCCCTGCTCATTGCCGTCGAGATGGTTCCCGACCTTGTGCGGACTGTGGGCAATGTGACGATGGACATCGCAGCGACCGCCGCGATCGCCCGATCGGTCCGGCACCGGGCAGGCTCGCAGCATGACCCCGTCACGAACGCGCCGGATTGAACGGGCCATAGTCACATCTTCATCCGGCTGTTCGGAAAGTGTCCGCAACGCATGCAGGAGGGCAGGGGACGCGATGATTGGCCGTGAGGTTGCCTGGGGCCGCGAACCGGGCCGGGCATGGCCTCACCGGGGCGGGACGGCCTGCCGCGCGACAGCGAGAGTCATCTCCGATACAGCACCTTTCACGGCGAAGCGGCGCCGTTCCGCAATAGCGGGCGCTCGAAGGCGCCCATGGCGCTCAGCAATGCGGCGCGACGCTAGTGCGATGCCCCGAGATAGCGGTCGCGCAGTTCAAGCGCCCGTGACGTCAGCGGCACTTCCTTGCCGTCGACGAAAATCGCAACGGGCTGCGTGAGCGGCTCGAGCGGGTCGCCGTCCCAGATCACCAGATCGGCCTCCTTGCCTGGCGCAATCGAGCCGATATGATCGTCGGTGCCGAAGATGCATGACGGCCCTAATGTGATCGCCCGGATCGCCGCGTCATAGGGGAGGCCGTGCGAGACCGCGAGCCCGGCATTGTATCGCATGTCGCGGACGGCATGACCGGAATCGTTCCCGCTGATCGCGATGTCCACGCCGGCGGCGTTGAGCAGCGCGGCGTTGCGGAGGGTCGCGCCCAGCAGATCGAAGCTCCTTGGTATGTTGGCCGTTGGGTTCAGCAATACCGGAACCTTTTGCCCCGCGATCTCCCGCGCCACGCGCCATCCTTCCTCTGCGCCGTTGAGGATGAGTTTGAGATGATAGTCGCGTGCGAGTTGCAGCGTCTGCCGTATGTCGGCTGCGCGATGCACGGTCGCGATCAGCGGCATTCGCCCTTCAACGACCGGAATGAGTGCCTCGAGATCGGCGCGGGAAAGGCCGAGCTCCCTGAGCGCTGCGTTGTCATAGGCTTGCTTGCGGGTCCGGTAGAGGCGGACATTGTCGAAGATGGTTCGCAATTGTACGAACTCGGCTGCCCGCGAGCCGCCCGCCCGGGCACCGCCGTCCTCGCCCAGCTCGATCACCATCCCGATGCTGGGTTTGAACAGGATGTTCGAACCACCGTCGAGCGTGATCATCGCTGCCTGTCCGGCAAAGGGCAGTTCGCGCTGCTTGTCGCTGTCATCGAAGTCCGGCATCACGACCGCACGGGTGACCCCACCGAGGCGCGCAACCGGCAACAGGGTAGACTCCGGATTCAGACCATATCTGACATCGAAGGCGGCGCTGATCTGGGGGCTGCGTGAGCGGCCATCCATGGTGCCGTCCACGGAACTCACTTCCATCAGACCTAGCGCTGTATTGACGGCGACGAAGCCGGGCGTAACGCGCGCGCCCTTTGCATCAATCACCCTGGTAGAAGGCGGAGCCGCAACATTGGCACCGGCCGCGATGATCACGCCGTCCCGCACCACGATGGTCCCATGCGCCACCTCACCGACCGGGCCGGGCGACAGGATATGGGCGTTGACGATGGCAAAAGTCTGGGCGTGAGCCGGCGGGCACGTCATCAACCCGGCGACGACCAGGGGCCAGCCGCATACAAGCTTCCTAATCATCTCATAGACCTCCATCGGGCTGGCCGAGCTCGAAATCGGACCGGTGCCGGAGCGCCGGATTATTCGCATCCTGGATCAGCGCACCGTCGACGAAGACCTTTTCAGCGATGGAATAGATACTGAACGGATCGCGGCTCCAGAGCACGACGTCCGCCATCTTCCCCGGCTCAAGCGACCCTGTTTTGTCGGCGATCCCCATCAGTCTGGCGGGGTTCAGGGTGAACCATTTGACGGCTTCGGCCTCGGAGATGTCGATACCGGCACGGCGCCCCGCCGCCAGGGCGACTGCGCTCTCGATATTGAGCCGCTGGCCGATACGGGCATCGTCGGAATGGATGGCGACGCACACGCCACGCCTGGTGAGCATGGCCGCGTTTTCTTCGATTGCGTCATAGGCTTCCATCTTGAAGCCCCACCGCGTCGCCCAGGTTGCCACGCAGATGTTGTTTGCGGCGAGCAGATCAGCGATCTTGTAGGCTTCGACCGCGTGATGGAAGGCTGCGATCTTGTAGCCGAATTCCTTGGCGACATCGATCATGACGGCCATTTCGTCGGCGCGGTAGCAGTGATTCTGCACGAGAATCTTGCCCTGCAGAACGCCGGCCAGCGTCTCCAGCTGTAGATCGCGCTTCGGCGCTTCGCCAGCTTCGCCGCGCGCGCGCTTCCGTTCATAACTCTCCCATTTATGGGCATATTCGGCGGCGTCGATCCACGCCTTGCGATAGCCCGCGACATTGCCCATGCGCGTTGCAGGTGATCGCCCGCGGCTTCCGTACCGGCCCTTGGGATTCTCGCCACAGGCCATTTTCAGGTCATAAGGTGCGCCGGGGAACTTCATGCCCTGCATCGTCACCGCTGGGACATTCTTGACGGCAACGCCGCGCCCGCCAAAGAGATTTGCTGATCCGGGAAGGATCAACAGGCTGGTCACGCCACCCTCGCGGGCAAGGTCGAAGTCCGGATCCTGCGGCCAGATCGAATGTTCCGCCCAGACCTGCGCTGTGTTCGGATCGACATTCTCATTGCCGTCGGCCTGGCCCTGAACGCCGGGTGCGGCAAACACGCCAAGATGAGAGTGTGAATCGATTACGCCCGGCGTCACCCATTTCCCGGTCCCATCGATAACCGTTGCGCCTGACGGGACCGGAACATCCTTGCCGACCGCCTGGATCTTGCCGTCGGCCATCACGACCGTTCCGTGTTCGATCAAGTCACCCGTCGCCGTAAAGATCGAGGCGTTCACGATCGCGGTCGGCGATGAGGGTCGCGGCCGATAGGTGCTGGCATAGGGCTCTGCCACTTCCTTCACCGGTTCGACCGGCTGGGCCGCAACCTGCGGGGGGCCTGCCGCCGGCGTCGTACAGGCGGCAAGCGCTGCCAGTGCCGCTAAGGTCGAGACGAGGAGCGAAGCGCGGCGGACTCGCGGCCGCTGGCGATTGTGGACGATAAGGATTGAATAGCTCACGGCGGCGACTGTCCCGGGGTCAGAGTGGTTGATGTCCTTGGCTGACTAGGCCCGTCCCTGCAGTGGAGACGGGCGCGCTTCCTGTCAGAATTCCTTGCGGACGCTGGCGTACCAGTAGCGGCGATACGGTTCGTACAATGCCCCGAGATAGCCGTTCGACCCGGACGAGATGGGCGGACGGGCGTTGGTGAGATTGCGCACGCCCAGACGAATGCGGGTCTTGTTCAGAAGACTGCCGCCCAATTCATACTGCACATAGAGATTGGCGGTCATCTGGCCATCGACGACCGGATAGTTTCCGTTCGCGTCCACCACGCCCGTATCGAGCACGCTGCCGGTATATTGCGTGAACAAACCGGCCTGGAAGCGCGCCAGCGACCAGGTCAGTGATGTTGACCATTTCCATTTCGGGAGCCCGCTCTGCCGAAGCTGGTCGCCACCGCCGGTGATGATTGTGCCAGCATTGATCTGTCCCGCCGCCCGAGCGTCGAGCAGCGCCTGGATGCCGGGCGAAGGACTGCGATAGAATTCGATCATATAGGCGACATTGGTACTGAGGCTGAAATTGCCGATGCCGGTGTCGTGAAGGCTGGCGTTGAAACCGAAATCGAGCCCGCGGACCGTCTGCGGCAACAGATTCTGGTAGATATCCTTGACGTAAAGAACCTGGCCGACCGGCGCGAGGCCGGTGCCCGCGAAGGCGGCGACGTCATCCGCCGTCGGGGCCAATCGGATCACGTTAGGATCGCTTGAACCCTGGGTGCGGAGCAGATAGTCGCGGATCAGGGCATTGCCTTCGCCGAACACGCCGACAATGCCCTTTTGTTTGACGGTCCAATAATCGACCGTGAAGGTGATGCGACCGAGACTTTCCGGAAGGAGCTTGGGTTGCAGCACCGCACCAACGGTCCAGCTATCCGACGTCTCCGGCTCGAGCGACGGATTGCCCGCGCGCTGGGCCGTTGCGACGACGGTTCGCCCGCACTGGGTGAAGTTCGTGATACGACCCGCACGCAGATCCGCTTCGCAACGCACATAGTCCGTCCGCGTGTTGCCGCGCGTGACCAAAGTCGCGTTGACCTGTTCGAGGTTGGGCGCTCTGAAGCCCTGCGCCCAGGACCCGCGGATGCGCAGCCCGTCGAAGATATCCCAGGCTGCGGCGACCTTGGGCTTCGCCACGCTGCCGAAGTCAGAATAATGTTCATATCGACCCGCCAGCTGCAATTCGAGGTTGCGGATGAGCGGCACCCCCATTTTCGGCGAAATCAGCGGTACCGCGAATTCCGTATAGGCCGCGGCGACCGTGCGAGAGCCGCGGGTGTCCGGCGTTGGGCTGACCCCATAGAGATCCGAAGGCTGCACGGTTCCGGTGACGCTATCGGTCCAGGTGATGGTACCGTCGACGCGGGGATCACGATCGTCGAGCTGCGTATCGCGCCGGACCTCCGCGCCGAAGGCCATGCCGACATTCCCGCCCGGAAGTGCGAACAAATCGGCCTTTGAAGCCCTGAAATCCCATTGCGCGAGGGTTGTCTTGTCGAAGCGGACGGCCTTGACGCGGATCGCGTTCAGCGCCGCCTGGCTGCTCGGCGAGCTGTCGGGGCCGGTCGGATTGGCAGGATTGCCGCCATTGAACGGGTTGTAGGCATCGGGCGTCGACAGCGCGAGTTGTTGCTGAAGCAGCGTCGCGCTGATCCCGTCCTGGACATCCCGCGACCTTGCCTCGGAATAGAGCAGGGCGCTTTCCCAATGGAATCCCAAGGCGTTGCCACGCAGGCCGGCCAGTGCGCGGAACTGCTGGGTCGTCACGTCCACGACGGTCGGCCCCAGATCGTCGAAGCGATAGTTCACCAGGCGGATCGGTATGCCGGCCGCGGGGATATTGAGCCCGGGGAGGCGGTTGGGGTTGGTGGTTCCGTTGGCGAATGTCACCGGCCCGAAGGGATTCCAGTAGTTCGATGCCGGAATGGTCATCGGAATCGATCCGATGCTGAAGACACCATCCTGCACACTGCGGGTCTTGGCATAATAATAGCCGAATTCGCCGAAGACCGTCAGATCGTCGTTGATGTCAAAATGGCTGGTCGCGTACAGATTGAGCCGATCAAGTTTCGGGATGAGCGAAATCGGATAGTTCGCCGTCGCATCCGACCTGGTATTGCGATCGGCACCCGACGTCGCTCGGTTGCCGTCATCGAGGCAGATGCCGCCTGAAAGCTGGACCTGGCACCCGCCATTTGCCGAAGGCTGGGTCGAAAAGGCGCCGCCAGCGGTGGTGAGAGCGGTTGTGCCCTGTTTGACCGCGCCGGCAAAATTCTGGGTCAGGAAGTCGCCCCAGGAACTGAGCGTGCTGCGACGGTCGAGCGTGTTGAGGCCCTCAAAGGCCGTGCCGACATAGTCGGGCCGCCGGTCGGCGCTTCTCGTGAAGTCCTGATCCTGCGAGCTCAACGCAGTACGGTTCGTATACTCGAAGAACAGCGAGATATTGCCGCGGCCACCCGCGAAATTCCGGCCCAGATCCCCATTGGTGCTGAACTCGCGCAGGCCCGTGCCCTCGGCGCCTCCATATTGAACGTCGAGCGTTCCACCGTCGATATTGTCCCGCAACACGGTGTTGACCACGCCCGCAACCGCATCGGTGCCGTAAAGGGCGGCTGCGCCGTCACGCAGCACCTCGAGCCGCGCCAGACCGCTGGTTGGGATGGCATTGGTGTTGTAGGTAATTACCGGGACCAGGTCGGAGTTCGCCTGGCTTCCCGGATTCTGGACGACTCGGCGACCGTTCAGCAAGACCAGCGTGTTGCCGATGCCGAGATTGCGCAGGTTGACCGATCCGACGTCGCCGCGCGCAAAATTGCTGCTGACGGCGCCGTTGGTGCTGTTGAACGGAACGTCACCCATTTGCGGGATCGATCGGAACAATTCGTCGCCCGACACGGCGCCGGTCGCGGCAATGTCGTTTTCGCTTAATACCGTGACCGGCAGCGCCGCGGTAATCTTCGTGCCGGCGATCCGGCTGCCCGTCACGACGATGTCGGGACCTGCCTCCTTGGCTTCGGGGGCAGCCTGTTCGGCCCCTTGCGCGGCCTGCTGCGCGGAGGCTTGCTGTGCAATCACGATGCTCAGCATCGAAACCGCCGCCAGCGCGCCGATCCTCATCGAAACGTTCGACCCAACCATTTCAAACCCCCATTTGATGTTGTGGATTGCAGCGATGATTTTCGGTTTTGCTCATTCGGCTGCATCACGGAGACGCAATCGGTGTGAATTTCCCCACTCGACGCCGTGATTAATTGCGAATTGCGAATTGCGTTGAGGGGCGATTCGAAGACTGTACTGGCGAGGTGGCGACGCGGCCGGCCGGGAGAATCGGAGCGACAGCCTTCGCCCCAGAGCTGTCCATTTTCGAAATTTGCGTGCGCCCGAAAAGCTGCCGTCGCTGGCTCGCAGGGCGGGGTAACGACAGGCACCTAGGGCAATGCGGCCTGTTAGGCGCGGGGGCCGACTATTACCCGCCCGCAGGGCTTCGCTGACGTCCCGCACGGGTTCCGCGCGGCATTCTCGACCATCATGAACGAATGGGCGGAGCGCCACGGAAAGGCGGGCGGCCGGGCGATCATCGATCTGATGCTGGCCCATGGTCCAAAAGGGGAAGGTTGAGGGCGCTTATAATCGCGCGGCCTACATGCCGCGGTGGAGCGCTCAGCCGTCGCGTGCGGGCCTGACATAGGCATGATAGACCTTGTCGAGAGCGCTGCTCACCATCTCGCGCTCCTCGTCGGAAAGTGCTGCCAGACCTGCCGCCTCGGTCACCGCCAGTTCGGCGAACAGGGCGTCGAGTTCCTTCTCGCCGGCGGCAGTGGTCGATAGATGGTTGCGGCGGCGGTCGCTGGTGGATCGCGTCCGCTCGACCCATCCCCGCGCCTCCAGCAAATCGATGATCGGCACCAGCGCCGATTTGTCGAGGCCGATCTCGGCGCTTACCCGCGCCTGCGAAATGCCCGGATTGGCGGCGATCAGCTCCAGTGCGCTGAACATTCCAGCGCGCAATTCCCATTTCTTCGTCTTCGCGTGAAAGTCGCGCGAAAACTGGTTTTGCAGCCGCCGCAGCCGGAAACCCAGATAGCGCCCGAGCCGACCGAGCGAGGGGTCTCCGGATTCGTCCTTCGGTGTGGCGTTGGCTATCAAAGGTGCACTCCTGTTGCCCGGCGAGCGCTAGCGTAGCCGCCTGTAAGGAGCAAATGCCGCAATATAGTTGATGACAACTACAATTATATATGACAACGAGTTTCAGCGGTCGCGATCATGACGGCCGGAGAGAGGCATTGTGTCTGAAGAACCCGATCCCGGCGAAGAAGCGAGCGCGCCGCGCGAGGCCGGGGCGGCCCGCACGGTCCTGCTGGTCCTCGGCTCGGCGGGGTTGCTGACGGCAATGGCCGCCGACGCCGTCGCTGTATTCGGCAGGCATGTCGGCTTCACCCTGCCGGGATCGATTGAGGTTTTTCAGGTCGCGGCGGTGGTCGCGCTGTCTGTCGCGATCCTCCTCGCCAGCCTCAATGATCGCCATGCCGCGGTCGACCTGATGATCAATCGAGCCTCGCCACAGCTGCAGCGCAGCTTGTTCCTGGGTGGGCGGCTGGCACTGGCGCTGACCTTCGCCCTCCTGTGCGCCGGGTCGATCTGGGTTTCGGCCGATCTCTGGGATACAGGCGAGATGACCGAGGTACTCGCCATCCCGGTGCGCCCGTTCCGCTTGTTCTGGATCCTGTGCAGCGGTGTTGCGGCTGTGCATTTCGCGATCCAGTTCGCGAGGGCCCAATTCGTGAAGGCGTCGCGGCGATGATGCCCGAGTTCATCGGTGTCATCGCCTTTGTCGTGCTGCTGCTGATCCTGCTCGGCGGCATTCCGATCGGCGCCGCGCTCGCGCTGGTCGGCATGGTCGGCCTCGCCATCATCATCTCGCCCGAGGCTGCGCTGATCAAGTCAGGCGTGATCGCGTTCGATACCGTCTCGCGCTACGAGCTCGGCGTATTGCCGCTCTTCATGCTGATGGCGCAGCTGTGTTTCGCAGCGGGCGCGAGCGCCGATTTCTTCGAGATG
Organism: Sphingomonas oligophenolica; assembly: GCF_039522915.1. Taxonomy (NCBI): domain Bacteria; kingdom Pseudomonadati; phylum Pseudomonadota; class Alphaproteobacteria; order Sphingomonadales; family Sphingomonadaceae; genus Sphingomonas; species Sphingomonas oligophenolica. The sequence goes on from NZ_BAAAEH010000005.1 coordinate 40,440, forward strand.
GCAGCGAAGTTCGTCGGCCATCGCCGTGGCGGCCTCGCGATGGCCTCGATCGGCGGCAGCGCCGGCTTCGGTGCGATCAGCGGCTCGAGCCTCGCCACGGTCGCGACCGTCAGCGCGGTCGCGCTGCCCGAGATGCGGCGGCAGGGCTATCAGCCCGGCTTCGCCGCTGCGGCGCTGGCGGCTGGCGGCACGCTTGGATCGCTGACACCGCCGAGCGGCGCCCTGATCGTCTATGGCATCATCGCCGAGCAATCGATCGGCAAGCTGTTCGGCGCCGCGGTCATCCCGGTGATCAGTCAGGCGATCTTCTACGTCGCGGTGATCGCGCTGCTGTGCCGCTGGCGCCCGGAGCTCGGGCCGGTCGGCCCGCGCGCGACCTGGGCTGAGCGCGGGAGGGCGCTCCTGCGCGTCACTGATCTGTCGCTGCTTATCCTGTTCGTCGTCGGCGGATTGATCCTGGGCTGGTTCACGCCGACCGAGGCTGCCTCGGTCGGCTGTGTCGGTGCACTGTTGCTCCTCGCGTTCCGCCGCAGGTTCAGCCGCGCCGCGCTCGGCCGGGCGCTGACGGAAACGCTCAAGACGACCGGGATGATCTACACCATCGTCATCGGCGCGTTGCTGTTCAGCACCTTTGTCGGCGTGACGGGAATCACCGGCGACCTAGTCGGTATGGTCCGGGCTACGGGCGCGTCGCCGATCCTCGCGGTCATCGTCATGGCGCTGATCCTCCTCGCGCTGGGCTCGTTCCTCGACGGCCTCGCACTGATGCTGCTGATGACGCCGATCTTCCTGCCGGTGATCCTCGGCCTTGGCCTGAGCCCGATCTGGTTCGGTATCTTCCTGGTCCGGACCATGGAGATCGGCTTCATCCACCCGCCGCTTGGCTTCAACGTCTATGTCATCCAGGCCGGCGCGCGCGACATTCCGCTCGGTGCCATCTTCCGCGGCGTCGTGCCCTTCTTGCTGAGCGATTTCGTCCACCTCGCCCTGATCATCGCCTTTCCGGCGATCGTCCTGTGGCTGCCCATGATTCAGGGACATTGAGATGATGCGGGCAGCCGCTCTCCTGCTGGCCGTGCTCGGGCTGATGCTGGGCGGGTGCAGCAAACCCCTGCCGCCGGGCACGATCGAGCTGACCTATGCCAGCCCTTATGCGGCCACCCACACCTTCAGCCGCGCCGACATCACGTGGATGAAATGGATCGAGGCTGAATCGCACGGCCATATCCGCATCAAGCCCTATTGGGGCGGTGTGCTGCTCTCGTCGAACGAGAATATGCTCGAGATCCGCCACGGCGTGGCGGATATCGGCATGATCACCCCGATGTATGCGCGTAGTGCACATCTCCAGCGCATCCAGCCGAGCTTCTACAGCGGCATCCGCTCGATTCCCGATCAGGTCGCTGTCTATAAATGCCTTGCCGCTGCCTTCCCGGCGATGAATGCCGAAGCGAACGGCCTGCACCTGCTTGCGATTCAGGGCGGCAACGTCCCGGGCATTCTCACCCGCAAGCGACCGATCCGTACCCTTGCCGATCTCAAGGGGCTGCGGTTGCGCGCGCAGGAAGACACGGCCGACGTACTGCGCGCCTTCGGGGCCGATCCGGTCAACATGTCGATGGCCGAGGTCTATCCAGCGATGGCGAAGGGTGTGATCGACGGCGTCGTCGCTCCCGCGGATTCGCTGAAGGCGGTCCATCTCGCTGACGTCGGCCGTTATTTCTCGACGCTCAAGGTGCCGCGCGGCGCCTATCCCGGCCGGGCGATGTCGCAGGCCCTGTGGGAGCGGCTGAGTCCGGTGGACAGGGACATCTTCACGCGCGGCGAACTGGTCTGGGAACAGGCGATGAATAGCGAGCTCGATGCGGCGCTGACCGCGGGCGAACGATATGCGCGCAGCGAGAAGATCGAGATCGTCCCGCTGCCGGCGGCCGATCAGGCGCGGTTCGACGCGCTCTACAGCGCCAATGCCTTCCGCCTGGGGCGGGGCCTGAAGGCCTATGGCATTGATGGCGAGGCAATTGCCCGGCGCGCGGCTGAACTGATCGCTGCCCGCAAGGGTGGCGGTACCATGACATGCGAAACAGGAAGGCCATCATGACTCAGGCGCTGGCAGGCGTGAAGATCGCGGATTTCAGCTGGGTCGGCGCCGGCCCGCGCGCGACCAAGGATCTGGCCGATCACGGCGCGACCGTCGTGAAGGTGGAAAGCGCCAAACGGCTCGATCTCGGCCGGATGAGTCCGCCCTTCCGGGACGGCAAGCGGCATCACGACGCTTCCGCTTTTTTCGCGATCACCAACACGAGCAAGCTCGGTGTGACGATCAACCTCGGCGATCCGCGCGGCGTGGAGATTGCGCGCAAGCTGGTCGACTGGGCCGATGTGGTGGTCGAGAATTTCGGCAAGGGCTTCATGGAGCGGCTCGGCCTCGATTACGCGACGCTCAGCGCCAGCCGGCCCGAGCTCATCATGCTCTCGGTCAGCGTCGCCGGGCGGACCGGGCCGATGTCGGATCTGCGCGGCTATGGCAATTCAGCCGCTGCCCTGTCCGGCATGGCGGCGTTGTCGGGCTGGCCCGATCGGATGCCGCATATGCCGCCTTTCGCCTATGGCGATGTCGTCGCCCCGATGTTCGCGACGATCGGCGTGCTGGCGGCGCTCGAGCAGCGCCGGCAGACCGGCAAGGGCAGCCATATCGACGTGTCGCAGGTGGAACCGCTCGTCCATGTGCTCGAGGATGTCTTCGTCCGCGCCCAGCTCGACACTGCCGATCCCCGCACCGGCAATGCAGCGCGGATGATGGCGCCGCATGGCGTCTATCCCACGCGTGGTCACGATCAATGGGTGGCGATCGCGGTACGCGACGATCATGACTGGCAGGCATTGGCGCGCGCGATCGGTGCCGATGCAGCGCTGTATCCCACGATCGAGGCGCGACGCGAGAGCATGGCGGCGATCGACGCGCTCATCTCGGCCTGGACCATCACCCGCGACAAGCACCGCGCCGCCGATCTGCTGGCGGCGGCGGGCGTGCCCGCCGAGGCAGTCAATGACGGCCGCGACGTCTTCACTGATCCCGAGTTGAAAGCCCATTATGTCGCGACCGACCATCCCGTGCTCGGCCTGCGCGACATGCCCGCGCCGCCGGCCCATTTCTCCAGGTCCGAGGTGAAGATCGGCCCCGCGCCGCGCCTCGGCGAGCACAACCGGCTGGTGTTCGAGGACTATCTCGGCCTCGATCCCGGCCTGCTCGAAACCCTTGCCGCCCAAGGAGTGCTGGCATGATGCTTCAGCATCTCCGGGTCATCGACCTGACCAGCGATCTCGGCGGCTATGCCGGGGCCTTGCTCGCGCGACTTGGCGCCGATGTCGTGCATATCGGGCGGTCTCCGACCACTCTCGATCCGGGCGAGATCGAAATGGCGACGCACGGCAAGCGCGTGCTCGACATGGCGCTCGACGATCCGGCGCTGATCGCGCTGATCGCCGACGTCGATATCCTGTTCCGGGGCGACGAGCGCCTTCCCGTCGCGCTCGCGCCCGAGGCGCTCGCAGCGCTCAATCCGGCGCTGATCGACGTCGCGATCCTGCCCTTCGATAGCGACGGCCCCAATGCCGACCGGCCTGCCACCGATCTGACGCTGATGGCGCGCTCCGGCCTGATGACGATCATCGGCGATCCCGACCGGCCGCCGCTGACCTTGCCCGGTCGCCAGGCCTGGGCGCTTGCCGGCATCCAGGGTGCCATCGCTGCACTCACCGCGCTCAACGCGCGCGCGGCGGACGGGCTCGGGCAAATGGCCTCGGTCTCGGCCTATCGGTCAGCGGTGCTCGCCAATTATCGCGAACCGTTGATGTGGGACTGGGCCGGCCGAGTCGGCAACCGCACCGGCAACCTGCTCGTGCGTGGCAAGTCCGGCGTGCGGCAGGTCTGGGAATGCGCTGACGGCTATGTCACCTGGGCGTTTGTCGACAACCAGCCGATGATGCGCGCGGTCGTGGCGCGCATGGCCGCAGACGGCATGGCGGGCGCACTGGGCGAGGTCGATTGGGACGCGATCCTGGTCGCGGACACACCGCGCGAGACGCTGATCGGCTGGGAGGAACTGGTCCTGGCCTGGCTCGCAACCAAGACCAAGGCCGAGCTGACCGAGCTGTCAAACCGCCACGGCATCGGCCTGTCCGCCATCTCCTCGGTCGAGGACGTGCTCGCGAGCGAGCACCTCGCGGCGCGCTCTCTGTGGCAGGACGCCGACGTCGCCGGCAAGACGGTGCGCGTCCCCGGGCCGATATTCCGGGAGACGACGTCATGAGTGGGGGGCCGCTGGCGGGCATCCGCGTCGTCGATTTCTCGAAGTTCCTGCCCGGGCCCTATTGCACCTGGCTGCTCGCCGATCTCGGCGCCGAGGTGATCCGGATCGAGCATCCGCGCGAGATCGCCAAACAGGCGCAGGTATTCGGGTGGGACAAGCTCTCCGACGTCGAGCGCGAACGGATTCGTGCCCATGACATCTTTGCGCGCAACAAGCGCAGCCTGTTGATCGATCCCGGCGCCGATACCTCGCGCCCGGTCATCGAGGAACTGGTCCGCCGCGCCGACGTGCTGGTCGAGGATTACCGCCCGGGCGTGCTTGCGAGCATGGGCTATGGCTATGAGGCGGTGGCCGCGATCAACCCGGCTTTGGTCTATTGCTCGGTCACCCTGTGCGGGCAGACCGGCCCAAACCGCGACAAGCCCGGCCATGATCCGATCGCGCTCGCGGTCGCCGGCGCCTTGTCGCGGATCGGCGAGGATCCGGTAAGGCCGGGATTCCCCGGCGTGCCTGTGGCCGATCTGTTGAGCGGGTCGAACGCAGTGATCGGCATCCTCTCGGCGCTGATCGCGCGCGGCACCACCGGGCGCGGCCAGCAGGTCGATATCGCGATGTCGGATGCGGCAATGGCGCTGATCGCCTCGACTGTGTCGCGCAATCCCGATCTGTCGAAAGTGCCGCCGCGCGGCCGACACCGTGCCGATATCGGTATCTACGAAACGGCTGATCATCGCTTCCTGGTCGCGACCGACATGGAGCCGCGCTACTGGCAGCGTTTCTGCGCGGCAGTCGGCCGCCCCGATTATGCACCGCTCCAGAACGACGCCTCGCGCCGCGCCGAAATCCGCGCCGAGCTCGAACGCATTTTCGCGACCAGGCCGCTCGCCGAATGGCTGACCGTCCTCGCCGAGGCCGACACTCAGTTCGCGCCCGTCAGCTCGATCGAGGAGGCGCTGGCCGATCCGCACAACAAGGCGCGCGGCATGGTGGTCGACGTGCCGGTCTCGGGCGGCACCGTCCGCCAGATCGGCTCGCCGATCCGCCTTTCCGACACACCGGCGGTCAGCCCGCGCGCGGCACGCATCGCCGGCGCCGACAATGACGACATCCTAGAGGAGCTTGGATTCAACCGATGACCGATATCACGATGCCCCGCCCGCTCGAGGGCCTCCGCGTCATCGATCTGACCCGCGCGCTCGCCGGCCCCTATGCGACCCTGCTGCTCGCCGGCCTCGGCGCCGAGGTGATCAAGGTCGAGGATCCCAAGGGCGGCGATCTCGCCCGCGAGAACAGCCCCTATGTCGGCCGCGACGGCGTCGGTATCGAGCGCCGCTACGATGACGATGTCTCGATCTCGCATCTCACCCGTGCTCGCGGCAAGAAAGGCGTGGCGCTCAACCTCAAACATCCCGCGGCGCGGGGCATTTTCGCCGACCTCGTTCGCACCGCCGACATCGTGGTCGAGAATTTCACCGCCGGCACGGCCGATCGGCTCGGCGTCGGCTATGGCTTCGCCCAATCCGTCAACCCGCGCATCATCTATTGCTCGCTCAGCGGTTTCGGCGCTGACGCGCCCGAGGGCGGCAAGGCGATGGATATCGTCATCCAGGCGCTCTCGGGGGCGATGTACACCAGCGGGGAGACCGATCATCCACCGGTCCGTATCGGCATACCCATGGCCGATATGCTTGCGCCCGTCTTCGCCGTGATCGGCATCCTGTCAGCGCTCGAACAGCGGCATCGCACCGGGCTCGGCCAGCATATCGACGTGTCGATGCTCGGCGCGCTCACCTCCTTCGTCGCGATCGAGAATTGGGCGGCGATGCGCGCGGTCGACATGCCGGCGCGCACCGGGCTGACCGTGCAGCGCCTGTCCCCGTTCGGCGTGTTCGAATGTGCCGATGGCTATGTCGCGGTGGTCGCGGTGCACCACAAGCTCGCCGCCGGCCTGTTCAGGGCGATGGGCGAGCCTGAGCTGATCGACGATCCGCGTTTTGCCACCCGCGATGTCCGCGTCGCCAATTCAGTCGAGCTCGAGGCGAGGATCAACGCCTGGTCGCGCACCTTGCCTGTCGCCGAGGTCGTGGCAAAGCTCGAGGCCGAGGGCGTGCCGGTTGCCGAAGTGCGCCACCCCGAGGATGCGCTGGTGGATCCCCGCGTGGTCGCACGCGAGGAAACCCTCGCCGTCTCCCATCCCGATTATCCGTCGGGAGACGCGCTCCGCACGGCCGGTATCCCGATCCGCTTTTCGGCCGCCCGCGCCGGGTTCGATCCGGTCATGCCGGTCGCGATCGGCGAGCATAATCAGGATATTTACCGCGATCTGCTCGGCTATGACGAGGCGAAGCTCGCCGCATTGGTGCGTGACGGGGTTGTCGCGTGAGCGATAGGGGCGCGCTCGCCCGCCTGGTCGCGGCGGCGCAAGCGCCCGAAGCGATCGCCGCCGAGTTCCGCGCCGGAGGCGAGCGCGTCGTCTGGACCCTGGGCTGGGATCTGCCTCGCGAGCTGGTCGATGCGTTCGGGCTCCATCCAGTTCGCCTCGTGCCTGCGCACCGCGCTGATCACGATATCGTCTCGTTGATCGGCGCCGAGACGCTGAGCGCGCGGGGCAGGGCACTGATCGCCACCATCGCCGCGCTGCCTGCGGAGGATGCTGTCCTGATCTCCCATGCGGATGCCGAGCAGCCGCAATTGTTTGCGACGCTTCGCGAGCTGGCGCGGTGTGGGGCGATGACGCCGCCGCCGATCCGCTTCCTCGATCTGCTGACGATCCATCGCCCCGCCACAAGGCGTTACAACCGCGTGCGGGTCGAGCAGCTGATGGCGTGGCTCGCGGCGCTGGAGGGTGCGCGCCAGCCCGATCTGCCGACGGCAATCCGTGGCGGCAATACCATCCGCCGATCGTTGCAGAAGATCATGGCGCTCCGTGCCGACGGCCGCCTCAGCGGCGTCGAAGCCCATCAGCTCCTGGCTGCATCCGCAATCCTGTCGCCGATGGAACTGGCCGAATTGCTTCCCGCCGCCGCAAAGGAGCTGGCGGGCAGGCCGCCCCGCGATACGATTCGCCTGCTGCTCAGCGGGAGCGAGATCGAGTCCATCGATTTGCTCGCAACGCTTGAGGAATCGGCTGTCACCGTCATCGCCGAGGATCATGGCTGGGGCGCCGATCGCGCCGCGGCGATGCTCCCTGAAACCGGTGACCCGGTCGACGCCATCGCCGCGTCCGCGCTCGACCCGACCGCCGGCGCCTTCGCTGCGCTTGACACGCGCGCCGCACGGCTCGCCGACCGTATCGCCGGGCTCGCGCCGGATCGCGTGCTCCATCTGCGGTTGCAGGGAGACGAGGCTGCGGCATGGGAGGTCGAGGCGCTGCGCCGCTCGGTTCCCGCGTCCACGCCTTTTCATGCCGCGACCTTGCCCGAAGATCTCGACGGCGTGATCGCCTTCCTGCGCAGCGGCACGCCGCCGCCAGAGGCCGCGCCGCCGCCCGTGCCGGACAAGGCGGCTCCACCACCGCCGCGCCCGACGCGAAGCCGGAAGTCGCTCGCGGCGATCTCGCGTTTCGGTGCCTATCAGCGCGACTGGTTCGCCGGGGTCCGGGCCGAGGCAGCAGCCGGCAAGCTGTTCGCCGTGGTCAACGCCAACGCGCCGCAGGAGATGCTGCGCGCGCTTGGCATTCCGTTCGTCGTCAATCAATGGTGGGCGTCGATCGCTGCCGCCAAGCAGCAAAGCGCTCGTTATGCCGGCCTGCTGGCGGCGCATGGCCTGCCGGCCGATGTCGAGGCCTATAGCGCGCAGGGCGTCGCCGCTGCGTTCGACCATGATCCCGAGCGTGCGCCCTGGGGTGGCCTGCCCCGGCCCGATATTCTCGGCGCGGTCCTCTCGACCGACGCGACTCCCCGGCTCTTCGAAACATGGGCGGATATCACCGGCGCCCGGCTGCAGCGTTTCCAGCGGAGCATCGAAAGCCGCTGGGAGATCCCGGTCTCCTGGTGGGACGGGCTCGCCGACGACTGGGACAATTTCATCGAACCGGAGCGGCTCGACCTTTTCGCGGCAGAACTCGCTGACGCAATCGCCGAGTTGGAAACCCTGTCCGGCACCAGTTTCGACGCGGCGCGCTTCGCCGAGGTCATGGACCTCGTGAACGAGCAGGAGGGTCTTTATCGCGAGACCCGCGATCTCGTCGCGCGCACGGTGCCCGCGCCGATCAGCGTGGTCGATTCCATGCCCGCGACGATGGTACCGCAATGGCATCGCGGCACGGTCTGGGCGCGCGACGCGGCCCGGGAATTTCACGACGAGGTCGCAGCAAGAGTCGCGGCCGGCGAGGCTGCGTGCCGGAACGAGCAACTCAGGCTGATGTTCGTCGGGCGCGGTGTCTGGGGCGATATGGGTTTCTACCAGCGCTGGGAGGAAAGCCATGGCGCCGTCTTCATCTGTTCGATGTATCTGAGCCTAGCCGCCGACGGCTATATTCGCCACCATGATCGCGGCCGCGATCCGCTGCGGGCGCTCGCTGCCCGCTTCGTCACCATGGGCGACGAACTGCGCATGCCGACCTGGGCAGGCGCCTGGCATGTCAAGGAAGCCGAGTGGCACCAGGTCGATGGCGCAATGGCGCTCTCCGACGCGGACCCGCTTGTCCTGCGCGCATTGCGCGAGGCGGGGGTGCCGGTGCTCGAGCTCGGCATGGACAATTACGTGCCCGATCCCGCGGTGGAAGCTGATCTCGACCGGCGGGTGATCGCGTTCCTCGAAGGCCCCGTGGCTGCCGCGAGCGCGAGGCGGCGCGGCCTTTAGGCATGTTTAACCCTTGAGGTCTTCGTCTTTAGGACGCCTGATCGACACAAGAGCCAAGCAGACCGCAGTGAGCAGGTTTACGACCCACAAATATCCAGGGGTGGTCGAGCCAGCGGGAGGTTTGAAGTTCAGGACCGCAACGCACGCCCAAACGACCGCCGCAACGAGCAGCCATTTGTTGTGAATGATCGGCCTGCCCGGCATGCCGGTATCTCTACCATATCACATCGGGTTTGTACGTTTTGTAAGCCACGTAATAGCAAAAAAAGGACGCGCACCCTTTCGGATGCGCGCCCCACCCCCCTTTTATCCGACCCTGAGGGTCAGAACTTCTTCCGCAGCGTCACCGCGAATTCGCGACCGACCGGGTTGGCCGCGGTCGCGTCATAGCCGCCGCTGCCATTCACCGTCGGCGCGAAATCGACATAGGGTGGATCCTTGTCGAAGGCGTTCAGCACGTCCAGGCTGAGCGACAGGCCCTTTGCCAGCGGGTCGTCCGAGCTGCCGCCGATATTGAAGGTCACGCCGAGATCGGCCGTCGTGTACGCGCCGACATGCTGGACGGCGCCGGCCGGCAGCGTGTTGTTGTCATAGCCGTTGACGTAATTGACGACGAGCCGGCCGGAGATCACCTGCGATGGATCCCAGAAGATGCCGGCGCGGCCCTTGAAGCGGAGCGGGTTGAAGATCGTGTTGAGCTTGTCGGTCGGCGTGGCCCCGCTGCTCAGCGCGGTCTTGTAGCTGAGGATGTAGGTGGCGTTGGCGTTGAGGGTGAGATGACCCATCCGGCCCGTCTCGAAGCCATAGGTCGCGACGAAATCGAGGCCGCTGGTGAGCGAACGATCGAGATTCTGGGTCCGGCCGTCGACGAACAAGGTCACGGGGTTCGGCATCACGCCGCGCGCGACGGTGATGCCGGCCGCGGTGAGCTGGGCGACACGCGCCGCCGCTGCGGCGCCTCGCAGGATGACGCCGGTGCCTGCCAGCTGGCTCTCCTTGCTGAGGATGGCGAGATCGGCGAGATAGGTGTTGACCTGGCCTTTATAGTCGACGTTCCAATAGGTGATGCTGAAGCGCGCGCCGGGTACGGGATCCCAGTCGGCGCCGACCGACCAGGTCTTCGCCGTTTCGGGCTTCAATGCGAGATTCCCGCCCGAGAGCGCGACGCCCTGGACGATGGCGCCGCCGGCAGTGGGATCGGCATAGGGCTGGATGAAGAAGTTCGAGCTGTTGCCGTAGATCTGCGAGAAAAGCGGCGCGCGGAACGAGGTGCCGTAGCTGCCGCGCAGCATGAGATGCTGCACGGGCGACCAGTTGATTCCGAATTTCGGGTTGGTGGTGTGGCCGACGTCGCTGTAATTGTCATAGCGCACCGCGGCGCTGAGCTCGAGCCGCTCGAGGCCCGGGGTTGCGTTGCCGGCGCCGAACACCGGGACCAGCAATTCGGCATAGGCTGAATCGACCTGGCGCGAGAAATTGCGATAGGTGGTCGGCGTGGTCGGGCCGCCGCGAGCGGTGCCGAGCGCAACCTCCTCTTCATAGCGTTCATAGCCGGCCGCCAGCTTCACGCCGCCGCCCGGCAGCGTGAACAAGGTGCCGTTGATGCTGGCGGTGGCATCGGTCAGCCGGGTCAGGGTCGGCGCGAGGAAGATCTGGTCGTTGATCGCGGCGAGCACCGCGGGCGAGGTGCGGTGGAGGCCATAGGGATCGAACGCGGTGGCGGGGTTGCTGCTCGCCAGCGCCGCGTTCAGCGCCGGGGTGTTGAGGCCGTGATAGGTATCGGACTCGTCATGGCCGCGGCCATAGCTGACCTGGCCGGTCAGCTGCCAGCCGCCGAGTTTCGCGCGCAGCCCGCCGGTGGCCTCCCAGGTCCGGGTGAAACCGGTAGAGAGATTGTTGGGCAGGTCGTCGAAGCGCACGCTGACCGTCTCGGCGCCGACGGTGCCGGTCGGCCGCACGAAAAAGGCGTTGGTGGTGGGCACGGTCACGGTGGTGCCGCTATAGCCGTTCAGATGCGCGAAACTGCGCTTCGACCAATAGCCGTCAGCGACGAAATCGAGCCAGTCGGCGATATGCACCGTCGCGGTCGCGTTGACGCTGTCATATTTGGTCTCGGGGATCAGGTCCTGGCCGGTAAAGCCCTCGCATTTGTTGGCCGGCCCTGCCGCAAGCGTGCCGGCATTGGCCGCGCTTACGCCGCCCGCCGGAATCGGATAGGTCACCCCGCCGACGGTGATGGTGCCCGGGTCGCACAAGGTGGTGCGGTAATCATGGCCACCGGACCCAGTCTGGTTCGAGCGGAAGAAGTCGCGTTTGTCGCCGCTCAGATTGCTGCGATAGACATGCTCATAGGCGACCATCACCTGGCCCCAGTCGCCGGTCTTGCCGGCGGCGATGCCATATTGCTCCTCATAGAAATCGCGGGCGAGGCCGCCGCGCGCCATCGCCTCGATGCCGTTGAGCGAGCGGCGCGGGATCAGGTTGACCACGCCGGCGACCGCGTCCGAGCCATACACCGCCGAGGCGCCGTCAGCGACGACCTCGACCCGCTCGAGCCCGAGCGACGGCACGATCGAGGGATCGACCGAGCGGCTGTTGTCGACGGCGCGGTGGCCGTCGAGGATGGTCAGCGTCGCATAGGGACCGATGCCGCGGATGTTGATGGCGTTGCCGAAGCTGATATTGTTGCTGCCGCCCGACTGGCCGCGCGAATTCTCGGACGTGCCGAGATCGAAGACCTGGGGGATTTCCTTGATCAGCCGGTCAGTGGTGACGGCGCCCGAGGCCTCGATTGCCTTGCGGTCGATCGCGATAACCGAGGAGCCGACCGGTGCCGCACCGCGGATCCGGCTGCCGGTGACGACCACGTCCTTGCCGGCGACATCCTCGTCAGTCGTCGTGGTCGGGCCGCTCGCCGCCGCTGTCTGGTCCGCGGGGGTCGACGTCTCCTGAGCCGACACGACGCCGGCCCAGACCAGTGCGAGCAGTGCGACGCCTGAGCGGGCGGCGATGCGAGCCTTGCGAATGTTCATGATAATCCTCCCTTTTTCGCGCGCCCGCCTTGATCAGCGGAACGTCGGTTTCGTCGTGAATGGAATGTCGATGCGCGAGGCGCCGCCGCTGGTGATGGTGAAGACGGGCGGCGGATCCTGGCGGATATCGGCGAGGTTGCGCTGGCGCGGATCTGCGCCGGTGAGCGTGACGCGCAGCCGGTGGCCGGCGGGGAACGTCCAGGCGCGTGGCACCATCGAGAATTCGAGCAGCGCCGGCTTGCCGGGAACCATGGGCGCGACATCGGCCTCGAGCCCCGAATGATAAGGCAGGTCCAGCCGGTCATAGGGCGCCTTGCCCAGCTTGCGGTGCGAGGCGGCGAGCCGGCCGAACGAGACCATATGGACCTTGCCGTCGGGCGCCACGTCTTCGAGATAGGCGAAGAGATTGCCGTCCTTGCGGTCGATCGCGGTGGTGATGCGCGCGATCGGATAGCCGGTCATGGCAGCGTCGGCGGCGAGGGGCGCGCTGGTGAAGGTCAGGCCCTTGCCGTCGAGCGATGGCGGCCAGAAAGCGAAATATTCGCCCTTGCCGACATCGTAATCGACCTTGAACGACAGGGTGCCGGGGGCGGGGCGGGTAAGGGCGATGCCGCCGTTGTCGCTCGCGGCGGGCGCCCCCGTCGTGGCGATATAAAGGGGTGAGCGGGATATGCCGACCCCGGGCAGGCTGTTCGACGTGACCATATGGCCGGTGTCGCCCGGGCCCTCATGATACCAGGCATAGAGCGGCTCGCGATCGATGCCGTTGGCGACGCCCTTCAGCCGGTGGTCGAGGAAGCGCTTCTCGATGGCGGCGATGTCGAACACGCCGGGCGGCACGCAATGGCTGCCGGGCCCGATGATCAGCCGCGAACCCGGGAGGTTGGCCGCGTTGAGGATCATCTGCTCGGTCGGCTCGTCCTCCCAATTGTCCCACAGATACCAGGCGAGCTTCGGGCTGCGCAGGGCGGCAAGATGCGTATAGGGCCCGACTTCCTCCCAGAAGCGGTTATGGGTGTAGGGCGAGACGCTGTCGCGCCACGGCATTGTCTGCCACAGCTTCGCCATCGGCGTATTGGCGGCATGCTGGGCGACGGCCGCCTTCAGCATCGCGCCGTCGGTATCGGCGTCCACCGGCACGCTGGCGAGATCGACCTCGAGCGGTTCGTCGGGCCTGGTGTTGAACTGCGCGGTGATGCCGCCGTTGCGGACGAAGCTGTATTTGTCGATGTCGGTCGCGCCGGTGAAGACGGCGCTCAGCGAGGGCGGCGAAGCGCCGGCGACCAGCATCGTCGTGCCGCCGAGATAGGAGCAGCCGACCATGCCGACCTTGCCGTTGGCCCAGGGCTGGCGAGCGAGCCATTCGATCAGGTCATAGCCGTCATGCGCTTCGGTCTGGTCGAGGAAGCCGCGCCGCGCCCCGAACGAGGCGCCCTTGCCGCGGACATCGGCGGTGGCGACGACATAGCCCGATTTCACGAGGGTGCGCAGGCCGAAGATCGGCGAATCAAGCATGTCGACCGGCTTGTGATCCTTGTCGAAATAGCGCGCGCGATAAGGGGTGAAGGCGAAGACGACCGGCTGTTTCGTCTCGACCGGATGGCCGTCGACCGCCGGGCGATAGATGTTGACCGCAAGGCGGGTGCCGTCGCGGACGGGCACATAGATCGAGCTGCGCGCGATCGTCGGGTCGTCCCCTGACTGGGCGATGGCTGGCGCGATCGAGGAAGAAAGAAGGGCAGCGATGGCCGACACAGACGCAATTCCGCGCGGATATGCCCGAAGCCGTTGCGACGCTGACGTGAAGCTCATGCCGGGCAATCCTCCTCCGAGCTCGGCCGCCTTGTCTGACGAAGGCGGTCGCAAGCTTTCCCCGCCAAAAAGCATTTTTAGTGGAATTACGCAACTGTTTTAAATAAGAACGTTAGATCATTTCACCTTTCTCCCGCATGGACGCCAAAATCGCGGCCAGGATCGAGAATGCGGTGATCGCCGCCGCGACGACGACCGGATCATGCGGCGAGGCGGAGGCGATCATCGACGTCGCAAGTGCGTTTCCGAGCATCTGCAGGGCACCATAGGCGCTGACTGCAGTGCCGACCCGCGCGGGGCTCGCGGCAAGCGCCGCCACCATTGCGTTGGGGATCGCCAGCCCGCCGCCAATCGAGAAGATCACCATCGTGACCAGCAGCGCGCTGGCCTGGTGCATGCCCAGCGCCGCGGTGAGCAGGAAGCCGCTCGAGCCCAGAACAGCAAGCGATGTTCCGGCGCGCATCAGGGTGCGCGCCGGGAGCCGACGCGCCAGCCTGCTCGACATCAGGGCGCCGCAGCCGGCGCCAAGGGCGATTAGGCCGTAATAGCTGCCGAGATGGCGCGGATCGGTGCCATAGCTTTCGACGAGCAGAAACGGCGATGCGGTCAGGAAGATGTACAGGCCACCCGTCAGCGACGTGCCGAGCACGAGATTGCGGAGGAAGACCGGCTTCGTCACGATCCTGGCCCAGCCGACCAGCAGGGTATGATCACCATGCTGGCTGCGGTCGAGCGTCTCGGGCAGGCGCCACAGCACGAGCAGTCCGCACAGGCCGGCAAAGAGGGTGAGGGCGGCGAAGATCGCGCGCCAGCCGGCCAGCCGGAGTACCAGGCTGCCGAATACCGGCGCGAGCATTGGGGAGAGCAGCACGATTGCCGTGAGCGCCGCCATGTCGCGCGATCCGTGCTGCTCCCCCGCGTCGCCCGCCATGCTGCGGCCGACCACGACCCCGGCCGAGGCGCCCAACGCCTGGATGAGGCGCCCGCCCAGCAACGGACCGATCGAGCCGGCAACCCAGCAGATCGTCGATCCGAGGGTGAACAGGGCGATCCCGCCGAGCAGCACCGGGCGCCGGCCGAACCGGTCCGATAGTGGCCCGCTGATGATCTGCCCGGCGCCGATCCCCGCGAGATAGATGGTCAGGGTCAGCTGCATGACCGCGGGCGCCACGCCCAGCGCAGCGGCCGCGCGCGGCATGGCGGGGATGAACATATGGACCGCGAGCGATCCGAGCGCGGTGATCGCGCCGAGCAGCAGAATAGGGCTGCGCCGCCGGACGCCCGATGACGTACCCCGCAGCGTCAGGGTGTCACGTCGATATCAACCCGCCGCCGCGACGGCTCGATCAGGCCGTCCGCTTCGGGCATGACGAGCGGATTTGCCGAGCCCAGCCAGCGCACGGTGATGATGGTGCGGTCGACGCCGAGCCGGACCAGGGCGTCGGCAACCTTCTCGGCGCGGATGCGCGCGATTGCCGGTGTTTCCGCGATGGTGCGGCCGGAGACCGTGGAGGGGCTGGTCGCGGCATGGCCGGTCACGGTGATCGCCCTTGGCTTGGCCGCGCGGATCCAGCTGATAGCCGCGTCGAGATAATAATCGTCATATTGATAGATCAGGAAGGCCTGATCGAAGTCGAAGAGCAGGTGGAAGCTCTTCGCGCCATAGGGACCGGTCGGCGCCGGGGCCGGGTCGTAGAGCGGCCGGACGTTGCGCCTGGGAAGCACGAACTTGCGGCCGGTATAGGTCTCTGCCGGCAGCATCTGGCGCGTGCACGGCCCCGGCAGGACCGACGTACGCACCGGATCGAGAACGATGCCGCCACAGGGATCGTCTCCCGTCGTCGACGGCTTGCCCTCGACCAGGACCTCATGGTTCCAGTCGGGCTTCGAGATCGACAGGCTGACGTCGTAGCGGCGGCCGGTGGCGCGGTCCTCGGCCAGCCAGCACCCCGATTTCTTGCCCGCATCGGTGTCGCGATAGATCGGGCAGGTGATGAAACGGACATCGTCCGACGCCGGCTGTCCGGCGGCTGCGAGCAGCGCGAGGGCGGCGAGGACCTTCACAGCGCGCTCATCAGGTTGACGAGATCCTGCTTCTCCTGCTCGGTATAGCCGATCTTGTAGCGCCGCTCGTAGAAATCGATGATGCCGCGGATATCCTTGGCGCTGCCGTTGGAGAAATACGGCGCGCGCGAGGCAAGCCCGCGCAGCGACTGAAGCGTGATCTTGCCGACATCGGCGCAGCGCCCCGTGGTGAGCGCATAGCCGGGGTCGCTTGTATAGATCACTTTGCCATAATGCGGATGGGCGGCGCCCTTGCAGGTGATGCGGAACAGGGGCAGCCACGGCATCGGGTCGGCAAAAGGCTGGTTGGTGGTGCCGAGATCGACCTGACCCGGCGCGACGTCATTCCCCATCTGCGACATATTGTGGCAGAACACGCAGGCGTTGCGCACCGGATTGCCGAAGCCGATCGGCGAGTTGATGCCGGCGCTGTCGGAGATCAGGAAGGTCTTGTCGCGGAAGATCTTGGCGCCGCGCGCGACCGAGGCGCGCCAGGCGGCTTGCTCGGGCGTCAGCCCCGGCACCGGCTTTTCCCATGCCTCGAATTCGCTCCAGACCGGATGGCCATAGGAGCCCAGCTGGCCGGCCTGTGAGCGCGCGAGCTTGTCCGGGCCGCCCTCTGCCCCGCCGGCATCGAGTGGTCCGCCCTTCGCGTCGCTTTGCTGCGCGGTGAAGACCCGGCCCTCGAAGTCGGTGATTCGCGCCATGTCGGCGGAGTCTATATGCTTGAGCACTTCGAGATGCGTGGCCGACGCGTCGCGCATCTGTGCATTGAGCGTGCCTGCGCGGCCATCGGCCATCAGATTGCCCGACATCGGCTTGCCGCTTTCCGGGTCGAGCGGCAGCGGCATGCCTTGCTTGGGATCGTAGGCGAAGCCGATCGCCAGCAGATATTTGAGGTTCGCGACCGGGCGCGGCCGGCGATAGACCGAGACATTGCCTTTGGCGGGGCCATAAGCGCCTGACTCGCAGCCGGTTGGATCACGCACGACCTCGAGATCGAAATCGGGGGTGATCGGCTTGCCCGCGGAATCGCGTGGTGGCCAGTGACGCTGGATTCGAAACAGGCCGTGCTCGAGCAGCAGCGAGTGCGAGGCGCGATCCGCCTGGGGCAGGGCAGGGCAGTTCGATCCGTCATACGCGGCGAATAGCGGGTCCTTTCCAGCCGTCGCGTCCCAGCGTTCCTGTGCCCGGGCGGCCGAGAGGCTCATCGCGTCGGCTGGCTGATGGCAGGTGACGCAGGCGCGTCCGTTCGGGCCGGTCGCGGTGAAGAAGGGATGGTCCTTCGTCTCCATCGGCCCGCCGGTGAGCAGGACGCGAAGCGACCCGGCGCCATTCGGGTAATCGGCACTGGCCGGGAAGGCGCGGCCACTGCCCGGCGCCCACCAGTCGTCGGCATATTGGGCATTGGCGGCGATGCTGACGGTCAGCAGCAATGCCGATGCGGCGACGGCAAGGGGTGCCGCGAGGCGCTTCGATCGAGCTTTTCCCCATGCCATTGCCGGTCGCCCGATCAGAACTTCGCCACCGCCCGGATGCCCCAGGTGCGCGGCGCGCCATAGATGCTGCCGCCGTCAGCGCTCGACGAATTCTGGATCTGCGAGGCGATATAGCGCGCGTCGGTGAAGTTCTGGACGAACCCCTCCAGCTTGTACTTCTCGCTGATCTGGAAGGTCAGGCGCGCGTCGAACACGTCATGCCCGGGGACGATGGTGTTGACGCTCGGGAAAGGCGTCGCGACCTGTTGCGACAGATGCGACCATTGCATGCGCGGAGTGAGCGACATGCCGTGGCCACCCAGCGGCACTTCATATTGCACGCCGGCGTTGATCGTCCATTCGGGCGAGAAGGGCAGCACGCGGCCATCGGGCACCAGGCGCAGGTTGGTCGTGCAGCCCGGGTCGGTGCCGGCCGAGTTGGTGTCGGTAATGCAGGTGCTGCCATCGAAGCGCGCATGCAGATACCCGGCGCCGCCGTTGAAGCTGAGGCCCCCGAACTGGCCGGTAACCTCAATCTCCCCGCCATAGGATTTGCCCGCCGCCGCATTCTGGGTGATCGGAAGCCCGCCCAACAGGCTCGACAGCTGGATGTCGCTATAGTTGGAATAGAAGACGTCGCCGTTCACGCGCAGATGATTGTCGAGGAACTGGGTCTTGAAGCCCGCCTCGTAAACGCGGTTGGTCTCGGGCCCGAAATTGGGGGTGCCGAGCGTCAGATTGACGCCGCCCGCCTTGTAGCCCTGCGACGCGGTGACATAGAGCAGATCATGGCCGAAGTGGAAATTGAGGCCGATCTTGCCGGTGACTTTGGTCGAATGCTGGGTTCCGACCAGGCTTACCCCAACAGGGGCCGGTCCTGCCGGGATGATGCGATTGTAGATCTGGGTATCGTCGGAATATCGCAGGCCGGCGACGATCTCGAACGGGCTGGCAACGAACCAGTTGACCTGGCCGAACACCGATTTCGTGATGTTGTTCGCGCTCGTCTTGAAGGTCGAGGTCGAGGAGACGAAATCGGTCGTGTGGTTGTTGTCGCGCTGTGACAGCACGTTGACCGTCTCGTCGAGATAGAAGCCGCCGACCACCCAGTTGAAGCTCCCCTTGCCGGTCGAGAGCAGGTTCACTTCGCTGATGAAGGTGTCGATATCGGTCGACACCAGGCTCACCCGGCCGACATTGCCGGCGGGCGGACGGGGCAGCGCGGTGGCGGTGCGATCGCCGTCGGTCTGGTCGATTTCGTGGAGATTCTGATAGCCGACCACGGTGCGCAGGTCGACGCCGTCGAGGATCTTGATCTTGGCCTCGCCCGACAATTTGCCGCCATGCGAGTTCTGGAAGGAGCGAGCGTCCTCCTCGATCACGAAGGGATTGGTCGAGACGGTGTCGCCACGCCGCTTGACGGCATTATTGTCAGAATGGCTGTCGAAATAATCGACGTGCAGGCTGGCGCGCAGGACGTCGTCGGGCGAGCGGACGGCGAGGCTGAAGCGGCCGGCATAGAGATCGCTGTTGCCCGGCGTGCTCGCGCTCGGCCCGATATTGTCAGTGAAGCTGTCGCGCTGGTCGTGAGTGGCGGCGACGCGGATCGCCGCTTCGTCGCTGATCGGCACGTTCAGCGCGCCGACGATCTTGAAGGCATTATAGCTGCCATAGGTGCCGTCGACATAGCCCGAGACACGATCGAATTCCGGATCCTGGGTGCGCACATAGACTGCGCCGCCGGTCGAATTCTGGCCGGTCAGCGTGCCTTGCGGGCCGCGCAGCACCTCGATGCCGGCGAGGTCGTAGAAGCTCTGTCCGATGAACTGCTCGTGCGGGATCAGCACGCCGTCGACATAGAAGGCGACGCCGGGGTTCGATGTCGGCGCCGACTGGGCGATGCCGACGCCGCGGATGTTGATGAAGGTCGAGCGATTGAAGGTGTTGATCGCGACCGACGGCGCGATCTGCTGGAGGTCGGCGACATTGGTGACGCCCTTGCGCGAGATGTCGGCTGCGTTGAGCACGGTTGCCGAGATCGGCACGTCCTGCAGGCTCTGGGTGCGGCGTTCGGCGGTGACGACGATATCGGGAAGGCCCGACGCGTCGTCCGCCTGCACGGCAGCCGGCGCGGACGGGCTTGCCACCTTGTCCTGCGCGGCGGTGTCCTGCGCCTGTGCGGCGGCGGGGAGCACGAGTGCCGCGGCGAGGCCGGCGACGCCGGCGAACAGACCGGAACGGAAGTTGATGGTATGCGACATCGAGTGTCTCCTCTCGTGCAATCCGGTGCTCTCACGCCACCGTCCCTGATCACCGCCCCCTAGCATTCACTATCGGCACTGCAAGCGTTTTCATTATATCGTATAACTATATTGCCGAGAGTGACTTTGCTGCATCACCTGCACCGTCCAGCGCCCAGATCGCGCCGGCAAGGCGGTCTGTCTGGTCGGAAGGGAGAGCCTGTCTGGCGCGCGCCGCGCAGCGCCTGAACTTCGCGGTCAGCCCCGCATCGTCGATCGGCCGCGAGACGTCGCCGGCCGCGATGTCGATCCACTGCTCATATCGTTCGCCGCCCGCCAGCTCGATCGACAGGCCGCCCGACGCGGCGCGGTCGCGGCCCCAATCGGGGCGTTGCTCGAACCGTACGAGGCGGGCGAGGGCGCGCTTGCGCGGATCGGCGAGCGCTTCACCTTCGAAGCTTTCGAGCGTCACCTCGTCATCGATCAGGGCGGTGCCGATGGTGAAGGGGATCGAGAATTTCGCGTCGATCGCGTTGGCCGGCGCCTGCTTGCGATCAGCCGGCTCGACCAGCATCTGCTGCACGTCGCCCCCGGTAGCGACGATCGCGACGATCGATGCCGGATCGATCGCATGCTGCGCCCGCAGGATCTGCGCCGCCTCGATATAGGCATGGGTACCGCGGCAGGCGGGCCAGCGCTTGAAGCTCAGTTGCTCGATGAGGAAGCGCTCCCCGAGCCCGTCGAGGATGATGGCTGGATCATAATCGCCCTCGGCGTAGAGCCGGAAGAACCCGGCCTTGCCTTCGAAGGGCGCCTCGAAGCCCCGTATTCCGGCCTGCGCCAATGCGCTCGCCTGCACCGCTGCCTGGGCGGGAAAGGCCTCGCGCACGGCGCGGATCACGGTGTCCCGGCTATATTTGATCTCCCCGGGCATCGTTACCTGGCAGAGGGTCAGCGAAAAGGCGTCGAGCATCTGCTCGGCCGGCAGCCGCCGCAATCGCCCCGCCGCGGCGACGGCGCCGAACGCGCCGAGAATGGGGGGCGGATACCAGCCGCCCGCCTCCATCTCGCGGCGGAGGCTCAGCCCGATCCGGCAGACCAGATCGCAGCCGATCGCGATCGCGGCGAGCAGCTCGCGCCCGCTGACCGGCGGCCCGCTCTGCGCGATCGCCAGCGCGGCGGGCAGCAGCGACGCATTGGGGTGGCAGGGCGCCGCGTCGAAGGCGTCCTCGAAATCGAGCGCATGCGCCATCGCGCCATTGGCGAAGGCAGCCATCGCCGCCGAGGTGCGCAGGCCGTGCCCGAGGATCGCCGCATCGCCCCGGCCCTCGCGCACCGCATAGTCGACGAACGGCGCTATGTCCGGGCTGGCGCCGCTTGCGCCGAGCATTACGCCGACACCATCGAGCAGCGCCCGCTTCGCCGCGTGGACGGCCGATGCGGGAAGATCGTCAGCGGAAAAGTCGGCGACATGGCGGGCGATTGCCGTGCTCAGCCCCGATGTTCCGACCATTACCATCCTCCATGAAAGCGCTTTCGCTTGCGGCCTCCTGCGGCATCGGCAATGGACGTGTCGAGGATAATCTGCACGGATAAGGAACAGTGATGGAGACCGGATCAACGGCCATGGCAGCGAAAATCCGGTGGCGGCTGATCGTGCCGACCGTGTTGTTCATGCTGCTCAGCTCAGTCGATCGGGTGAATGTCAGCTTCGCCTCGTTGCAGATGAACAAGGACCTCGGATTCACCCCGAGCGAATATGGCTTCGGCGCTGGCATCCTCTTCGCCGGCTTTCTCGCCGGCCAATATCCGAGCGTGTTGCTGCTCCAGCGGATCGGCTTCTCGCGCTGGCTCGCCGCCTGCGCCCTGCTATGGGGCGGCTGCGCCGGGGCGATGGCGCTGATCGACAGTCACTGGCAATTCTACGGCTTGCGCGTGCTGCTCGGGTTCGCCGAGGGCGGGCTGGCGCCGGGCATCGTCCTTTACCTCAGCCAGTTCGCGACCGAGCGAGAGCGGGCGACCACTTTTGCGATGCCGATGCTGGCCATTCCGATCTCGATCGTGATCGGGGGGCCGATCTCGGGCTGGCTGCTCGGCATGGCGCCGCCTTTCGGCCTTGCCGGCTGGCGCTGGATGTTCCTCGGCGAAGCGCTGCCGACCCTGGTGTTCGCGCTGGTTGCCTGGTTCTGGTTCCCGGATGCGCCGCGCGATGCCGGCTGGCTCGACGAGCGCGAAAAGACCTGGCTCTCGGCCAACGCAGCCAACCGCGCCGAGACAGCGCGCGGCAATGACTGGAGCGTGCTGCTCCAGCCGCTGGTCTGGGCTTCGGCAGCCTTGTGGTTCTGCCTGCTCGCCGGCTCCTACGGGATCATCTTCTGGCTGCCGCAGATGGTGAAGCAGCTCACCAGTCTCAGCCCGTTCGAGATCGGCCTGGTCAATGCCTTGCCCTGGGCGGGCAATGCGGTCGGCATCTATATCGGCGCTACCAGCTCTGACCGGCGCGGCGAACGCTTCTGGCATATCGCTGTGCCGGCCTTCGTCACGGCACTCGCGATCCTCGGCGCCGCGGCGGCCGGTGCGAGCGTGGCGGGGCTTGCCCTGTTGCTCGTCGCCGGCTTTAGCCTCGGCGCGGCACAGGGCGCGTTCTGGGCGCTTCCCACCCGGATGTTCACCCCCGCGACCTTCGCGGTCGGCGCGGTTGCGATCAATATCACCGGCAGCTCGGGCGGCTTGGTCGTGCCCTGGGTCGTCGGGCTGGCGCGTGAACGCAGCGGCGGCTTTGGCGGGCCGACCCTGCTGGTCGCCGGCTTCCTGCTGGCGGCGGCGCTGATCGTGCTGGCCCTGCGTGCGGTGATCAGGGATCGGGCCGCATGACCGGCGACTTCGCGATCCTCGGCGTCGGCGATGTCGGCGCGAAGCGGGCGGATCTCGCTTCGATGTTCGCTGCGGTCCGCCCGATATTGCGATCGGCGCCGGTCGTCATGGGCCAGCTCGAGACGGTGGTGTCGGATCGCGGTGCGATCGTGCCCAATGCGAAGCTGGCGATGCGGGCGCCGTCCGGTCTTGCCCCGGTTCTGGCCGATAGCGGCTTCACGATGATGTCGTTCGCCGGCAATCACTGCCTCGATTGGGGTTTTGACGCGTTCAGGGACACGCTGGCGCATATGGCATCCGCCAAGGTGGCGATCGCCGGCGCGGGCGAGAACCGCGCGCAGGCATATCGGCCGGTCTATCAGCAGGTCGGCGACACGCGGATCGCGCTGATCGCGGCGAGCTCGATCCTGCCGGACGGCTATGCCGCGACCCGCGACAGCGCCGGCTGCGCACCCTTGCGGGCGCACACATTCTACGAGCAGGTCGAGCATGATCAGCCCCGCACGCCCGCCCGCATCCGAAGCTATCCCGACCGAACCGATCTCGCGAGCCTGCTCGCCGCGATCGTCGAGGCGAAAGCCGTGGCGCAGATCGTGCTCGTCTCGCTTCACTGGGGAATCCACATGGTGCGCGGCAGCCTCGCCGACTATCAGATCGAAGTCGCCCATGCCGCGATCGACGCCGGGGCGGACGCGATCCTCGGGCACCATCCGCATCTGATGAAGGGCATCGGTTTCCACCGCGGCAAGCCGATCTTCTACAGCCTCGGCAATTTCGCGATCGAGCAGCCGCATGTCTGGGATCCGGCGATCGTCGAGACCGACAGCTTCCGCCACCTCGTCAGCCTCAACCCGAGCTGGAGCCTGGATTCAGCCTATATGCTGCCCGAGGAGACGCGGATCACCGGGGTCGCCAAGCTGGCTGTGCGTGAGGGCGGGATCGCGGAGACGCGCTTCCTCCCGGCCTGGATCGAGGACGACAGTGCGCCGCGCCTGCTCGCCAGCGCCGATCCCCGCTTCGCCAGGGTATGCGCGTATCTCGTCGAGGTCACTGCCGCTGAAGGCCTCGCTACCCGGATCGAGAGGGACGGCGACGAGCTGGTGCTGCTGCCCGGCTGATCAGGCGAAGCGCAGCGGCACGCTGAGCGCGCCGATTTCGGGAAAGCGTGTGGGAATGATCTCGCCGGCTAGCTCGAACGCCGGCAGCCGCGCCAGCATCTCCTCGAGCGCAACCACCAGCTCGAGCCGCGCCAGCGCAGCGCCCACGCACATATGCGTGCCGCGCCCGAAATGGAGCGAATCCTTCATGTTCGGCCGGTCGAGCCTGAAGCTCGACGCATCCTCGAACACATCCTCGTCGCGATTGGCCGAGGCATAGACCAGGGCGATCGGCTCGCCGGCTGGGATCGTCCGGCCGCGAAGGGTCACGTCCCGCGTCGCGGTGCGGGCGAAGCCGCGATAGGGGGTGTAAAGGCGCAGGAATTCGTCGACCGCCGCCGGTACCAGCGCCGGCTCGGCGCGCAGCCGCGCCTGCAGCGCCTGGTCGCGTGACAGATGGACCGCGATCGAGCCGATCATCACCGTCGGCGCGATGATGCCGACCACGAGCACCTGCCGGATCGTGCCGACGATCATCTCGTCGGGCAACGGCGCGCCATCGACCCGGGTCGCGAGCAGCGCGCTGGTCGCGTCCTCGGCCGGGTCGAGCGGCGCCGCCTTGCGGTCCGCGACCAGCTTGCGCGCCATCTCGTAGAGCAGCAGGCTGGTTTCCTTGGTGGCCGCCATATCGTTCGACTGGACTGCGATATTATAGCGCCGGCCCACCTCGGCGAGCGAATCGATCTGCGCCTGGGGCAGGTTCATCCAGTGCGCGAAGACGCGGATCGGCATGCGCGCGGAAAACTCCTCGCAGATGTCGCCGCCGCCCTTCGCCACCATGGCGTCGAGCAGCCCGGCGCAGATCTCGCGGATCACCGGCTCGTAGCGCGCGACCCGACGCTCGGTGAGAAGCGGGCTGAGCGCGCGCCGATAGGGCGTATGCTCGGGCGGATCGAGGTGGAGCGGCGGTCGGCGCCCGGTAAAGGCGACGGCGGGCACGACATTCTGCTTCGACGTGATGAAGGTGGCGCTGTCGGTGGCAGCCGCGGCGACATCGGCATGTTTCATCAGTGCCCAGAAACCGCCCCAGGCGTCGCTGTGCGCGACCGGGCAGCGCTGCCGCAGCTCGGCATATTCCGCATTGGCGCTGTCGAAGGTCTCGGGGAGGAGAGGATCAAAGTCTTGCATGGGTTCCGCTTATGGTATCATGCAAGCGCTTGCAACGGCTTTCGGCGGCGCTTTTTCCGGGCTAGCGTGCCGCATGGGCGAAGACAGCAAGATACCGAAGCTCGAAGACGTCGCAGAGATTGCCGGCGTATCGTCTGCAACCGTTTCCCGCTTCTTCAACAATCCGGGCATGGTCGCTGCGGCGACCGCCGAGCGCATCCGCGCCGCGGTCGCCCAGAGCCATTATGTCCCGAACCTGATGGCGGGCGGTCTCGCCTCGAGTCGGAGCCGGCTTGTGGCGGTAATGGTGCCGGACATCGCCCAGTCGATCTTCAACGCGACCGTCGAGGCAATGGTCGACGAGCTCTCGGTCGGCGGCGACATCGTCATGCTTGGGCTGACCGGAATCGACAATGCGCGGATGCCGCATCTGATCTCGGCCGCGCTCGCCCGGCGGGCGGATGCCATCATCCTCACCGGCCTTCTCACCGATCAGGCGACGCGCGACCTGATCCGCCGGCGCGAGACGACCGTGATCGAGACCTGGGGCCTGCCCGAGGACCCGATCGATATCGCGGTCGGCTTCTCGCACCGGGCTGTCGGCCAGGATATCGCGCGCTTCGTCCATGGCCGCGGCTATCGCCGGCCGCACCTCCTCAGTGCGTCCGGCACAAGGGCGATGGAGCGGCGCCAGGGGTTTCTCGATGACTGGGCGTCGGCCGGCGGGGCGACACCGACTGAACAGGTCTTCACCAGCCAGACCCGTTTCGGCCATGGCCGCGCCGCCTTTCGCAGCCTGCGCGAATTGGACGAGCGGCCCGATGTGGTGGTGTGCAGTTCGGACTGGCTCGCCCAGGGGCTTCTGGTCGAGGCGATGGCGGCCGGCGTACGCGTGCCCGACGAGCTTGCGGTGGTCGGCTTCGGCAACCTCACCATGGCGGCCGAGATGCGGCCGACGATCACCACGGTCGATATCGACGGCGCAAGGATCGGGCGCGAAGCGGTCAATGTCCTGCGCCGCCGCGCGGCGGGCGAGAAGATCGAGCAGCGTCATATCGATGTCGGGTTCAGGCTCATGGTGCGCGAGAGCGCCTGAGCCTTTCCTTCCCCGGCGGAGGCCGGGGAAACAGGGAAGAAGAGGGGCTACCTCGCCAGCCGCGCCGCCAGCACCGGATCGGCCACGCATCTGAACGAAGCCGCCACATTGGGATCGCCCTTGCCGTTATAACGCGCCCGCTTCGGAAAAGCGCACAGCGCCCGAGTCAGCAAAGTCTTCGGCCCATCGGTCCGCGCCGCGACCAGCATGTCCGCCGGGCGAGCCCGCTCAACCCAGTCGATCAGCGACCAGAGGATGTCGCGAGACCCGTCGCCAGGCGCTGTATTCTGCCCTGAGCCGCCGAACTGCGCCGCGCCGGGGCCGCCGCCGCAATGATACATGCCCGGCACCATGAACAGCCGCACGGAGTGCGACAGCCGTGCCGCGCCGCCATTGGCCCGCGCCAGCGCCGCATAATAGTCGATCGTCGGCCCGGCGATGACGGAGGGGTCCTGCCAGCCCTGATAGAGGATCGCCTTGCCGCCGTGCGCGAGGAACGGCGCGATGCGCGTGCTGTCGGCGCGCAATTCGGGCATCGCCTTGTTGACCAGGGCCAGGTCACGGGTGCGCTGGAAGCTGCCTTCATCCCAGTCGGGGTTGCGATAGACTGCATCGGCCCACATTGCGCGGAGCAGCGGGGAGGGCGGGCCGGGGCGAGTGCGGACGCCGGGGAGCAACCCCTTGTCCATCGGCCGGCCATGTTCGTCGGGCATCGGCGCGATAATGCTCTTCAGCATCGCCAGCTTTGGCGCCGGGAGGCAGTGTTTCGCCTCGCCCGGTTTGCAGAGCAGCACCGCCGGATCGAACCTGCAGGCGAGCGGATTCTCGACGATCCCGTCGCGCACTCCGTCATTTCCGTCGCATGCCTTGTTCGAGGCCGCTTCGTACAGGGCCCAATCGGCATCGCTCAGGGCGCCTGCGGGGTCGCGCTTCTGGGCGAGCGAGAACCACATCATCCGCACCGAGATCAGCGGCATATAGGGGCCCGGCGCCCCCGCGATCACGCCGTCATAATCGGCCGGATAGTCCTGCATTTCCTTCAGCGCCTGGCGACCGCCGCCTGAGCAGCCGAGAAAATAGCTCCGGTCGGCGGGCTTGCCGTAGAAGCTTGCGACCAGCGCCTTGGCGGCTGCCGCGGTCAGGTGGATCGCGCGGTGTTCGTAATCCACCCGCGCCTTGGCTTGCATCATCCAATGCGCCTGGCTCGACCTGTGTCCGCTGTCGGTCGTGACGGTCGCGAAGCCCTCGCCGATCCGGCGGCTCATGTCGTTGTAGTTGAGGACGCCGGCATCGCCGCCGACCCCGGCGCCGAGCAACCGGCCATTCCAGGTCGCGGGCAGCCATAGCTCGAAGCCGATATTGCCCTCGATCGTCCCTTCGATCCTGCACAGCGGCACATGGACGGGGAGGGGCTTGTAGAAGCTGTCGGTCGTGGGCGCCCAGCCCGGGCCCGGGTCGATCATCGTCGCCTGGCGGACCAGCACTGATCCGGGCCAGGCGCCCGCCATCGTCGCGCAATCCCTTGCCTGGGCCGGCGCTGCCCAGATGGACAGCGCCGACGCGGTGGCGATGGCGAGCGCGCGCTTCACCGGATCAGAACTTGACGCCTGCGGTGAAGGAGATCAGCCGCGGGATCGGATTGGCCGATTGCGGATCATAGCCACGGGTCGTGTCCACGAACGGCGGATCGCGGTCGAACAGGTTCCGCGCATCGACCGAGACGGTGATGTGCGGCGTGACGTCATAGCCCAGCGACAGATCGACCGTGTTATAGGCGCTGACATGCTGGTTCGGTACCAGGGTGGTGTTGCGATAGCCGGACAGATGGTTGAGCGTCAGTCGGCCGCGAAAGCCGTTCCAGCTGATCCCGGTATCGGCCTGCGTGCGGAATTTCTGGGTAAAGCCGATCGTGTTGAGGACATTGACGAGGCCGGCGTCGGGCACTGCCTCGAACTTGTACTCGGTATAGAGCGTACCCTGCACGCCGGCGTCGATCTTGAAGTCGCCCCAGCGCCAGTCATAGTTCAGTCCGAAATCGAGGCCGCCGACCAAAGACGTCCCCAGATTCTGGCGCCGCCCGTCAGCAATGAACGCCACGGCCGAGGTGTTGATCGCATTGTTGATCGGCAACCCCGAATTGATCAGCGCGGTCACCTGCGCCGGGGTCGGATTCAGGTTCACGAACGAGGCGTAGATCGGGTTGGTGAGCAACCCGGCGGTGCCGCGCAGCGCCTGGATCTGGTTGGTGTAGTTGATGTGGAAATAGGTCAGCGAGGCGACCAGCCCCGGCACACCGCGCGGCGCCACCTCGACTCCGCCCGACCAGGTCGTCGCGGTCTCGGGCTTCAGGCCGGGATTGCCGCCGGCAATGCCGATCCCGGTCAGGTTCCCGCTCGGTCCCGGCAGCGTGTCGTAATAAAGCCCGGCACCGCCGGCGATCGTCGAGACCTCGGTGAAGGTCGGCGCGCGGAACGAGGTGCCATAGCTGCCGCGGAAGGTGACGCCGGCGACTGGCTTGTAGGTCAGGCCGATCTTCGGGTTCGAGGTGCTGCCGAAATTGCTGTAATCCTCGTAGCGACCGGCGGCCGACAGGGTGAGCTGCTCGATCCCCGGCATGGCGTTGTCCGCGCCCACGATCGGCACGAAAAGCTCGGCGAACACAGCCTTCACGTCGCGGCTGCCGGAATCGGCGATATGGACTTGCGCCGCGCTGGTGCCGGTCGCGAGATCGGTGAAGGTATATTCCTTGCGATACTCGCCGCCCACCGCGAGCCGGACATTGCCGCCCCAGAAGTGGAACAGCGATCCGTCGAACTGGAGGTTGGCGACATCGAGCCGGGTCGCGCCGGTGATGACGAAATAATTGTCGTTGATCTTCGCCAGCGTCGCGGGATTGTTGGGCCCGCCGAACACGTTGAGCGCGGTCGCCGCATTGGTGTCGGCAAGCGCCGCGTTGAGCGCCGCGGTGTTCACGCCCTTGCGGCGATCCGCGACGTCGCGCGACTGGCCATGCGCATAATAGGCCTTGGCCGACCAGTCGCTGAACAGCTTCGCCTCGATGCCGCCGGTCAGATTCCAGGAATAGGAATGATAGGCGTTCTGGTCGGGCCCGAGCTCGGGCAGGAGCGAATAGGTGACTGTCTCCTGGGTCGCGCCGGCGACCGGCGACACGAAGAAGGGATTGGTGTTCTTCACCGTGGCGTTGAAGGTGTCCGCAGTGCCCGGGATGATGCCGTCGCGATAAGAATAGAATCCGTCTGCATAAAAGCGGATGCCGCTGCCGATCTCCTGCGACAGCGCGCCGACCACGCTGACGCGCTGCTGCTCGGGAATGACTGCGTCCTGCCCGTTGTAGAAGCATTTGTTCGACGTGCCCGCGACGAGCGATCCGACATTGGCCGATGTCACGCCGCCGGCCGGAATGGCATAGGTGCTGCCGCCGACCGTGATCGTGCCGGGCCTGCAATTGGTGGTGCGCAGGTCGCGGCCGCCGCGATAGCGGTTATCGTCCTGGTACCAGCTCAGATCCTTGCCGAGCAGCGCGTTGTTGCGGGTATATTCACCCGCCAGCATCGCCGATCCGCCCTCCCATTTATGGCCGATGATCGCCGAGAATTGCGCCTCGTTGTAATTGCCGTCTGTGAAGCCGTAGCGCGCACGCGCCTCGACGCCGTCGAAATCCTTGCGGAGGATGAAGTTCACCACGCCGGCGATCGCGTCCGACCCGTAGATCGCTGACGCACCGTCGGCCACGACCTCGACCCGGCCGAGCGCGATGCTCGGCAGCACTGAGGGGTCGGTATATTGTCCTTGCGTGCCCTGCGGCGGAAAGCGCTTGCCGTCATAGAGGAGCAGCGTGGCGCCGGTGCCGATGCCGCGCAGGTTGATCCCGGCGCCACGGGTCGCGTTGGCCGCGCCGTTCTGCGCCGAGCCGCCATTGCGGTTCGCGCCCAGCGACACGACCTGCGGCACGCGGCGCAGCAGATCGCTGACCGAGGTGACTGGCTCCTGGGCGATCTTGGCCTGGTCGATCGCGATGACGTTAGAGCCAACCGGGGCGACGCCACGGATCCGGCTGCCGGTGACGACGATTTCCTTCGCGCCGGCCTCGACGCCGTCGTCAGCGGGCGGCTGCGCCGCCTGACTGACCGGTTCGGCTGTCTGGGCCCGGGCGGGTGCTGCGATGACGATCGCGATCGTCGCAAGTGCTGCCCCCGAGGCAAACATGGTCCGGCGGTGTGTAGATGAAGCAGTCATGATCCCTCTCCCCTAAGTGCCGCTCGCGCATCTCCGTGCCGTCGCGGGTGATTGTCGAATTACTGAGTCTCGGCGCGTGCCGGCGTGAGCGATGCCCCCAGCCTTGGCGCGATCGACAGCAGGACGATCGCGGCAATCAGGATGGCGGCGCCGAGCGTCTCGGCGGCTGTCGGCGGGCGCAGCCCCCAGCCCCAGGCCAGGATGAACGCAGCGGTGACGCCGGCGAGCAGGCTCGACGCGCGCTCGAGCGGCACGCAATAGGCGTTCTCGCGGGCGTCGAGCAGGATGATCACCGAGAAGATCGAGACGATCGTCAGGGTGAGCGCGATCACCGCGAGCCACAGGATGACCGGATCGCCCCAGACCTGGATGAAGCCGAAGCCGAGCTCGCCTGCCTGATCACCCATGCCGGCGGCCGAGATGACGGCGAGGATAGCCACCGAGGCAGGCAGCGCGACCACTTTCTCCTCGACGAAATAGCGCCGCACCGAGGCAGGGTCGCCGGTCTTCGACACCCTGGTCATCATCGTTAGGCGCAGGAAATAGCCGAGCGTGTAGAGCGCGACCGTCGCGATCGCGAGCGGCGGCAGATCGAGCCCGCCACGTGCGTTGAGCGTGATGAACAGCGCGATCGCGACCATAACCAGCGCCGTCCAGCTCCACCAGCGCACCCGCCTGCCGAACAGGATGTCGACGAGCGGCGCGATGATCAGGATGTCGCCGCGCATCAGCAGCTGAATGAACGGGATGCTGACACCCTTGAAGGTGAAGGACAGGGGGACCGTGAATACGATCAGCGCAGTGCCGATCCCCGAGATCAGCGTGTAGCGCGTCGGCATCGGCACGCGGAGGCCCGCGACCTTCACTGCATTCGCGTCGCGATGCCAGCCAGACCACCAGATGAAGAGATAGGTCATCAGCGTGTTGATGATCAGCGAGGCGGGAAGCGTCTCGAGCCCGGTCAGCGGTCGCCCGAGCGCGCCGTGCGGCAGGCTGGTGATCAGCTTGGTGATGATGACGTTGGGTAGATAGAACAGGAAATAGAGGCCGACATAGCCTTCCAGCGGAAAGATCCGGCGCGCGCTCATGCCGCCAGGTCCAGCTCGACCATGTCGTCACCCGCGCGGTAGCGGGCGTTGAGGCCGGCTTCCTCGGTGACGGCAGTCATATAGTCGACCACAGCGGCATAATTCTCGTCGCCCCGCGCTGGGAAGCGGGGCACCGCGTCGCTGCCGATGTGGAGCGGCAGGAAGCCGGCGCGCACGATCCGCCCATCGGCGATTTCGAGCCGCGCGACCATCGAGAGGCGCGCCGCCTTGGGGAAATTGTAGAGGCTGTCGAAATCGGGCTCCCATTCCTCGGCCAGCACGCGGATTTCGTTGAAGCTCTTCGATGCGGCATGGACCGGGTCCATGCGGAGGTCGGTCGCGAAATTGCACAGCGAATAGAAGACCGGCTTGCCCTGGATCAGCTCGCAGCCTTTCAGGATATGCGCGTGCCCGCCGAGGATCGCATCGGCACCGGCGGCGATCGTCGCGCGGGCGACGTCACGCTGATAATCCGCGATCGTCGCGCGGACGAAGTGGATTCCCCAGTGGTGCGAGACGAGCACGACATCCGATTCAGCCTTGGCCGCTCGGATATCCGCTTCCATCGCGGCCAGGTCCTCGCGGTGGGGATAGCTGTGGATCCGCGGCGGCGTGCCGGGCTGGTCGTGCTCGATCTGCTCGTAATGGGTGAAGGCGCGCATCGGTGCGCAGCCGGGGCGACGCTCGTCGGCCCAATAGGCATGCGGCAGGATGCTCGAATAAGCGAGGAAGGCCACTGTCGTGCCGTCCGGCAAGGTGAAGCGCACCGGCTTGCGCGCCTCGGCGATGTTCGCGCCGACGCCGACCACACGGACGCCCGCCGCCTCGAGGTTGGCGACCGTCTCGAACATCGCCTCATTGCCCCAGTCGAGGCAGTGATTGCCCGCAAAGGAAAGTATATCGAACCCGGCCGCGCCGACCGCCCGGGCACCGTCAGGCCGGGCGAGGACGGCGTGGCGGGCCTGGGGCAGGCGGGTGCCGCGCTCGGCGAAACTCGTCTCGAGCTGGCCGAAGACGATGTCCGCCTGGCGCAGCACATCGGCTGACCCCGCGAAGCAGTCGTCATAGGCCTCGCGGTCCATGGCGAGATCCCCGGTCGCAAGAATAACCGCGCTCATGAGCGCGCCGTGCCGCGAAGCGCGCGTGCCGACCCAATGATGCCGGGTCCTCTCCGCGGACACTTGATGTCATGTCTCATAGCTAATCGGATAGGGAATTGTGAAAGCGCTTGCAATAGCATTTGGCGGACCCCGTTCATGCCGGGTCGCCGTGGTCGGCGCGCGCGATTCAACTCGGCGGTCCGGAACGCTATGCGCCGGCCGGCGCTTGCTCCGCTCCACCGCTCATTCTCATCGTTGGAAAAAAGCGAAGGCGGGCCGCTCCCTGTTCCTGTGCAGCGGCTCCCTGTTAATGCATTGATGATGTTCAGTAGAATATTGATAAAAAACGGAAATATGGATTTTCGAGAAAGGAAAATTGAAATCCTTCCCTGTTCCTCCCTGTTAACGGGCCGGAACAGGGGGGAAATCGCTTCGGTCGTCTAGCGGCAAGCCTTTCCGCGGATGCAGGGGCGCAGCATCGGCGGCGGCGTATATCCGACGAAAAGCGCTGGTGGCGTCGGCCAGCGACCCTGTCCGATCCGCTCGCCGACCATCTTCAGCGAGGCCATCACCGTCGCCGTGTCGAAGCCGCAATGGCCTGCATTCGCCACCCACAGCGCGTGCACCGACGTGCCATAGCCATTGTCTGCGGCGGCCTCGGCATAAGCCCGCTGCAGCGAAGGCGATGTGACGCCGTCGCCGATCATCTGCACTGCGAGCAGCGGGGCACGGGGCCGCGCATTGGGGGTATAATGCTCGGTCATGTACCGAATGGCGGCCGGATCCGCTGCGATCCGCTTGCCGACCTTGAGCCTGGCAAGATCCGCGTCGAGATCGAGGCCGGATTTGGCGTATAGCGACCGCACCATTGTCTCGCGCCCGGACAGCTTCAGTTGGGCGCCGTAATCCACGCCGGTATTCCAGGAGAATATCCCCTTGGCGCGCGCCTCCTGATCGACGCGCGGCAGGAACACGCCGATTGTCAGGGTTTTGGCCATCTCGGCTTCCTGCGCTTCATAGTCCTCGCTGTCGGGTCGCGGGCCGTCATGCGTCGTCCAACCCGGCAGCCCCGCCAGCACCGCCGCGAGTGCTACGCGGGCGCGCCCGGCGGGGTTGGCCTGAGCTTCAGCCAGCACCTTGCCGATCCGTGCCGCATTGGCCCGATCGTCGTCGATCGCGACGAGGCGAATGTCCGACTCCGGCGCGAGCAGGGTGCGGAAGGCATAGGCCCCGTCCAGCCCCATGTTCATCATGCCGACCGCGCCCCCGATCGATCCGCACAGCGCGAGCGCGCCGTCCACCCGTTTCGGCGTGCGCTCGGCGAGTGCGGTGGAGACAAGCGCCCCCATCGACATGCCCCAGGCAATCACCCGTCTTGGTTTGCCGAACGCCTTGCCGAAGGCCTCAACAGTACCAAGCTGGTCGGGGACCGCACTCTCAAGCGCCCACCCCGCATCGGCAAAACTCGATCCGGCGATGGCATAACCGGCTGCAAGCAAGGCAGCGCGATGTGCCCTTGGTGCGTCCTCGGCCGGGGGCAGGGCGGGGGCGTAGCCATGGCTCCACAGCAGCAGGGTCCCGTTCCAGTTGGGCGGCACGGTCGCCGTCCATTTCGCGCCGTCAGCGAGAACGCCACTGGCCGCCCTTGCGGCCGCCGCGTCGGGTTGCGGGGTGGGCGCGCCGCTCGCGGGAAGCGCCGCGAGCGCGCCGATCAGCGCCATCGTCACCAGCCCTCGCATCACGCTCTCCCTTGCCGCCATGGGATCGCTTCTAGCTTTTATGAAAGCGTTTGCAATTCGGTCGTTGCCGATCAGGCGCACGAACGTCGGATCGCGCGCGGTTCCTTCAGCTCCGGAAACAGGAATCGTAGATACGGTCGAGCAGCGCGCTCAGCACCTGAAGGTCGTTCGGGCCGAGCACGTTGAGGACATCGCGCTCGACCGATTGCAGCCGGGCGAACATCGCATCGAGCGCAGCCTCGCCCTTGGGCGTCGTGTGGAGGGCATGGCGTCGCCGGTCCGTCGGCGAGTGCCGCCGCTCGGCCAGTCCGAGCCGCTCGAGATCATCGATCACGGCGACCGCCAGCGACTTGTCCACGCCGATTTCCCGGGCCATCATCGCCTGAGAGAGCCCCGGATTGGCCGAAATCAGGGCGAGCGAAGAAAATTCGCCCGGCCGCAACCCATGCTCGACAGCGTCCGCGGCAAACTTGCTCGAGAGCTGGTTCTGTATCCGCCGCAACCGGAAACCAAGGAAGTTGCCGAGCCGGCCAAGATTCAGGTGTTCCGCTCGCGCGGCGCGTACAGGTTTGGCATCGACCGACATGAGCATTGCTTAATCAATTGACCAGATGAAACAAAGCGCGAAACGCGGCGACGGTGTCGTGCCATGTTCGGGTGACGGACCGCATGGCAGTTGCCGCGACCCGCGCCCGCTTCCGCTCAGTCGATCTTCTTCTTCAACACCGTCCATTCGGAATTGGTGCAAAGCCGGCACGAGGCGCCGCTGAACCAGCGTGCTGCGGCGTTATCGTGACGGAGCTGCCAGTCCAGCCAGGCGACATCGACCTGCGTGACCCTGCCGCCATTTGGCTGGTGAAAGGTCCCGCCATGGCCAACCCCCAGGCTCACGAGCACGGCCGGCACCTTGTCGATCCGGCGATAGTCGTCATTGCCGTTGGGCCATGCGATGTCGGTCGGGCCGCCCATGATGTAGAGGATGGGGGTGTGCAAGGTTTGCAGCAGCGACTTGTCTACCGTGATGCCGCGGATGGGATTGGTGCCATCGGCAAAGATGCCGCTGTTGTGGATGATGACCGCGCGGATCCGCGGGTCGCCGGCGATCTGAAGTGCCTGCAGACCCCCACAGCTATGGCCCGACACGGCGACCATCTGCGGATCGATCCGGCGATAGAGCGGGCTGGCCGGCCGCGCGTTTTCAGCGAGCGCCCAATCGATCCCTGCTGCCACCTGCGCCGTGGTCGTGTCCACGCCGAGCGCGCCGAGCGCGCCGGGTGCGCCGGGCGACTTGGTACGGGGCGGTGCTCCGGGGCCGGAAAGGACGCGTCCGGGTGCAATGACGAGATAGCCGTGGGACGCAATCTCCTCGAGATGGAGGCGCGCGCTCGCTCCGTCGGCGCTGCAGCCGCCATTGCCCCACACCAGCACGCCGAGCTTCCGACTGCCGAGCGCTTTCAGATTGGCGGGACGATAGATCACGTGATCGGCAAAGCCGGGATCGACCAGCTTCGCCGCCGGGTAGGGCCCGCTGCCGGGCGTGTCCGGCATTGCGTCATAGGCGGCGAACTCGAGCCGCATCTGCTCCTGCGCTTGTGGCGACGGCGCTGTCTGGCCGAGTGCTCCCCCGCTCGCTCCCAGCAAGCAGGCTGCGCCGACGATCGATGCCAAAGCTTTCATGAGACCTCCATTCGTTGAAGCGGGTTGATGCTTTGGACGATCATTATCGTGTGAGGGTGCCGGGTTCACAGCGAGATCGTC
The DNA here is from genome assembly GCF_039522915.1 of Sphingomonas oligophenolica. Taxonomy (NCBI): domain Bacteria; kingdom Pseudomonadati; phylum Pseudomonadota; class Alphaproteobacteria; order Sphingomonadales; family Sphingomonadaceae; genus Sphingomonas; species Sphingomonas oligophenolica. The sequence goes on from NZ_BAAAEH010000005.1 coordinate 76,358, forward strand.
GCAGTAACGGAGATGAGACGACCGATCGGATTGGTCACGGTCGGATCGAAGTCGCCGCCGCCGTTCGGGCTTTGCGGGATGTTCACGAAAGGCGGACGGGGACGGTGAGTGTCGCGGTCGGGCGGGCCGGAGTGAATTCAAATGTCCGTCGCGTATAGAGCAGGTCTGCCGAGAGGTGGATCCGTGAGCCGATATCCTGGCTGATCGATCCCATCACGCTGTCGCGTCGTTGCGACGGCATCAGGTCCTGACCCTTAAGCGTATCGCATTTGTTGACTGTCCCCGCCGAGAGCCCCGGCAGGGCGCAGCTTGTGCCATTGATGACGAGGTTGGCGGGATTGCACTGGACGCCCCGATAGTCACCGCCGCCGCGCCCGGTGAGGTCAGCGGCATAGAAGCCTCTGTTGGCACCGTTCAGCGCGGTGTGGCCGCTATGTTCGTAGGACAGGGTGATGTTGCCAGCCCCGCCCGACGTGCTTCGGCTGTTCTCCGTCACGCCCTGATTGATGACCTGGGGCAGGTTCTGGACGAGCCGGGTGGTATTGGTCGCACCGGATGCGACAAGGTCGGCGCGGGCCTGTTCGATCAGTGGCGAACCGACCGGCGCGGCGCCACGGATACGGCTACCCGTCACGACGACGTCAGGCGCGGCCCGCGGTGTATCGCCGGGTTGCACGGACGCCGCGCCGGGCGCCTGGTCTGCGCCGTTCGGGGTCGTCTGGGCCTGGGCTGCGATTGCCCAGACGAGGGCAGCGACGGCAGCGCCCGACTTGAGTCCGATGGCGACCAGAGCCTTGAAATCGTTCTTCACGATCGTCTCCTGTGTTCGTTTCATTGGGCTCCGGCCTCGAAGCTGACCGATGTGATGGAGGGAATCTAGATGCGCGAGGTCAGGGAGCGGCCGTAGAGCCTCCATTCTCGGGCAGCGTGCCCCTGATCTCAGTGATGTCGCGTTGGCGTGTGTCCGCATCGGCAAGCACCATATGCAACCGCTGATCGCGGCCGCCCCGTGCAAGCGACACGGCACTGGGCGGGAGGAATGTCGTTCTCGACAAGGCCATGCCGGCGGCGACGCGCATCGAGCCTTGGCCGTGCATGAAGTTTACTCTCCCTTCGACGGTCTCCGCGCTCCCAAAAAGATAGTTATTTAAAACTGTATATGCAATCAACTATTATTTATCGAAACTTTTATCCTTAGCGCTGCTATGGGCCTGAGGTAAAAAGGTCGTTGAGTCAGCGCATTGGCGAGCGCCAAAGGAGCATTGCTGTTGTCCATGACCTCCCTCGTCATCGGACAATGATGCGCGCGCGAGGTTAGGGAATGCGGGAGTGCGATCTGCTCGCTGCTGGCCGCCAGCACCGGTCGCGGGTCGCGCAAGATGGGGCGCACCGCGCGATGCCCGCCCTGCACGGGGTCGGCGCCAGGGTGGCAGCTTTACTGGACTGCGCTTTTCGACGTCGTGAAGCAGGCCGAAATGGATATCGATCACCCAGGTCGCTTATGCGGCTGGATATAGTCACCCCTCCAGCTTTTCGCGCGCCGTTCAGAGGCGCTTTGGAACGACGCCAAGCGAACCGCGGCGGCGTGGCCTGTCCGACGTGTAGCGCCAACCGGGATGCGTTTATCCGTGTCAGCCGCCCATGCCTCGAAGTAGCTGGAGATCATGTCGAGGATCCGGCGTCGAGCATCCGGGTGCGAGAAGCCGTAATGCCCAAAGGAAAAGTAACGGAAGCCGAGCCGGTACGAACCCGTCTCATACTCTCCTACGGACGCGGCTATTCCTCAATAACGGGCAGAACACCGTCCATGAATAGGCAGCAGAGTGCGGCGACGGTCTCGCTGCACGGCATCAGGCGTTCGAGGGCACCGTGTGATCCAGGTCACCTCTCGCTTCCGTCAGGGATACGCTTGGCGCACATTCAGGTCGACATGCACCCGGATCGCGTCGTGCCGCCAATATTCCTGATCATATTCAACCACGCGCCCGGCCGCGTCGAAGCTTGTGCGCACGACCAACAGGCCGGGGGTGCCGGACTTGACGCCAAGTGCGTCGGCTGCCTCCTTGACCAGTGCGCAGGGGCGCATATCGACGCGATTGCGCGCGACAGTGACGCCGTACTGTGATGTCAGGATGTGTGTCAGCGAATCGTCGAGCGAGTGAGACAGCAGACCGGGCGCCAGCGCCGGATCGACGATGATCCGTTCGACCAGCACCGGGCGGCCGTCGATCAGGCGCCGCCGCCTAATGGTGTACAGCGTCGTGCCGGGCGCGACCCGGAAAATGTCCGCGACGGCCGGCGGCGCCGGCGCGCTTTCCTTCGACAGCGTTTCGGTGCTCGGCGTTCGCCCCTGCTCAGCCACATAGGTCATGAATCCGGCCCAGCGTGTCGGATCATAGGTGACGGCGGGGGGCGAGACATACCAGCCGCTACGGTCGCGGCGATAGATGAGCCCTTCGGCCTCCAGCTGGAACAATGCCTCGCGGATGGTGCCGCGCGCGGTCCCGGTATCGGTCTGCAATTGCCGTTCGGACGGTAGTTTGGCGCCGGGCGCCTGATTACCCATTTCGATATTGAGCGCGATCTGGTCGCGCAGGGCGAGATATTGCGGGCCGTCGGATGGCGTTCCGGGTGCGCGTGTCCAGGACAGGGGCTCGGTCTTGGGGCGCATCGATGAACCAGGATGAGTGATGGGATGACCGAACGTACTGGCCGCTCCAGTCATCTTGGCAGCGCCTTTGCTACAGGGTCAATGCGGAAAAGCGCTGCCGGGCGGTCGGGAGGAAGGTTCGCCCGGACTCATGGTGATTCCATAAGGCTGGTACAGGCCAGTCGCGGCGCAACACCCCTTAGTGTGTCGCTGCCGCAAAAAAGAAAAGGCTCCATGGCAATCGACATGATGGTTCGGGCGATTTGGCGTGATCGCGGTCAGCGCAGAAGCAGTGATTCCAGCAATGGTCGGTAGCTTTCAAGATCCGGTACGGGCCAGTCTTGACGCTTTCCCAGATCGTCATAGCGGCGCAGCCGGATCGCGTCCTCTGCGCCCGGCTTCGCCAGGAAATCTTCCATTTCCTGTGGGTTGTGGGGCCCGCCCTGAAGCGTGAGGCTCAGCTCCGACGCGCGACTGAGCCCCTCGCGATACCCCGGCTCGGCCGAGCATAGATAGCGCTTGGCCTCGACGTGCAACCGCACCGGATCAGTCACCGATGGCGGGAAATAGGGAGTGAGATAGGCGGCGCCGGATATTTCGTGCCGCGCGTCGATGCCTTTTTCTTCCGCGGCCTTGCCCGCGTCGTCCAGAAATTGACCGACATCGTGCAGCAAGGCGGCAGCGATCAGCGCCTCGGACGCTCCATCCTGTCTGGCAAGATGCGCCGATTGCAGGATATGTTCTATCTGACTGACGTCCTCGCCATAATGAATATCTCCGAACGTATTGAATATAGAGAAAATTCTATCGATAACGGTCGTGTTCATCAGTTCATCGCGCTCCGCATGAATCTCCTGGGGAGAAGGAAGGCAACCTCGCCACTCCTTGCCCGCAGAGATGTCGTCAATCTGTAGCCTTTTTGGACTATACCAGTTTTGTGACTGGCGCGCGACACGAGATGTCGTGATCGCGGGTAGGTAAGAGGGAAGGCGCTGACATGAACCGAGACCGACGGGATTTCCTGCGGCTGGCGGGCGCGGGCTCGGCGACCGCAATGTCCGGCTTCATCGACCGCGCGTTAGCGATCCCGGCGGCACGCAGGTCCGGTTCGATCATGGACGTCGAGCATATCGTCGTCCACATGCAGGAAAATCGATCGTTCGACCATTATTTCGGCATGCTCAACGGCGTGCGTGGCTTTGGCGATCCGCGGCCGCTGCGCCTGGCGGGCGGGCGGACCGTGTGGTCGCAGCCGTCGAGCCAGCATCCCGATGGCTATGTCCTGCCGTTCCACGGCAATTCGAAGACGACGCGCTCCTTCCTGGTCGACGGCGCCGACCAGTCGCATGTCGAGAATATGCAGATCTTCAATCGCGGCCGCTACGATCGCTGGGGCCATAGCGACGAGCTGCACAACCGGATGCTTCACTACGGCCCCGGCGACCTGCCCTTTTATTATGCGCTCGCCGACGCCTTCACGGTCTGTGACGCCTATCATTGCTCGACCATGACTCAGACCTATCCGAACCGGTTGCACCTGTTCACCGGCTGCAACGGCGGCGGCACGGTCGGCGGCGACCCGCAGATGCAGAATTACGGCGAGGACGAGACGCCGAGCGCCGACATGGCGATGGACAGGCCGATCGATCCCAAAGCCTATGGCTGGACGACCTATGCCGAGCGGCTACAGGCGGCGGGTGTCAGCTGGAAGGTCTATCAGGAATATGACAATTTCGGCGACAACCTCCTGTCGGTCTTCCCGGCGTTCCGGCCCTGCGCGAGAGATAGCGACCTCTATCGTCGGGGCCGGTCCTGGGTCAGCGAGCATGCCGAGGGCGAGGATCGCACGCGGTCGGATGGCGAGCAGCTCGCCGCCGCCTTCCGCCGCGATATCGAGAGGGGCCAGCTGCCACAGATCAGCTGGATCGTGACCGCCGCGGATCTGTCGGAGCATCCCAAGGCCGAGCCCTCCAAGGGCGAGCATGTGACCGCGAAGCTCATCGAGGCGCTGATCGATAATCCCGATATCTTCGCGAAGACCGTCTTCATCCTCACTTATGACGAAGCGGGCGGCTTCTACGACCATATGGCGCCGCCTGTGCCACCGGTCGGCAAATATCCCGGCAAAAGCACCGTCCCGCTCGACGGCGAAACCAAGGATTATCGGGGCTCGGGCGGGGCAGGCGACGAGCAGCACCCAATCGGTCTCGGTATCCGCACCCCGACGGTGATCATCTCGCCCTGGAGCCGCGGCGGTAATGTCTGCTCGGAGCTGTTCGACCATACTTCAGTCCTGCAGTTCATGGAAAAGCGTTTCGGCGTGCGTGAGACGAACATCAGCCCGTGGCGCCGTTCGGTATGCGGCGACCTCCTGTCGGCCTTCGATTTCTCGGACGGGCAGCGGGTGCGCGCGCGATCGCTGCCCGGCACCGACGATTTTCGCGAGCGTGTCGCGCGGTCGACGGCCGGGACCGCCAACGCGATTCCCGCGCGGCAGTCGCCGACGGCGCAGATGTCCGGTCAGCGCGCGCATCGGCCGCTGCCCTATCGGATCGTTGCTGACAGGCATGTGGACGCCGATGGGCGCCTTGCCATCGCCATGATCAACCTCGGCAACGCGGGCGTTGTGCTGACCGCGCACGACAATCGCGACCGCCTGGAGCCGCGCCACTATACGATCGGGGCGGGCGACCGTATTGAAGATGCCTGGGACGTGGAGGACGACATGTTCGATCTGACTCTGCGCGGTCCCAATGGTTTCTTGCGGCAATTCGCGGGACGTCTCGGCAAGGGCGCCGGTCGCCAGGTGCGTCTTGTCGACCATCCCGAGATGGACGCCGTTGAGCTCCGGTTCGAGAATCGCGGCGATGCGCCGCTGGCCTTCACGATTGCGCTGGACAAACTCTATCCCACTGACGCCGCGCGAACCCGCATTGTGACGGTGCCTCCCGGCAAGGCCGCCGCTGATCTGTGGCGGTTGTCGAAGAGCGACAACTGGTATGATCTTTCAGTCACGACAGGATCGAAGGACGGGGCGCTCTGGCGCTATGCCGGCAAGGTTGAGAATGGCAGACCCGGCCGCACCGATCCAGCGATCGGCATGATGCGGATTTAGATCCACCTGTGGTCTGGACCATCAATAGGACGTGGGGTGAGGGGAAGCGGGATGTGGAAGGCGGCGGTGGTGCTGATGGCCGGTCTGGTCCTGTCGGCCAGCGTGGAGGGGGCCGGGTCTCGCTGCGACCTCGGGGCAGCTGATGCGTCCGGCGCCGGGGTCGATTGCCAGCGCGCCTGGATGGACCGCAACCTGAAGCTCAATGATCTCCTCACCATCGGCACGCATAACAGCTACAAGACCGCGCTGCCCGACGCGGTCCTGGCACTGCTCCACAAGGCGGCGCCGGACCGCGCGGACGAGATTGATTATGCGCATCGTCCCTTGTCGGAGCAGCTGGACGCCGGCGCTCGCCAGCTCGAGATCGATGTCTATTATGATCCCCAGGGCGGGCGCTTCCTCTATCCGGCCGGGCTGCGCGCCGCAGGCGTCGCGCTTGACCCGGCCCGGCGGGCGGCGCTCGCCGAACCGGGTTTCAAGGTAATGCATGTCCAGGACATTGACGTCCTGAGCTCGTGCGTCACCCTGAAGGCCTGTCTCGGCATCGTACGGCGCTGGTCGCTCGCCCATCCGGACCATGCGCCGATCATGCTGATGATCAACGCCAAGACCGACCCGTCGCCGGTGCCCGGCGGCATGGCCGCCTTGCCGTTCGACGCAGCCGCCTTCGACGCTCTGGATGGGGAAGTCCGCGCGGTGTTCCCGCCACAGGCGCTGATCACGCCCGATGACGTCCAGGCTAGCTATCCGACGCTGCGCGAGGCGGTGATGCACGACGCCTGGCCGGCGCTTGGGCAGGCTCGGGGGAAAATGCTGTTCGCCCTCGATGAGGAGCCGGCAAAGGTTGCGCTCTATCGCGGGAAGCGGCGATCGCTCGAGGGCAGGGTGTTCTTCGTCAACACCGACGAGAGCTCACCGGCGGCGGCCTATCTGACGCTCAATGACCCAATCGCTGAGGCGGGGCGCATCCGCAATGCGGTCGCGGCAGGCTTCATCGTCCGTACCCGCGCCGACTCGGGGACGCTCGAAGCGCGACGGAACGACACGCGGCGGCGCGACGCAGCGCTCGCGTCCGGTGCGCAATTCGTCTCGACGGACTATATCTGGCCGGAACCTCGGCTGCACAATGACTATCAGGTGCGCCTGCCGGGTGGCGCGGCGGTGCTGTGCAATCCGGTGCGCGCCGGCCGCCGGTGCGCGGGATTTGCGGTCGAGACTGCAGGCCCGGCAAACAGCGCCTATCTGTCGCCAGAGACCACACCCGATGGCCTTCGCATCCTGCCGCCGCCGCCGGCGGCCGGCGGGCCGGTCGCCATGGCTGACCGTCGGGTGTTCGCAGCGACGCGCCGGCTGCAGGGCTCGCCGCGATGGAAGGTGGCGACATCCGACGTCGGCACCGAGGCCTTCGAGCATTTCGCCTGTGCCCTCGGCGTCAAGCTGGACCCCAAGACGGTGCCGGCCCTGACGCGTCTCTTCGACCGGGCCGAAACCTCAGGCGTGGTCGATCCTGTCAAGCAATTCTACCATGTGCCGCGACCGTATATCGGCTCGACGGCGCCGATCTGCCAGCCCAGGACCGGCGCGCTCGCGGCCAATGGCGACTATCCGTCCGGCCATGCTGCGGGCGGGTGGATGGAGGCGCTGATCCTCGCTGAACTCGCGCCGGACCGGGCAACCGAGATTCTGGCGCGTGGGCGTGCCTTTGGTGAAAGCCGGCTGGTCTGCGGCGCGCACAGCTTGAGCGCGGTCGAGGCGGGATGGCTGGCGGGCGCGGCTGCGACCGCTGCCCTGCACGGCTCCGCCGAGTTCCGTGGCGATCTGGAGGCAGCGCGCGCCGAGCTGGTCACGGCGCGCGCGAGCGCTCCCGCACCCGACGCCGCAGTCTGCCGCGTCGAAGCGGCTGCCCTGGCGAGGGCAGCCTATTAGAGCGGGTTAAGGAATGCGGAGAACCGGCTCTGCCGCAACCCGCTTCCATTCCGATTCGAGAGCATGTTGAATCACCTCCAACGGACCAGCGCCCCGACTCAGATCTTCAGGACATCCGGGCGTCAGGCCAGTGCGGGCACAGGACGGAAGCCCGATCTGACCCGGTGACGGAGATCTTCCTTTTCACCCATATATCTAATTGGTCTAGTCCAGCTTTTTTGCAGTACGCCGGTGGCGGCTCATGAACTCTCGTCGGTCGCGGCGCGATCATCGACCGCCGGTGTGGAAGGCCCCGATGGGGGTTAATGCCCCCGTATCACCGCTGAATTGGGTCCCAAAGTCCGCCCCCCTTTGGCTCACTTGGGCATTCGGCCGGATTTTTGCAGAAAACTCGGTTCCGGCCCGGTTTCGGGAAGAACTGTCACAGAGGTGTCTCCGCAGCATGCTTTAGAGCTCTGGTCCATACCAACGATGCGGGGGCATTCATGACGAAACCATATCCCGTTCGGGCCAAGCGCCCGAACCTGAAGAGCTTTTTACTGGCCACCGTTGCTGCGGTGATCGCTACGGTGTGTCCGCGAATCGCCTTCGCGCAGCAGGCCTCCGGTACGCCCGGCTCCGACACCCCGGCCTCCAGCAACCCGGGCGACGACGTCGTCGTCACCGGCTACCGGAAGTCGCTGAGCGACGCGCGCAAGATCAAGAAAGACGCGGTAATCCAGAAGGATGCGATCGTCGCCGAAGATATGGCGAAGTTCCCGGAACTGAACCTGGCCGAGTCGCTGCAGCGCCTGCCGGGCGTGCAGATCACCCGCGAGGCTGGCGAGGGCCGGCGCATCTCTCTGCGTGGCCTCGGCCCGGATTTCGCCCGCGTGCAGCTCAACGGCATGGAAGTGCTGGGCAATGTCGATTCGGCACAGGACAGCCGCGGCCAGCGGACCCGCGACCGTGCCTTCGACTTCAACATCTTTGCCTCGGAATTGTTTCAGCGGGTAGAAGTCGAGAAGACCTTCGAGGCGGCCCAGAACGAGGGCGGCATGGCCGGTACGGTCGGCTTGTTCACCGGCAAGCCGTTCGATTACGGGGAAGGCCTCAGGGGTGCCATTTCGGGCAAGCTGGGCACCAACCAATACACCAAGGACGCGCAGCCACGCGTCGCCGCGATGCTCAGCCAAAACTGGGACAACAGGTTCGGCATTACGCTCTCGGCCGCCTATTCCAGGCGCAAGACCACGGAGCAGGGCCACAACGACTATAACTACACCAAACCAAGCGCTTCGACCTTGAACGACCTGGTCAACCTTGGCGGCCTGGACATTTCCCATCTGAGCGCCGCGCAGCAAGCCAAGTTCCTGTCCGGCGACCTGTATTTCGCGGATGGCAACCGCATCTCCTCCTGGAACGCGCAGCAGGAGCGTCTCGGTCTGACGGCCGCGGTGCAGTGGCGGCCGGCGGACAACCTGCTGCTGACACTCGATGGACTATATGGCCAGTTCACCACGCATCGCGACGAGTTGCACCTCGCGACGCGGCCGATCCACGGCCCCGGCTCCGTCGCATTCGACGGTCCGGCCAGCGCCCCGTGGCCGGTCGCCTTCCAGAAGGCGTCGGTCATCAACAATATCGCATGGGACAGCAGCAATTACGTCACCATGACCGACGTTACCGGCACGACTTTCGGGAGCGAGCATCGCCGGGAACTGAACGAAAATCGTTTCAAGCAGGGCGTGCTGACCGCGAAGTGGGACGCATCGGACAGCTTCTCGGTCGACGGGCATTTCGGTTATGAGAAGTCGACCTACGAAACGCCGTATGACGACAAGTTCTACATGCGCGCGAAGGGCAACCAGATCGCCAATTATGGCGCCGACGGGCGGTCGGCTTCGTTCCAGTATCCGGGCACGGATCTCACCAATCCGGCCAATTATACGATGGACGATTTCTACTATCGGGCCTTCCACAATTCGTCGGAGCTGTGGGAGGGCGCGCTGAACCTGCATTACAAGGTCAACGATGTTTTTGCGCTGCGCGCCGGCGGAGCATATCACCGCTTTACTCAAGACGGCACGGATCTCTTCTATGACGGCGGCGTCAATGGCACAAACGGTGAGGCGCGGGGCACCTCGGTCGCTGGCATCACCGATGTGTTCACGAACAGCTTCGGTTCGTGGCTGATCGGCGACTACGCCAAGGGTTTCGCGAAGTATAATGAGTATCACCGGCTCGGGCCCAAGCCAGACGGAACGGGCGGTACGATCCAGGACATCGAGAATGTGTATACGACCACGGAGGAGACCTTTTCCGGGTTCGCGCAGGTGGACTGGGACGGCGAACTCTTCGGCAAGCACTTCCGCGGCAATGTCGGCGTGCGGGGTTATCACACCAACACCCACAGCATGGGCTGGATCCAGGGCGACAGCTATGCCTATCTCGGCACGGCCGACGTGAAAGGCGAGTATTCGGGCGTGCTGCCGGCCCTCAACACGGTGCTGGACCTGACGCCGGAAGTACTGGTGCGCTTCGCCGCCTCGCAGAACCTGAACCGTCCGGGTCTGGGCTCGATCGCGGCCAAGGGCAGCGCCTTCCTGGGGAACGATACCTGCGATCTCAGCGCGAATGCGCAGAACAGCACCTGCAATATCAGCGCGTCGCGCGGCAACCCCAACCTCAAGCCTTATAAGGACACCACGCTCGATTTCTCCGTCGAATATTATTTCGGCAAGGTGGGCCTGCTTTCGGCGAGCGTGTTCCACAAGTGGATCACGAACTTTATTGGATCGGAGACCCTTGAGAACATCCCCTTCAGCGAGACGGGCGTTCCGTTCGGCACGATTCCCGGCGCAACGGCCAACACGATCGTCAAAGAATTCGACATGCCGATCAACATCCCCGGCACGAAAAATCTCACCGGCGTGGAGCTGGCGGCGCAGGCCCAGTTCTCGTTCCTGCCGAAGCCTTTCGACAATCTGGGAGCTGTTGCTAACTTTACTTATGTGGATGCAGATGAAGCGCTCACCGGCATATCGAAAACCAGCTATAACGCTACGCTCTATTATGAAACCAATCGCTGGGGTATTCGCGGCTCGCTGAATCACCGCAGCCGCTGGTACACCGGGCATAACAGCACCGTCATGAACGCCGGCACGGCAGGCTTCGAGGCGTCGACCTATGTGGACGCCGCAGCCTTTTACAACATCACAAAGACGTTCCAGGTCACGCTGAATGCGATCAATCTGACCAACCAGAAGGATACGCAGTTCTGGGGCCAGAACCGGTACCTCTACAACCAGACCCAGAGCGGCACGACTTACACGGCCGGCTTCAGCTACAAGTTCTGAGACCCATGCCCCCCTCCCTGCGAGGGGGGCGCTTTTCTAATGTGCCCTGAAACATGATTGTGTCCCATCGCCACCGTTTCATCTTCACCGCGGTGCCCAAGACCGGCACCCATTCCGTGCGGCACGCTCTGCGCGAGCAACTGGGCGACGAGGACGTCGAGCAGGTCGGGCTATTCGTGGATAAGCGCTTCCCGTGGCAGGATCTGGCGGCGATCCAACATGGCCATTTGTCTCTGCAGCAGGTGCGTCCCTATCTCGGTGAGGATGCCTTTAGCGGCTATTTCAAGTTCGCCTTCGTGCGGAATCCGTTTGATCGCTTCGTCTCCTATTGCGCCTTCTTGCTGCGGGGCAACGACGTCTTTCAGCAACAGCCGCGGGAAGTGATGCGCCATTTTCTTTTCAGGGAGCCGCCGGGGCACCATATCCTGTTCCAGCCCCAGGCTTCCCTCCTGGTGGGCGAGGATGGCAAGACCCTGTTGACCGACACGATCGGCCACGCCGAAGATTTGCAGGGGTCATATGATGCGATCAGCGCGCGTATCGGCATTCCCTCGCGCCGGCTTGTCCGCCTCAACGGCAGCAGGCACGGCGACTATCGTCGCTACTACGACCAGGCCCTGATCGACGGCGTCGCGGAACGTTACGCGCAGGATCTCGACCTCTTCGGCTACACCTTCGAAGGCATGCGATGAGCCACGCCGTTCTCAGCCCCGCCGCCAACCCGCGCAAAACGACAAGCATCCGCAAGCTCGGCCCGGTCGACATCGCCGCCTTGCGGGCCGCCGTGCTGGCGGTCCCCGAGCATGTCTGGGATGCGGAGAACGCCAACAAGCCGAACAAGTTCGAGGTGCTGGATACGACGCGCCACATCGTCTTCCGCTTCATCGACAATCCCCGCGATTGGCGCGGCTCGCATGATTGCCCAGCCTGGCCCCAATGGCGCGGTGTGCTGGAGCCGGTGCTGGCGCAGGCCGTCCGCGGCTTCGATTATGGGCGCGGGATATTCCCGCGGGTGATGCTTGCCAGGATGCCGCGGGGCGGAGTGATCCACCCGCACATCGATACCAACCCGGCGGCGAAGTGGCCGCACAAAATCCACGTGCCGCTGTTGACCAATGTCGGGGTGGTGTCCTTCTTCGGCGGCCAGGAACATCATTTCCCGGCGGGCGGCGCTGTGGAGGTCAACAACCTTGGCCCGCACTGGGTACACAACCGCGGCGACACGGATCGCGTCCATCTGATCTTTGAATATTACGACGCCGACCAGCCGGAGCCGAGCTGGCTCGAGCCATTTCTGCTGGCCGGTGCGGCGCGGTGAATATCGCCGCCGGCACCGATGCGGATTCCGACGATCGCGATGCCCTGTTGCAGGAGGCCAGGCGGCTGCGCTCCCAGCAGCGCATCCCGGACGCATTGGCTATCCTCGCCCGGCTGCAGGCGCTGCACCCCGGATTCAGTCGCCAGTATCAGGAGCGCGGCCACTGCCATATCCTGCGTCAGGATGCGGCAGCGGCCATTGATGCCTTGCGGGAGGCGGTGCGTCTCAACCCGACCCTGCCGGCGAGCTGGGACATGCTGGAACAGCTTTATCGCATGCTGGGCGACACCGCTCAGGCGGCCAAGGCGGCGCAGCATCTGGCCAGTTTGAGGGAACTCCCCCAGGAGATCGTGGTGGCGAACAGCCTGTTCGTCGATGGCGACCTGTCGCCTGCGGAGGAGGTCATCCGGGAATATCTGCGCAAGGATGGCGACAATGTCGGCGCCGTGCGCCTGCTGGCGCGGATCCGCCAGGAGTGCGATGCGCTCGGTGAAGCGGAGGCGCTGCTGAAATCGGTGCTTGAGCAGGCACCGGATTACAACGCGGCGCGCCTCGACTACGCGATGGTGCTTTTGCAGCAGCAGAAGCACCGGGAGGCGCAGCAAGAGGCCGAGCACCTGCTCGAGCATGACCCGGACAACCGCGAATATCTGAAGCAATATTGCGCGGCCTGTGTCGGCCTGGGCGACTATGAGCCGGTGATCGATCTCTATGAGAGGCTGTTGGTCAGCCCGCCCCTGCAGGTGACGGAAGTCGCCGACCTGCGACTGTGGCGGGCGAATGCCCTGAAGATCATCGGCAGGCAGCAGGAAGCCATTGCCGACTATCGCGCCTCGCTGGCGGCTCGCCCCGACTATGCGGTCGTGTGGTTCAGCCTCGCCAACCTCAAGACCTATCGCTTCACCGAAGATGAAATCGCGCATTTACGTGCTGCGGAATCGCGGTCAGCGACGATGCAGGCCATGGACCGCATCTATCTGTGTTTCGCGCTGGGCAAGGCGCTGGAGGACCGGGGCAAGTACGCGTCCTCGTGGCACTATTACGAGCGCGGCAATGCGCTTCGGCGGGCCGCCGGCCGCTATTGCCCCGGCGTCGCCGAATCCTGCGCTCTGCGATTGAAGCAGACATTCACCGCCGAGTTCTTCGCTGCCCGCGCCGGCTGGGGCGCTGACGATCCGGCGCCGGTGTTCATCCTGGGGCTCCCGCGTTCGGGCTCGACCTTGCTCGAGCAGATATTGGCCTCCCATTCCAGCGTGGAGGGCACGCAGGAACTGACCGAAATCAGCCGATATGCGGGCGAACTATCCGGTAGCGATCCGGATTGCGGCCTGCCCGTGCATCATGAGGCGTTGCAGCGGCTGACGGCCGCGGACGCTCGGGCGCTCGGCGAGCGTTTCCTGGCTGAAACCCGAATCTATCGCAGGCTGGGCAAGCCGTTCTTCATTGACAAGATGCCGAACAATTTCTGGCATATCGGCTTGATCCACCTGATATTGCCGCGCGCGACCATCATCGATGTGCGGCGCGAACCCATGGCCTGCTGCTTCGGGAACCTCAAGCAGCTGTTCGGCACCACAAACCAGGAATTCGCTTATGGCGTTGAGGACATCGCTCGCCACTACCGCCTGTATCTCGACCTCATGCGACATTGGGACGAGGCGCTGCCGGGACGGGTATTGCGGGTGCAATATGAGGATGTGGTCGAGGATATCGAGGGCAATGTGCGGCGTGTGCTGGAGCATTGCGGACTGCCCTTCGAGTCCGCTTGCCTCAGCTTCCACGAGACCCGGCGCAGCGTGCGCACGCCCAGTTCCGAGCAGGTACGCCAGCCCATCGGCCGGGAGGGGCTCGCGCAATGGCAGTGCTATGCGGCCTGGCTTGCGCCGCTCCGGGATGCGCTGGGCGATGCGTTGACCGGCTACGGGGCCTGACTCATGCGGCTGTCGCGTCCCTTCTTTCAGCTCCCCATTCTCTTCGAGGTAGCGCGTCTGCAGGCTGAGGTCGCGGCGTTGCCGGCCGAGGCATGGGCGCCGCACCCGGATGGCGTGCCGGGCAACAGCGCTGCACGGCTGATCAGCGTCGATGGCGGCGAGGCGGATTCCCACCAGGGGCAAATGCTGCCGACGCGTTGGCTCGCGGCCATGCCGTACCTGCGTCAGGTTCTCGCCGGCTTTGGCGTGGTGTGGAGCCGATCGCGTCTGATGCGCCTTGCGCCCGGCGCGGACGTGCCCGTGCATGCCGACATAAATTACCACTGGCATACGCGGGTGCGGGTGCATATTCCGGTCTTCACCCGGCCGGAGGTGCGCTTTCACTGCGACGGGCAATCCGTCCACATGGCCGCGGGCGAAGCGTGGATTTTCGACAATTGGCGACGGCATCATGTGGAGAACAGGTCGAGCGCGCCGCGTATCCATCTCGTAGCCGACACCACCGGCACGGCGGCGTTCTGGCAGTTCGCCTGCGGGCGGGCGCCGCCACGCGGGCAATGGCGGACGGTAGTCTTTGACCCCGGGGCCGCTCAGCAACTGCTCACCGAGGGCGATCAGCGCTCACCGGTGATGCCTGCCGCTGAAGTGCAGCTGCTGGTCGACGACCTGCGTGCCGAGTTGGCGGTCACCATAGATACCGCTGAAGGCAGGGCGCGCGCCGCGCGGTTCAGCATGCTGCTGGAGAGCTTCGTGCTCGATTGGCGGCAGCTCTGCGCGCTACATGGCATCGGCGGGCGGGCAAGACCGGAGTTCCTGCGTCTGGCTGGCGCCGTGCGCGAAGGGGCTAGGCCGCTGGCCGATGGGCTCGTCATGCGCACCAACGAGGCCAGCGCGCTGCTGGTGCTCGAAAAACGCGTGCTGCAGCATCTGGTCGCTGACGACGTCGCGCCACAAGCGGGCGCGCGCGCTGACAGAATATAAAGCCGCCCCCACCGTAATAATCGATGGGTATTCGTAATCTGTCGAAAAGCCGTTTTCGCTGATTCCGCCGCGCGCGAAATCCTTGAGATTTCAGATGCCCGATCAGCGTGGCCTCGCAGCGAGCATGCCGAAACGACGCATGCGATTGCTGGACCGCCAACGCGGGGCCGAGCCCTGACGACCGGCCTGTGCTGAAATTATCGTCTCGCCGCGAGCCCATCCTTTGCGGCGTTGCCGCAAATGCCTTGCAATATTTGTGATGCCGCGCCTGTCTGTCGGTGGCGGTCAATGTGCCATCAGGATTGGGATGACCGCCCGTTCGAGGGCAATACGGGTCACGCCGCCGAGTATCAGTTCGCGCAGTCGCAGGTGGCGATAGGCTCCCATCACCAGCAAGTCGCTACGCGATCGCGCGCAACAGTCGAGCAGGGTGACGGCGATCCCGGCGGCTCCTGGTTTGAGCAAGGTCGCTTCCGTCCTTATACCGTCCGCTGCGAGTTCGTCTGCGATATGATCCAGCGTCTCCGCGCCCGACCCTTGAGGCACGGCCCCATCCACTTGAACCAGTTGCACCTTTGCCGCTCGGCGCAGGAACGGCATGCCGGCACGCAGTGCCCGCCGGGCCTGGCGGGATCCATCCCAGGCGCACAGGATAGTGCTGAACGTGACGCGTTGCGGCGGGGTTTGCGGGACGATAAGGACGGGCGTGTCGCTGCGGAGCAGGATGTGCTCTGCAAGACTTTGCGCAACATGCGATGGTCTCGGGCGGGACAGGAGCAGGAATGCGGCGCTCCGCGCACGGCGCCAGATTTCGTCCTCCGCGAAAAGATCGGTCACAGCTGTCCAGCGCGCTGCCGCCCCGCTTGCGTTGACTGCCGCGTCAAAGCCTGCGCGCGCTGCCGCCGTTGCCTGCTCGATCCGTGCCTCCCGGGCATCGAGAACATCGGCGCTCGCGGCGGGGCCGATCACGAAACATTCTGCCAGGCTTGTCGGTGGCTCCTTGCAGGATTCGATGAAATCCAGCGTCAGACCGAGTTCCCTAGCCAGCCCGGCGGCAAAGACAGCGAAGGATTCGCCGTCATCGCCGCATCGGGCCAGCGCAAGAACTGTGCTGTTCCTGACGTCCTTCACCGGGCTCGAGTCGTCTATCATCGCCGTCATGGTCAGCCTCATGATCAGTGTCATGAGGGAGATACGGACGACACCGATCACCGCGCTATCGGTAGTCCTACGAGGCATTGCCGCGACCTGGTCCAGGCCCTCCGGCAGTCGACGCAGCAAAGCGCTTCGCGCGCTGGCGACCAACTTACCTCGCGCAACATGCAGGTGCAGCCGATCATCACAATTATCGACTGATCCATGAAGGGAAATTCCCGCCGCCGTATAAGCTGTCGCCGGCTGCGAGATGGAGCGAGCGAGGGATTGTTGCGTGGATCGACGACATCAAGGATGGCTTCGAGGGCAAGAAACCACGAGTCTGAAGTCGATTCGATTGCCCTTTTGCACAGCGCAAAATCGCTCCAGTATCTTGACCATGTACCGTGGGTTCGATAGAGGCGCACGGAGTCGAACTGGGGCGCCAAGCCTCGGTTTTCAGGCGGAAATTTTTTGTGGTACAATTCGTTGTATCATGGAAAATTCGTCGATCGGAAAGCTGGGAAGAACAATGGCTTGCCGCCTGAGTTCGAATCCCACCCTCTCCGTCACTCCTTCCCCGCAATGTCGGGAAGCGCGACAGCGCCGACCGGACGGCTTGGGATGATGTGAATGAGAGGGAAGTTGTTCAGGCGATGACTCACTCGGCCTCCGGCGCCCGGCCACGCCACCTCTATTCAGTGTTCGGCCTGACCCTATGCTCGGAGATCGAGCTTCCCGAGCTGCAACCGGTGGACGGTGGCAATCCCGACGTCGAGATCAGCTACGGCAAGGTCGCTGTTCCGGGGCAGACCGGTGAGCTCGTGATAACGGCCGATGGCGCGATTCTGGTGGTGGCGCAGGCGGGCCGCTACCAGGTCCAGCAAGGGCGGCGGATCGTCGTCGATCCGGCAGGGGGCGCGGCGCCGCGCACGGTCCGGCTCTTTCTCCTCGGCTCGGCGTTCGGCGTCTTGCTCCACCAGCGCGGTTTGCTGCCGCTTCATGCCAATGCAATCGCGATCGATGGCCGTGCGATCGCGTTCACCGGCGCGTCCGGGGCGGGCAAGTCGACGCTTGCCGCGCTTTTTCACGACCGCGGGCACTTCCTTCTGTCGGACGACGTCTGCGTGATCGGCGCCGACCCGGCAGGGCGACCGATCGCCCATGCCGGCATCCCGCACATGCGGCTGTGGCGCGATGCGCTCGAACGGTCGGGCCGAAGCGCGGCCGATTTCGAATCGGTGCTGGGCGGGCGCGACAAATTCACCGTTCCGGCGCGTCGCGGCGACGCACCGGCCGCGATGCCGCTGGGCGCGATCTATGTGCTGAAGAAAGCCGGGGAGGGCGGGGGCGGCGTGGCAATCAGGCGCCTTCACGGTGCCGCGGCCTTCAAGGCCCTTGTCGCGAACACCTATCGCGGCCGCTATATCGCGCAGCTGGGCGATGCGCGGCGGCATTGGGCCGCCAGCCTCGAGCTCGTCGCCACCGTGCCGGTCTTCGAGCTCGAACGGCCCTGGAGCCCGGCCTGGATGCCGGCAACGCTCGACGCCGTCGAGGCGCATCTCCGCGCCGGCCCGGAATAGCCTGGCGCGCCGCGAGCGCGGGCGATTCACCACAAAGGATTATCGAGACCCGAAACCGGGCATTTCCTATCCTGCGAAAAGACATTAAGGGGCGCCGATGGCATCGTATAAAGAACCCTCCTTCAAGGACCGCGCCGCGCTTTCCGCGCAGGCCAAACAGGCTGCTCTCGAAAAACTGAAAGCGAAGCCGCCGGTTGACCCGGCGATCGCCGCCGAACGCGCCGCCGCGCGCGCGGCGAAGGAAGCCGCCGAGGCCCAGAAGCGCGCCGAGAAGAAGGCGGCGATCGAACAGGCCAAGCTCGACAAGATCGCCAAGGCCGAGGCGGCCCGGCTCGAGCTCGAGCAGCAGTCGCAACGCGCGGAACTTACCGAAGCCGAGAAAAAGGCAGCGCGCGATGCGCGCTATGCGGCGCGCAAGAAGCGGAAATAACCGGCGTTTCCCCGGGCCGGTGACGGCTTAGGGAAGGTTGCGCGCCAGTTCGTCGAGCCAGGCGGTCGCAACGCCGTCCGATGGCGCACGCCAGTCGCCGCGCGGGGACAGGGCGCCGCCGGCTGAAACCTTCGGCCCGTTGGGGATCGCCGAGCGCTTGAACTGGCTCGTCACGAAGAAGCGGACGAGGAATTTCTCCAGCCAGCCGCGGATCGTCGTCAGATCATAGGCATGGCGCCCGGCGCGGGGGAAATCGCGCGGCCAGCGGCCGGACGACGCATCGCGCCAGGCATGGAGCGCGAGAAAGGCGACCTTGGACGGCGCCATACCGTGGCGCACGACATAGTGCAGGAAGAAATCGTTGAGCTCATAGGGCCCGATCCGCGCCTCGGTGCTCTGCATCGCCCCGTCGGCGCCCGCCGGCACCAGCTCGGGCGAGATCTCGGTGGCCAGGATCGCCTCGAGGATCTGGTCGGTGTCGCGATCATATTGGTCGGTGCGGATGCACCAGCGGATCAGGAACTGAATCAGCGTCTTGGGCACGCCGGCATTGACTGCATAATGGCTCATCTGGTCGCCGACGCCATAGGTGCACCAGCCGAGCGCGAGCTCGGAAAGGTCGCCGGTGCCGACCACGAGCCCGCCGCGCTGGTTGGCGAGCCTGAACAGATAATCGGTGCGCAGCCCTGCCTGGACGTTCTCGAAGGTCACGTCATAGGCCGGCTCGCCCTGGGCGAAGGGGTGGCCCATATCGGCGAGCATCTGCCGGGCGGCCGGGCGGATGTCGATCTCGTCCCCATCGACGCCGAGCGCGCGCATCAGCGCCCAGGCATTGGCCTTGGTCCCGTCGCTGGTCGCGAAGCCGGGCATGGTGAAGCCGAGGATGCGCTCGCGCGGCAGGCCGAGCCGGTCCATCGCCTTGGCCGCGACGATCAGGGCGTGGGTTGAGTCGAGCCCGCCCGAAACGCCGATCACCAGCCGCTCCGCCTTCGCCGCCTCGAAGCGCTTGAGCAGCCCCTCGACCTGGATGTTGAAGGCCTCATAGCAATCGGCGTCGAGCTTTTCGGGCGTGTTGGGCACGAACGGGAAGCGCCGGATATCGCGGACCAGGCCAATATCGGCGAAATCGGGTTTGTGCTCGAAGGCGATGCGGCGGAAGCGGGTTTCGGGATGGCCAGCCTGGACGGCGGAATCGTTGAAGGTCCCGGTCCGCATCCGCTCCTGGCGGATACGGCCGCAATCCACATCCGCGATCACCATGCCGGGCTCGCGCGCGAACCGCGCCGATTCGGCGAGCAGCTCGCCGAGCTCGTGGATCATGCCCTGCCCGTCCCAGGCGAGGTCGGTCGTGCTTTCGCCCGGCCCGGCGGCCGAGAAGACATAGCCGCACACCGCCCGCGCGCTCTGCGACGCACAGAGCAGGGCCCGCTCGCGCGCCTTGCCGACGACGATGTTCGAGGCGGAGAGGTTGCAGCAGACCAGCGCCCCCGCCAGCGCGCCCATCGTCGAGGGCGGGGTCGGCGCCCAGAAATCCTCGCAGATCTCGGCATGGAAGATGAAGTGCGGCAGGTCGCTCGCCGCAAAGATCAGGTCGGTGCCGAACGGCACTGTCTCGCCGGCGATCTCGATGTCGAGCCCGGTCAGCCCGGCGCCGCTCGCGAACCAGCGTTTCTCGTAATATTCGCGGTAATTGGGGAGGAAGGTCTTGGGCACCACGCCGAGCACCCGCCCGCGCGCGATCACCACCGCGCAATTATAGAGCCGCCCGTTGCGGGGCAGCGCCGCACCGACCAGCAGCACCGGCCGCAGCTTGGCGCTCGCCTTGACGACCGAAGCCAACGCTTCCTGCACGGCACGCTGAAGCGCATCCTGCAGGTGCAGGTCGTCGATCGCATAGGAGCTGATGTTGAGCTCGGGGAAGACGAGCAGGTCGGCGCCCTTTTTATGGCCCTGCTTCGCCAGCGCGATCGCCGCCTCGGCATTGGCGGCCGGGTCGCCGACCGTCGCGTGCGGCGTGCAGGCGCCCGCCCGGATCAGCTCATGGGCGTGGATCGAGTGGAAGGGATGCGTCTTCGCCATGGTGCGTGCGCGGATCACGGCAGCAGCGGCAGGATCAGGACGCTGATCGCCGCCGCCCGGTTGCCCGAAATCTGGAGCACATAATCGCCCGGCGTCAGCGCGAAATCGACCGTCTTGCGCACCGCCGTGCAGGCAACGCCATGGCCGTGCGCGGCGGAGGCGATCGGCGTGCCGTCCCGCACGACATCGATCCACGCGCCCGCGCCGAGCGCGACGCGATAAGTCCGCGCCGCCGGGACGGAGAAGCTGACCAGCCCGCTATAGCTGTCGGCCGCCGGAGCTTTTTCCGGTGCGACGAACTGGACCTGCGCCGCCGGCAGCAGCGCCACATCCGCCCGGCTGCCGACGGGGGCCGTCGCCTTGGCCAGGCCGGCCGCGCTCGCCGCGGCGCTCACCGGCGTCACGCTTGCCCATCCGGCCAGCCCGGGGGGAAGCGGGGCAGGGGTCGCGGGGCAGGCGGGGGCTGCCTCCTGCGCGAGCGCGGAGGGCGCGATGAAAAGCAGCGTCAGGGCCAGGGCAGCAATTTTCACGCATCACCTCGATATCGTATCGCGAGTCCATAGCGTGGCGGTCGTTGTGCCGCCACCGGCTTGACGGGCCCGTGTGCGTCGTTACGCCTGCCGCTCTGCTCATGTGGAGACTGGCGATGAAGAATATACGGGTGATTGCGGCGACGCTGGCTCTTGGAACCGGCATGGTCGCCGGCGTCGGTGCCGAGGCGAAGGGCCCGGCCAGTCACCCGCAGGCGGAGGCGCAGGCGCTCGATCTCGCCAAGCAGGCGATCGCGCTGCGCTCGGTGCGCGGGCCGGGCAACCAGACCCCGCAGGTCGCCGCCCTCTACAAATCGGCGCTGGTCGCCGGCGGATTCGCTGACGGCGACGTGACGGTCACCCCGGTCGACGACACCGCCTATCTCATCGCCCGCTGGCACGGCTCGGACCCCAAGGCGAAGCCGCTGGTGATCTCCGGCCATATGGACGTGGTCGAGGCCAAGCCGTCCGACTGGCAGCGCGATCCCTTCACGCCCGTCGTCGAGAATGGCTATCTGTTCGGCCGCGGCGCGACCGACATGAAGCTCGACGGCACGCTGGCGATCGCCGCGCTGATCGAGCTCAGGCGCGAAGGCTATAAGCCGCGCCGCGACATCGTCATCGAATTCTCGGGCGACGAGGAAACGACGATGAAGACCTCGGCGATCATCGCCCAGAAGCTCGCCGATGCCGATCTGGTGCTCAACATCGATGGCGGCGGCGGCACGCTCGACGAGGCTACGGCCAAGCCCAAATTCTGGACCTGGCAGGGCGCCGAGAAGACCTATGCCGATTTCGAGCTGACCGTCACCAATCCCGGCGGCCACAGCTCGGCGCCGCGCAAGGTGAACGCGATCAACCAGCTCGCGGCCGCGCTGGTGCGGATCGGCAATTACCAGTTCAAGCCCGAGCTCAGCGATCTCACCCGCGCCTATTTCGTCCAAGCGGCGAAATATGAGGATCCCGAGACCGGCGCTGCGATGAAGGCCTTCGCCGCCGATCCCACCGACAAGCAGGCGATCGCGACCCTCACCGCCAATCCGGCGACGATCGGCAAGATCGGCACGACCTGCGTCGCGACCATGATCAATGGCGGCCATGCCCTCAACGCCCTGCCGCAGCGCGCGACCGCCAACATCAATTGCCGCATCTTCCCCGGCCACAAGCTGCCCGAGATCATGGCCGAGCTGAAGACGGTGGCGGCCGACCCGGCCATCACCTTCAAGGACGTGACCGAAGGCTCGATCGCGACCGACGCCTCGCCGATGCGCGCCGATTTCATCGCCGCGATCACCAGGGGGATGAAGACGATCAACCCCGGCGTGCCGGTCTTCCCGAGCATGGCGTCGGGCGCGAGCGACGCCATGTTCTCCCGCGCGCTCGGCGTTCCGGCGTACGGCGCGAGCCCGGTCTTCATCAAGGATTCGGAGGATTTCAGCCACGGGCTGAACGAGCGCACGCCGATTTCGAACATCCAGCCGGCGATTACCTATTATCTGTCGGTGTTTGCTGATCTGTCGAAATAGCTTCCCAGCCGGCGCGAGACTGACCCATATGCGATTGCCCTGCCTGAAGGGCACGGCATTCATACACTTATGCGGAACGCCGCTTTTCCCTCTCCCATCGGGAGAGGGAAGGGGCTCGCCGCGAAGCGGTGGGAAGGGTGAGGGTGACCAGTAATGAGCGCCTCGCCCTCAACCTCACCCCGCGCTGCTACGCAGCTTGCCCCTCTCCTAAGAGGAGAGGGGAAGAAGGCGGCAGGCCAATCGCCAGGGTGGAGCGCCCAAGACCCGCCCCCTTCACCCACGCGCAGCGTAAAGCGCCCGCGCATCCGCCTTCAACGCCGCCCCGCTGTCGGGTCGGCTGTAGAACATATGCCCGCCGGGATAGACGTTGAGCTTCACCCGCTCGGCCATCCCGAAGCTCGGCAGCTGATCGACGATCAGGCGCGACGCGAAGAACGGGCACGACAGGTCGTCCCAGCCATGCACGATCATGACGCCCATGTGCGGATCGTTGGCGATCGCCTTGCGCAGGTCCTGGACCGGGCTGTCGTCGGGCTTGCCGCGATCCCACGCCTTGTTCACGTCATAGGACAGGGCATTATAGCGCGCATCGGTCTTCCAGCCGACGACGCGGGTGACGAAATCGACCATCGCGCTGGTCGTCGGCGCGATCAGCGCGTCGAGGATCGGATCGTTCGACTGCCGCTGCGCCGACCAGGGGAAAGGATCGAACGCAGTGACGTTCGAATCATAGACGCTGCCGATCGTACCGTCGTTGCGATGAATCTCGCGCAGGAAGGTGCCTGAATCGACGCGTCCGCCCAACCGCTGAACGAGCGCGGGATCGAGACCGGTGAGATCGGTGACGTGCTTGACGAGCCGCGCGACGGCCTCCGGATCGGAACGCCCGCGCAACAGGTCGGTCGCGAACGGCCCCCGCACATACGCCTCGATCTCAGCCATTGCGGCCGGGGTCAGCTTCCCCTGATTCTCCAGATGCGCCGCCGCCATCGAGGGGAGATCGATCATCCACGGCAGCGGCGAGAGCGCGGTGGCGCCATCGCCCGAGGCGGGGTCGAGATAGGGCGACACCATGACCAGCCCGGTGACACCGACCCCGATCTGCGATTGCAGTTCATAGGCGATGCGCGGCGCCCGATAGCCACCATAGCTTTCGCCCATGACATATTTGGGCGAGCGCAGCCGGCCGGCCTTCACCAGCCAGTCGAACACCACCTTGCTGAGATATTTGATGTCGGGATCGTTGGCGTAGAACGCCTTCTTGGTCTTGTCGGCGTCGGCCAGGCTGCGGCTGAAGCCGGTGCCGATCGGATCGATGAAGACAAGGTCGGTGAAATCGAGCCAGCTGTTCTGGTTGTCGGTCGTCACCGGCGAATCCGACGGTGCATTGCCCTGCGCGCCGAACTGGATGCGCTTCGGCCCCACCGCGCCCATGTTGAGATAGACCGACGACGCGCCCGGTCCGCCGTTGAACGCAAAGGTCACCGGGCGGTTCACCCCAGCGCCGGGGACGACATAGGCGGTGTAGACGACCTGGCCGATCTCCTTGCCCTTCTCGTCGCGGACGGAGATCGTGCCGACAGTGGCATCGTAGTTGATCGTGCGCCCGCCGATCGTCGCGGATTGCTTCACCGTTTTGTCGGCTGACAGCGGTGGGAGCTGAATCGCGTCGTCGACCTTCTTCTCGGTCGTCGACGTCACCTGCTTTTCCTCGGCGGCGAGCGGGGCAGTAACTAACAGCGCCGCGGTGGCGGCTGCGATCCATCGGCCTGGTGTCATCATGCTCCCCCTCCCGCGACGGCCCCTCCCGCAATTGGGTCGTCCGTCCGGGATCGTGTCAGTCGATCGAAATAGTCGGGCGTGTGGCTCAGTCGCCGCTTCCCGGCGGGACATTAAGCGGGGGGTTCGGGAGATGGCAAGCCGGCCGGCGTCATGGCCGGCTGCAAAAGGGTGCGGCCGGGCCCGTGGTGACGTTCAAGGACGGGACCGAGGGCTCGATCGCGACTGATGCCTCGCCGATGCGCGCCGATTTCATTGCCGCCGTGACCGAGGGGATTGAGACGATCAACCCGGGCGTGCCGGTTTCCCGAGCATCGCGTTGGGCGCGAGCGACATGATGGTCTCTGGGCTATCGGCGTGCCGGCTTACGGCGCGAGCCCGGTCTTCATCGAGAATTCGGAGGATTTCAGCCACGGGCTGAACGAGCGGACGCCGATCTCGAATATTCAGCCGGCGATTACTTACTATCTGTCGGTGTTTACGGATTTGTCGAAATAGGGTGGGGCTGGCGGATGGGGTGCATCTGTCAGCTGTTTTGCGGGGATGGCCTGCACTGCGGGGTAGCGGGCGCGTGATGGTTGTGAGCGGGGGGCTGGGGTGGTGGCTGGTTTGCGCCCGATTGTGTTGAAAAACTCTGACGAGACCACTTGGGCGCCAATTTTGAGCAACAATGATTCGAACTGCACGATGATCTTGAATCTTCGTTACGCGTTGGGCCGCTATCGGATTTGAATGTTGCGCCCCAAAAATTACATCAGTGTTTTTCAAAACAATCCGCCCAAAGTCGGTCGTTCAGCACGGTCGATGCTAATTCCAGAAGCTGCCGTTCTGTGGATTGAAGGACAATAATCGACGATTGAGTGGTTGGCTCCCTTTCAAGGATCTTCGTGTGGCGGAGCCAGCCCATCTTTCAAATCGCTTCCTGTACATTGGCTTCAATCTGGTCGAGAATTTAAGCAATAGTCGGAGGCAAGCGCATGGGTGAGAAACAGGGGCATAAGATCAGTCCTCCACGTCGGACCGGTTTAGGCACTACCAGCGGAGACACGGTGGGACGGTATCTTGATCGGGCACCGCCTTTGCCTCCACCGCCGCCTAGCGCCGCCCTGGCTGAAGCGCTCAGAAAAGCGGGCATTACCTCTGTCGAGGATAGTGAACCTCAAAAGATTCAAGACGAAAGAGGTAGCTAAGCGCGCTATTCTCGGTCGTTCCTCAGTGCCGCAATCGACTCCAAAAGCTGCCATTCGTCCGTTGCAGGCTCGGATCCTACCGGTCAGCCCACATTCGAATCGCGAGGACATGGCGCCGAAGCGGCGGGACGCATTTGCCCTCAGAGGGTTGCGCGGGTGCGAACGAACTGTCGAAGCCCTATATGTCGTTCACTAGAGGCGCGACGCGAGCGGATGGGGGACATGACTACCGAACGACCGCCCGTAAGCGGGCCGCAATTCGAAGCGATGATGGCGCAGATCGACTTCAAACTTACGCAGGACGGGGTCGATATCCCAGGCCGCTCGATGCTGGCGGTGCGTGAAGTTTCGCTGCGCTACAACCTTTCGATCCCACTGGGGGGTGATCCTGCCCGCCTGCCCCGCGAACTCGCGGAAAATCTCGCGCTCAGCAACGCAATCAAGTCGTGGTACGACAACGTCTATGGTGACCGACAGAAGATCGATGTCTGTCCGGGTCGCACTATCGTTGAGGTCGATGGCGATTTATACGCGATGAGGATTCCTCGCGCGTTCGGATCGGCACGCTACGTCGTCGGCCGGAACTGGCTCGACACACCCGACATCACGCGAGGACCTGCCACCCGAAACGTCGTCCAGCTTCTTGAGGACATGACGCCGGCAAAAGCAGCACGCCTTTCCGCGATGGCGCTGGATTCGATCGCCGCAGCCTTCGAGACGGCTCTGCCTGCTTCATACACGCTCGAAAACACTTCGCACGACCTTATGAGGATAGCGCGCGGCGACGTCGACGTCGCCGTCGGTAGCCTGATGGTGCGTCATGGTCGCTACGGGGAGTCAAAATGGGCATCACTGCAAGCCGCGGAGAAGATATTCAAAGCCGCGATCGAACTGGCTGGCGGCAACTACACATTTACGCATGTGCTTGCTGAATTGGACAAGATGCTCGTTGCCACCGGATTGGTATTCGATGTTCGTGCCCAAATCGGCGCGATCCAGTGCCAGCCTGCCATTCGCTATGGCAAGGAGTCGTGCACGCGCGAGGAAGCACTTGCTGCGCATCATGCCTCGCTCGAAATGGTCAATATTTTGCGTGATGCGGGCGCGAAGTTCGAGCTTGGAATTGGCGGCATGCGGCGATCGCCATGATTAAGGACCAAGAAATCTATGCGTGCGCCAATTCTCTGATCCACCAGCACGGTAGCAGTACCGAGGCACTTGTCAGCGCTCGTGTGACCCATTTTCGCCTGACGCCGGTCATTCACCGCGACGACTGCGCATCCTGGAAGTGGGCCTTCGCGGAGCGAAGCGCGACCATGCAACAAAATCAGCAATAGGGTTGCGTCCATAAATTTTGATCTGGGGTTCAGGTTTGAAAGCGGGAGTTGCAAGGGGTCGGTTCAGGATGGGCTGGTGCTGATAAAAATATGGGATAAAGAATTTTATGAAGCACCGGAACGCGTCAATCACGCGAGCGCCACTTGCTTGGAGAAAGGTGATAGATCATCTAACCTGGTGGACCCGTGTACACCTGATGGGGAGCACAGACGCTCATGAAGCTTTTGCTTATGTGACCAATAAAGGTTCATTCGCGTTTTGCAGTACTGTTAAATAGGATTTACTATCTCGTAAGCACCACAAATATACCACCCGGGCGTAAGCTACGATAGACGGTACCTGAAATTCATTTCAATAGTCACTTTTGTGGAGAGAGGCAATGTCATATAGATTGCGAATTTGTGCTCTTCGAGCCTTCGTCGCTGTGGCCTTTGTGAGTTCTCAGGTCGCAAGCGCCCAATCGCCGCCAGATGGCTCTCGCATAATACGGATTGATGATGGAGCCGGAAAGGGGGCGTGTATTCAACAGGATGATAAGATAACCGCCACCATTAGGGGCGTAGTATTTGAAAAAACTACGGCATGGTTGGGGTTGATCGAAGATAAGTCTATAAACATGACGTTGACATTAACTTTAGCCGGCAGCGATTCCACCTCTAAACAAAATAATGCATCTTTTGTTAAAGTTGTTAACGAGCCATTAACCAATTACAGGTCGGGACACATTTATTTTGCAGATGAGCAGCCGCTTATAAATCAATTTCATCTTACTGATTCTAACAATAACACCTTCAATCAGGTAGGAATTGAGATAGGAATCGTTAGGACAAAGGGAAAGAGTCAGGCTGCGCAAATAATATCGTCAGCAGTTCAGTCTACTAAATCTCTAAACTTACCGGCGAACCCATATTCGGATGCATTTGGTATCGCGACAAACTATGTGAATAACATTTTTGAACCTGTCTTGCAGCAGGCAATAGCTGACAAGGAGGCTTCCACGCATCACATCACAATGAATATCAATGCAGCAAATTGCTCTAGCGATGACGAAAAGACAGGAACTATTGCAATAATAGATCAGGCAACTAACCCGGATTCTCCAGGTTATATAGACATTAGCGGCATAGATAACAATAAGTATTGCTTTGCGGCGCAGCTGAAACCGTCGTTTTCTATCAAATTTGCGACCGCTCCTACTTCTGGTGATTGTACAAAGGCTATAAATTATCAAGAGATTCAAAATTCCTATATCGGTATTATTATCAATGCGACATCATCTAAACCAGTTTCTGGTTCTGTGACCAATGTAAATTCGACAATAATGCCAAAACCCCAAGACTTCCATGTAGACGATTTTCATCTAATGAGTGACGTACCAAAGCCTCTATGGTTTAATTCTGACAAATCAAATGAAGATATTGCACGGCAACTTCGCGTCAAAAGCAGGGCAGTGCAGCTATATAGAGAAGCCATCGAACGGTGTGAGGCCAATGGTGTGCCCGCAAAGATATGTATATAATACTGATTGCGCGCCCGCCGAAGCGCCGCACCGTGGTGAAGTAGGTCAATTCATAGCCACGCACTTGACAGTGAGGGCGGGTACCGGGCGCTCAGCAGCAATCTAGCTGAACCAAGCTAAGTGACTGAAAATAAACGTTTCACAACGCAACCCTATTGCTGATTTTGTTGCAGCCTCGGCATGGCCGGCGTCCGCTTTCGACCTTGCGTGAATGCAAAGCCGATCTTTCTGCAAACGGCCCATCAGCCGCCGAACTACTAGGCTGTCGTCGCAGTGCTTGTTGCGATCCAGCCAGGGCGTGGATCTGCGCCGTTCAAAGCATGCTGAGTTGCGGCTCTGGGTCCAGCCGGATGATGCCGTTGATTAGCCATTGGTCTGAGCGATAGCGGTGCGTTCCCATGGCTAGCGCCATGCCCTTGCGGGGATATTCCTCGCCAAACTTCTGGACCATCCAATCCAACGCCGCGTGCTCCGATCCGTATTCTCGGTGCCGGGCAAAGTAGGTTTGTTCGGTCTCCCAGTCTTGGCAAGTTCCTACATGCTCGCCGTCATCGTCCCGGTAGCGGTAATGGAAGGAATAAGGGCACGTCCGCGCGGGGAGCAGTGAGGCGGCAGGGGCGAACATATCGCTCTGTGCGCGAAGCTGGTTGAGGACCGAATCCCGTTCTGCCAGCTCCCCGGGCGTGTGTTTCTCGTGCCAGAAATCGAGTATCTCCGGCCGGAGTAGTGCGAGACTGTGGTTCGCTTCGCGCTCCCGCTTCAGGCTCGTCACAACGCATCGGGCAACTAGCGGATTGCGATCCGTTTGCTTGAGTGGACGCATGATCTCGATCGACTGCGGGTCTACCCTGCGGGATTCAGTACGGGAATCTTTTGTCGCTTTCGGCTTCGACCAGCGGTACCGAATGTGATCCCACCGGCCGAACCTCTGCGCGTCGTTCAGGTGGCGGAATGAGACGGGATACAATCGCACCCAAGCCCCTTTTCGGTCGATGCCAGCGCAGCATACAGTCTCGCCAAATGATTGGCTGCGGCGCGGAGCTGCCTTTACGAGGATAAATGCCTCATCCGCAACGAGTTCTAAGGTTCCCTCAGGCTGCCTCTGCAACAGCTCCGTATCGGTGCGCCGCATTCTCAACGACTCCAAGGTGTCGAACGGATAGCGAACATACCTCCGCAAGATGGTTTGCGACAAGGGTGCGATGGCAGTGCTGTGGATTACGTTCAAAACATAGCAATGCTGTCGGGACGCGTTGAACTATTTCCGCAGCAGCCGAGAGCGCCTCTCGGGTTTCCAGCAGTGAAAGGTGCGCCTCAAAGATGCGTTTGAACTGGTCAAGATCGCCACGCCGCGCAGCTTCTCTTCCCGGTTTTGGATCGCCCAGCTGGCGGGAGTGCGAGTATTCGATTCCGCTGGCGCGAAGCGTCTCGGCAAGGCCATTCTTGGAGAAGCCTCTACGCCGAGATTGCGCTATCTCTCGGACGTCCAGAACGCGTTGCACGCCAGCCAGAGTCAGGCTGACCACAAAGTCTTCTACGGACGCTCCTTCATAACCGATCGTGAATACCGTGGTCATGATGCTTCCCCTTGTCCGCATCTCCCTTGAATCAAGATCGAGTCAAAAATGAGTCAAAGGACGCGAGCAGAGTGAAGCTCTCGGGTAACGACCCGAATGGTAGCTTCCCGTACGCGAGCTAAAGAGGCTGACTTTCTGCAATCGCCCCAGAGTCGCCGAAATGATTCGACGCGCCGTCAGTCAAAACAGGTGGCGCGAACCGTCACGATGTCACCGGCCCACAATCAACCCTCCAGCAAAGCGCAGAGCATATCCGCAAGCACACTAGAATCGGCTGTACCGGGTCAGAATGTCACTGGCACTGACATTTCGTCCGCCGCCCCGTGCGCCGAGGTCAATCTATCTATTTGAAATTAAAAGAAATATATTAAGCCAGCGGCTGGCAAAACACAAAATGTCAGCAACCCTCATGACATTCCCAACAAACGCCACCCGCACCCAACCCCGATTCAACCCCACCGCAACACCCGCTATCTCCTCCACTGCAGTGGCGAAAACCGCCCTCGCATCCTTCTCATTGCGGGAGATCAAACAACGAATCGATATGGCGCTCGGCGATCGCGCTGGCTTCGGCGGGCGTAAATGTCTCAGGCGCGAGGCAGAGTTCGAGCCAGAGGCCGTCCACGATCGCGCTGATGCCGATCGCGGCGAGGCGGCGGTCGTGGTCCGCCATGCCGCAATCGGCGAGCAGGGTTTCGAGATCGCGCCGATAGGCCGCGTAGAGGTCGCGATGGAGGCGGGCGATGTCGTCGTTGCTCTTCACCAGGCTCCAGAAGGCGATCCAGGTCGCGAGCAGGCCGGGGTCGGCGATCGGGGGCGCGAAGCTGGCGGTGACATGGGCGAGCAGGCGGGCGCGCGGCGCCGGGCCGGCGGCGGCGACGGCGGCGTCGAAGGCGGCGGATACCTGCGCGTCGGCATGGGCGTAGGTGGCGGCGATCAGCGCGTCGATGCCGTCGAAATAATGGTTGACCAGCCCGGGCGACACCCCCGCCTCGAGCGCGATCACCCGCACCGAAACGCCGGCCGCGCCCTGGCGCGCCAGCACGCGCGCGGTCGCCTCGATCAGGCTGAGGCGGCGGGCGTCCGGTTCGGCGCGGGTAAAGGCGGGTCTGGTCATATCCTCCGTCATGCCGGGCTCGTTCCGGCATCCGCTGTTCCGCGAACGCTTCGGCGCTCGCTATGCGGGACGGTGGACCCCGGAACAAGTCCGGGCTGACGGCAACTTGTGCGGCGCGCAATCTTGTTATACGATCGTCCAACAAGGAGACTCGCATGGCGCATCGCTTCGCCGACATGATCGAGGCGCCGGATCCCGATGCTGACTGGAGTCTGCCGGGCTGGCTCTACACCGATCCCGAATATTTCGACGTCGAGATGGCGCGCGTCATCCGGCCGTCCTGGCAGATCGTCTGCCATGTCAGCGACATTGCCGGGCCGGGCGATTACCACACGCTCGATTATATCGGCGAAAGCGTGATCGCGATCCGCGGCGAGGATGAGGGGATCCGCGCCTTCGCCAATGTCTGCCGCCACCGGGCGATGCGGCTGGTCGAGGGGCCGGGCGGGTGCGCCAAAAAGCTCGTCTGCCCCTATCACGCCTGGGCCTATGAGCTTGACGGCCGGCTGACCGGCGTGCCGATGAAGGCTGATTATCCCGCGCTCGACATGGCCCGGAACGGGCTCGCGCCCGTAGAGGTCGAGATCTGGAACGGCTTCGTCTTCGTGCGCCTCGAAGACGATGGCGGCCCCTCGGTCGCCGCGATGATGGCGCCCTATGACCATGAGATCGCGCCCTACCGGTTCGAGGAGATGCGCACGCTGAGCCCGGTCAGGCTGCGCGAGCGCGCGGTCAACTGGAAGAATGTCGGCGACAATTATTCGGACAATCTCCACATCCCGGTCGCCCATGCCGGGCTGACCCGATTGTTCGGCAAGAGCTACGCGATCGAGGCGCAGCCCTGGGTCGACAAGATGTCCGGCTATCTCGCCGACAAGCCCTCGAACGATCGCTGGGAGCGGTTGTACCAGGCGCATCTGCCGCGCGCCGCGCACCTGCCCGAGGAGCAGCAGCGGCTCTGGCTCTATTATAAATTATGGCCGAACATGGCGTTCGACATCTATCCCGACCAGGTCGATTTCATGCAGTGGCTGCCGCTCTCGCCGACCACCTGCGTGCTCCGCGAAATGGCCTTCGCGCTGCCCGATGGCCGCCGCGAGATGAAGCTGGTGCGCTACGCCAACTGGCGGATCAACCGCACGGTCAATGCCGAGGACACCTGGCTGATCACCCGCGTGCAGCAGGGCATGGCGTCGCAGAGTTACGAGGTCGGGCCGATCGGCGAGAGCGAAGTGTGCCTGCGCAGCTTCGCGAAGAAGATACGGACGCTCATTCCCGAGGCTCGGCTGCATCGAGCGCCGCCGCCGGGATGGAGCGCAACATCATCCCCCTCCCGCTTGCGAGTTTCAGGTCGGTCAGGCTCCCAGCCTGACCTGAACGATGCGGGGCATCGTTCACCTGAAACTGGGCTAGGGGAGGGCCTGTCGGTGGTAAGGCAGGAACAAGCCCTCCCCCGACCCCTCCCACAAGTGGGAGGGGAGTAAGAAGTGACTCAAAAATACGACGCGCTCATCATCGGCGGCGGCCACAACGGCCTGGTCTGCGCCTTCTATCTCGCCCGCGCCGGGCTCAAGGTCCGCATCCTCGAGCGGCGCCACATCGTCGGCGGCGCGGCGGTCACCGAGGAGTTCCACCCCGGCTTCCGCAACTCGACCGCGAGTTACACCGTCAGCCTGCTCAGGCCCAAGGTGATCCGCGACATGCGGCTGCACGAGCGCGGCTGGCGGATCATCGAGCGGACCATCTCCAACTTCTTCCCCAACGAGAATGGCTATCTCAAGCTCGGCGGCGGCGAGGCGCGGACCCGCGCCGAATTCGCGCGCTATTCGCCGAAGGATGCCGAGACCTTCCCGAAATATGAGGAAGCGCTGGAGCGCGTCGCCGAGGTGCTGCGCGACATGGCGCTCAAGACGCCGCCCAATGTCGGCGGCGGCATCCGCGCGCTGATCGCCGCGGCGGCGCAGGGCAGGCGGCTCGCCAGCCTGGACATCGAGGCGCAGCGCGACGTGATGGACCTGTTCGTCAAGTCGGCGCGCGACTTTCTCGATAGCTGGTACGAGAATGATTATGTGAAGGCCGCGTTCGGCTTCGATGCCGTGGTCGGCAATTATGCCAGCGTCGACACGCCCGGCTCAGCCTATGTCCTGCTCCATCACGTGTTCGGCGAAGTGAACGGCAAGAAGGGCGCCTGGGGCCATTCGGTCGGCGGCATGGGAGAAATCACCCGCTACATGGCCGAGGCGTGCACCGATCTCGGCGTCGAGATCAGCCTCGAATCCCCGGTCGCCAAGGTCCTGGTCGACGGCAACCGCGTAACCGGCGTGAAACTGGAGAGCGGCGAGGAGATCGCCGCCGAGATCGTCGCGGCCAATGTCGGCCCGGCCTTGCTCTATCGCCAGCTGGTCGACCGATCCGACATGACCCCCGAATTCGCGCGGCGGATGGACAATTTCAAGGCGGGCTCCGGCACCTTCCGGATGAACGTCGCGCTGTCCGAACTGCCCGATTTCTCGGTGCTGCCGGGCAAGGAAGTCGCCGAGCATCATACCTGCGGCATCATCATCTCGCCGACGCTCGACTATATGGACAAGGCCTTTACCGACGCGCGGGCCAAGGGCTGGTCGGACGAGCCGATCGTCGAGATGAAGCTGCCGACCTCGATCGACGACAGCCTCGCGCCGCCGGGCATGCACATCGCCAGCCTCTTCTGCCAGCAATTCGCGCCGGTGCTGCCTGACGGCCGCTCCTGGGACGACGAGCGCGAGGCGGCGGCCGACCTCATCATCGATACGGTGACGAAGCACGCCCCCAATTTCAAGGGCGCGGTGATCGCCCGCCAGATCCATTCGCCGCTCGATCTCGAACGCAAGTTCGGGCTGATCGGCGGCGACATCATGCACGGCCATATGTCGCTCGACCAGCTCTGGGCGGCCCGCCCGGTGCTCGGCCACGGCGACTATCGCGCGCCGATCGCCGGCCTCTATATGTGCGGCGCCGGCACCCATCCCGGCGGCGGCGTGACCGGCGCGCCGGGGCACAATGCGGC
The DNA here is from genome assembly GCF_039522915.1 of Sphingomonas oligophenolica. Lineage (NCBI taxonomy): Bacteria > Pseudomonadati > Pseudomonadota > Alphaproteobacteria > Sphingomonadales > Sphingomonadaceae > Sphingomonas > Sphingomonas oligophenolica. Next base: position 110,465 of record NZ_BAAAEH010000005.1, read on the forward strand.
GCACGAGATACTGGCGGATCGGAGCGTGTTGGGGAGGTTGTTCCGCAAGCGGGGGTGATGAGCGCGGGCCCACCGGCCGTCATGCCGGACTTGCTCGGGCACCGACCGCGCAGCCAATTCTGCGGCCGTTGGTCTCGCGGCACACTGGCTCCCGGGACAAGCCGGGGATGACAAGATGGCCGCTGACCATCGCCGACGCCGGCGACGGTCAGCGCCAGCAGTCCCTATTCCGCCGCGATCGCCTCCGGCGTCTTGTCGTCATTGGCGGCCGGCACCGCCTCCTGCAGCGCAAGCCCCTTCTCGGACAACAGCATCCCGATCAGCGACTGCAGCATGCCGCCCCCGCCTTCGCCGCCGCCGTTGATCTGGACGCGCGGGACGATCTCGACACCCGACGTCTCGAGCGCCTCGGCGACCCGCTCGACGATCTGCCGGGTGAGCTGGAACTGGGCACCGCCCGACGCCGTCACCTGGCGCTCGATCGCCTCAGCCGTCGCGAGGCCGGTCTTGGTGATGCGCTCGGCATCGGCGCTCGCCAGCGCCACGATCTTGGCCGCCTCGCCCTCGCCGGTGAGGCGGATGCGGTCGGCCTCGGCCTTGGCCATGGTGCGGGTGCGGTTGGCGTCCTGCTCGGCGCGCTTGGCCTCGGCCTTGCCCTCATTCTCCTGGATGGTGATCGACAGCTCGGACTGGGTGATGCCGGTCTGCTGCTGCGCCCGTGCCTCGGCCTCGCGCAGGGTGCGCTCGCTGTCGGCGGCGGTCTGCTGCTTCTTGTAGGTCTCGACCTTCTCGGCCGCGACCTGGCGTTGGCGGAGCTGGTTCAGGACCTGCTCGATCTGGTCGTTGCCCTCGGCGGCGCGCGGCGTGCCGATCAGCACCTCCTGCATTTCGAGATTATAATGCGAGAATTTGCCGCGCATCTCCTCGCCCGCCTGTTCCTGGATCTCGCTGCGCTCCTGGAGCAGCTCGATCAGCGTCTTCTTCTGGGCGACGTTCTTGAAATAGGCCGAGACCATCGGGTCGAGCGTCTGCTCGACCAGCTTCTTGATGTCGCCGAAGCGCTGGATGACGAGCGGCGCCTTGCGATAGTCGATATGGACGACCACCGAGAGCGGCAAAGTCGGCTCGAACGCGTCCTTGGTGATGAGGCTGACCTCGGACAGGTTCTCGTCGAGCTTGTGCTGGCCGGTCGTCGCCTGGTCCCATTTCAGGATGAAGTTGGTGGTCGGCACGATCACGACCTTGCCGGCATAGGTGTTGAAGGCATATTTGCCGGGCAGCAGCGGATCGCTCCACACGCCGCGGCTGCCGCGCGCGACGAGCTCGCCGTGGCGATATTCGTCGCCCGACGTGTCGGCCCCGCTGTCGCCGGTATAGGAGATGACGACGCCGACATGGCCGACCTCGACGATCGTCTTGGCGACCATCTCGACCGTCGCGAACAGCCGGTTGATGAAATAGCTGCCTTCGACGAGCACCTGCAGCTGGCGGCCGCGCCGGCCACCCGCCGCCAGGAACTTCTCGGGATCCTGGAACGAGTTGTGGAAGGTGGCGCTGTCGGTCTGGTCGACGCCGACCTGCGGCGCGATGATATGGTCGGAGGTCAGCGCGGCGCCGTCATGGACGGTGACGATGCCGATCATGTCGTCGGCGCCCTTGATGACGACGGCGTAGAAGCCGTCGCGCTCGGCGATGACGTTCTTCATGTCCTCGAACAGCCCGGCATCGTGGTTCTCGAGCGCAAGCCCGTAGATCCGCTCGGCGGTGATGACGACGAACTGGGCGAGGTTGATGGCATAGGTGCCCTCGCGCAGGATGGTGCGCTGCGGGCCCTTCTGGCCGCCGCCGGTGAGGAAGGCGCGGACGTCGAGATAGTCGGCGGTGCCGACATTGCTGGCAAGCGTCTGGGTCGCGTTCAGCGGTGCGCCGTCGCGCGCGAAGACATAGCCGATCTGGCCCTGCGGAATGGTGACCAGCGACTGGATATGGACCCGGTATTGGAACGGGAAGAAGAAGTGATAGCCGCCGCGCAGCACGTCCGGCTGGAAGCCGGCTTCGCCGTTCAGCGCGATCAGGCCGCCAGCGATCGATCCGCGGCGGGCCCATAGTTTCTCGACGATGGCGACGCGGTTGTTGGCGACGTAGCGCACACAGCGCGACGCCATGAGCAGGACGAGCAAAGTGAGCGCCACGACACCGACGGCGCCGAGCATATAGAGATTTGTCATGGTGAGGTTGATCCCCGAGGTTGAAGCGAGAGCGCTTCCCGACATGAACATGTCGTGGGTACTATTTACGCCTCTCAAATGTCCCGGTCTAGCGAATCCGGACGGCCGTCCGCCGATTTCGGAAGGGCCTCTGTTTGGCGGACGGCGTCGAGATCGTCGCCATATTTGCTCGCGATATAGCCGGCCATGGTTTTGGCCTTTTGAGTGGCGGCGATGCCGGTGTCCTGCGCAAGGTCGTCGAGTTTCTGCGCGAAATGGCGGAGGGTCTCGGCAGTCAGGCGGCTGACTTCCTCCCGTTGCTCGCCGCGTGCCGAGGCATGCGCGCTCGCATAGGTCGCCGCCGCCTTCTCAAGATCACGCGACACCTGCTGATAGCGTTCGTCGTCGTGGTGCCAGTGTGCATCCGCGATCATGGGAAGCGCTGACACGACCGCCGGATCGCTGGTCATCGCAGCGAACATGCCGATCGCGTGGGAAAGCTCCTGTTCGGAGCGCACCGCCGGGTTTTTGCCGAGAGTTTCCAGTTGCCGCTTGCGTCGCAGTCGCGCTGCCAGGCCGGACATCGCGGCGACGCCGGTGCCGGCGAGAGTGACCGTCGCGTAGAAGCTGATGAAATAGAGGCTGATCCGCGGCAACAGGGCGAAGACGCCGTCGGCCGTGCCATGTTCGAGGACGTAGACGACGAGGGTGACGGTCAGAAGCAGGAGATAGGTCGGAACGGCGATGTGGATCATCAGGCCGGCGAAGAACTTCCAGGGTGCTATTCCGGGCGGCGCGACTTGATCGGAGCCTGAGCGGACTTCAACGCGCTTCATGGTCGTGCAGTCCCTCCCGACTGATAGCCGGCAGCCTTATTGCGCCGTGGCGGCGTTGGAAATGCTGCGGTTGCGGTGGGCCGACCAATAGACCGGTAGGCCGAGAAGCAGCAGTGCCAGACCCCAGAGATCCGCCTTCACGCCGAGGCCATAGACCATCCAGATGACAAACGCTGCGGCAATCGCCGCGGCGGCCTTGAGCGGCACATCGTGCGGCAGCAGGCGGATCGCCGCGAGCGCGCAGGCGAGATAGGCGAGCATCCCGGCAGCGAGCGAGATCGAGGCGATGTCCTGGAAGAGCTGGCCCATCGAACTGGCATAGTTCATCAGCGTCACGACGGTGACGAGCAAGCCGGAGACGATGTGCGCGCGGGTAGGGGTGCCGTGCCGGCTCTCCTTGCCGAACCAGGCGGGAAACACGCCGCCGCGCGCCATCGCCCAGGGCATCTCGCCCTGCAGCAGGATGAACCCGTTGAGCGTGCCGAAAGCGCTGATCGCGGCGAACAGGGCGACGATCTCGGCGGTGCGCGGCCCGAAGCTGCGACCGAGAAACTCGGCGATCGGCGCGGGCGAGGCAGCGGTGATCGCGGCCGGCATCAGGAACATCGTCGCGCCCGAGACCAGCACATAGACAATCCCGGTCAACACGGTGCCGATCAGGGTGACGCGGGGGATGACGCGCGCTGCGTTCTCCACCTTGTCGGCGGGAACGGTGGCGGATTCGACGCCGAGAAAGCCCCAGAAGGTGATGGCCGCAGCGCCGGCGATGGTGCCGATGCCGAGCGGCACCGGCATGCTGGGGGCGATCGCGGCACTGCCGTCGCGCAACAGCAGCCACGCCGCCAGGCCGATCACCCCGGCGAGCGGCACGAGCTTCAGGATCGTGGTGACGAACTGGACCCGCCCGGCAAGCGCGACGCCGCGGATATTGACTGCGATCAGGATCCAGATGACCGCGAGCGCGGCAATCGCCGGAAGCCCCGGGGTCGAGCCGAGCGCCGGCACGATCAGGCTGAGCGCGCTCACCACCGCGACTGCGATCGCTGCGTTGCCGGCCCAGATCAACACCCAATAGCTCCAGGCGACGGCAAATCCGACGCCCGGGCCGAAGGCGGCCTGGGTAAAGGCATAGGGGCCGCCGGCGAGCGGCAGCTTCGCGCCCAGCCGCGCGAAGACGAAGGCGAGGCACAGCGCGCCGCCGATCGTGACGAACCAGCCGATCATCCCGTTCCAGCCAAGCGGCGCGAGCGTCGCGGGCAGCATGTACACACCCGACCCGATCATGTTGCCGACCACCAGCGCAAGGCAGGTCCAGAAACCGAGCGCGGCGCGGGACGGGAGCGGGGTGACGGATCGGTCCGGCGGTGTCGTCATGTCTCGGATCCCTTCACCCCGGCAGATAAGCATGGTTCGATCGCGGGCGCCATCCGGCGCGACGGGACTGGTGGATCAACCTCGATCGACGCTAAGGATCGGGCGATGCTGATCCTCGACCCCAATGAGCCGAACTGGCAACCCGAGAGTAACCGCTGGCCGCCCCACCTGATCGACGCTGCGCTGGCGCTTGCCGACAACAGGCTGTCGGTGGCGGAGCCGCTGCTGCGCAAGCACCTCAAGGCAGACCCGTTCGACGTGCAGGCAATCCGGATGCTGGCCGAACTCGCCGGCAGGATCGGGCGCTACAGGGACGCCGAGACCCTGCTTGGTCGCGCGCTCGAGCTGAAGCCCGATTTCGCCGCCGCGCGCGCCAATCTCGCTATCGCGCTTTACCGGCAGAACAAGTCAGTCGAGGCGATCGCCGAGCTTGATCGCCTGTTGAAGGAAGATCCGGACAATATCGGCCACGCCAACCTCAAGGCCGCCGCGCTCGGCCGGATCGGGCGGTTCGATGAGGCGATCGCTCTGTATGAGGGCGTGCTGATACAGGTGCCGACCCAACCCAAGGTGTGGACCAGCCTCGGCCATCTCCTCAAGACGGTCGGGCGCCAGGCCGAGGGTATCGCCGCTTATCGTCGCGCGATCGAGATCATGCCCGAGCTTGGCGATGCCTGGTGGAGCCTGGCCAACCTGAAGACCGTCCGTTTCGACGAGACTGACATCGCAGCGATGCTGGCCCAACGCGCACGCACCGATATTTCGGACGAGGACCGGTTTCATCTCGATTTTGCGCTCGGCAAGGCGTTCGAGGATCGCAAGGAGGCAGCGCGGGCGTTCGATCACTATGCCGCCGGTAACGCGCTTCGCCGGACGAAGATCGCTTACGAGCCGGGCGAGACTGAACGGTTCGTCGCCGACAGCATCGCGCTGTGCACGCCGGCGTTCTTCGCCGTCCGGGCCGGCACCGGCTGCGCCGCGCCGGATCCGATCTTCGTCATCGGCATGCCGCGTTCCGGATCGACGCTGGTGGAGCAGATCCTGTCGAGCCATCCGCTTGTCGAGGGCACGTCGGAGCTGCCGGATATTCCGGCGATCGCCCGGCGGATTGCCGATTATCCGAAGGGCATGGATGCGCTCTCGCCCGGCGAGCTTCGTGCGCTCGGCGAGGAATATCTCGCGCGCGCGGCGGTGCAGCGGCAGACCGACCGGCCCTTTTTCATCGACAAGCTGCCCAACAACTGGGCGCACGTGCCCTTCATCCACCTGATTCTGCCGAACGCGACAATCATCGATGCGCGACGCCATCCGCTCGGCTGCTGCTTTTCCAACTTCAAGCAGCATTTCGCGCGCGGCCAGGCGTTCAGCTACGCGCTCGATGACATGGGCCGCTATTACCGCGATTATGTGCGGCTGATGGCGCATGTCGACTCAGTGCTGCCGGGGCTGGTGCACCGCGTCATCTATGAGCACATGGTCGATGATACCGAGGCCGAGGTGCGCGCGCTGCTGGCCGCGTGCGGGCTCTCCTTCGATCCGGCGTGTCTGGATTTCCACAAGACGGAGCGCGCTGTGCGCACCGCAAGCTCGGAGCAGGTGCGCCAGCCGATCTTCCGGGATGGCACCGAGGCGTGGCAGGCATTCGAGCCGTGGCTCGATCCTCTGAAGGCAGCGCTCGGCGACGTGGTCTCGGCCTATCCAGCGGCTCCGGCCTTTGCCTGAGCCTCTGGTGATCGTTGCAAAACTGTCACGATAGGCGACCGAAATCATTTCGCGGTCGGGTTGAGATTGACGTGTGCTGCGCCTGCGAACACCCTCCTGCAACTTCATGTTGTATCGGGGGCTCACGATGCTCGTTTCCAATCGCCGTCTCGCCATTGCAGCTCTGCTTGCATCCGCCAGCTTTGCTGCACCCGCCTTCGCACAGTCCACGCCGGCCGATACCCAGGCAGCGCCCGTTGATGAAAGCAACGACATCGTGGTCACCGCGCAGAAGCGCGAAGAGAGCATGCAGAATGTGCCGATCAGCATTCAGGCGATCGGCACCAAGAAGCTCGATCAGCTCAACATTTCCAATTTCGCGCAGTACACCCAGCTGCTGCCCTCGGTCTCGTTCCAGGCGCTGGGGGGCACGCCCGGCACCAATGTCGTCTATATGCGCGGCGTCGCCTCGGGCGGCGACGGCAACCATTCCGGCTCGCTCCCGTCGGTCGGCGTCTATCTCGACGAGCAGCCGGTCTCCACGATCGGCGGCAATCTCGACGTCCATATCTATGATATCGCCCGTATCGAGAGCCTCGCCGGGCCGCAGGGCACGCTCTACGGCGCCTCGTCTGAAGCGGGCACGATCCGCATCATCACCAACAAGCCCGATACCAGCGGCTTTTACGGCCGCGTCGATGGCGAGGTGAACACGGTCAACAAGGGCGGCGTCGGCGGCAAGATCGAGGGCATGGTCAACATGCCCTTCTCGCAGGATATCGCGCTGCGCGTCGTCGGCTTTTACCAAAAGGACGCCGGGTTCGTCGACAATGTGCCAGGTTGCCGCAGCTTCATGCCCGAGCCGACCAATAACGCCTGCACGGCTACGCATGGCGGCATCGCGGTCAACAACAGTGCCTTCGTCAAGAAGGACTATAACGACACGGAGCTCTGGGGTGGCCGTGCGGCGCTGAAAATCGATCTCGACGATAACTGGACCGTGATGCCGACGGTGATCTACCAGGATGAGCGGTCGCATGGCAGCTATGGCTATGATCCGAAGGTCGGAGACCTCCAGGTCCAGCATTTCTTCCCGGAATATCGCCGCGATCGCTTCATCCAGGCAGCGCTGACGATCCAGGGAAAGCTGGGCAATTGGGACCTGACCTATGCCGGGGCCTATCTCGACCGCAAGGACTTCTCCTCGAGCGACTACACAGATTATGCCGAGGCGTATGACTCGCTCTACTCGTCAGTTGGCGGGATTGCCGGCTATTTCTATTTCAAGAACGCGGCCGGCACGACGATCGATCCGCGCCAGAAAGTGATCGGCAGCGATCACTTCAAGAAGATGAGCCAGGAGTTCCGTGTCGCCTCGCCGCAGGACGAGCGTTTCCGGATCGTGGCCGGCGCTTTCTATCAGCGTCAGAGCAACGATATCCACCAGGATTATCAAGTCGCCGGGCTCGATCCCGCCTTGTCGGTCAACGGCGTTCCGGGCACGCTCTGGCTCACCCAGCAACACCGCGTCGACAAGGACTACGCGATGTTTGGTGAGGCAAGCTTCGACATCCTGCCGAACCTCACGCTGACCGGCGGTGGCCGCGCCTTCATCTACGACAACTCGCTGATCGGCTTTTTCGGTTTTGGCCGCAATCCTGCAGGCCCACCCTATAACGCGGCAGGTAGCTCGCGGACCGGCGTGGCGGGATGCTTCACCACGACCGGTGCGACCCTGCGCGACAATCCGGGAGGTACGCTTCTGCCCGCCGCGGTGGCTGGTTCGCCGTGTACCGACCTTGGTACGTTCTTCAATGGCGGCATTATTCCGAAGGGAACTCAGGGGCAGGGCTTCACGCACAGGCTCAACCTGACATGGAAGCCCGTCAAGGACGTGTTGTTGTACGGCACCTGGTCGCGCGGTTTCCGGCCGGGTGGCATCAACCGGCGCGGCACGATCCCGCCCTATGCCGCTGATTACCTCACCAATTATGAGATTGGCTGGAAGACGACGCTGCTTGACGGCAAGCTGCGCTTCAACGGCGCGATCTATCAGCAGGAATGGAAAAAGTTCCAGTTCTCGTTCCTCGGCCAGAACAGCTTCACTGAAATCCATAATGGCCCCGATGCGCGCATTCGCGGCGTCGAGATGGATGCGAACCTGAACCTCGGCCGCCTGACGTTGACCGGGTCTGGCTCCTATACCGACGCAAAGACGAAACGGAATCTGTGCGGTTATGATGATGCGACCTTCACCTGCACGACGCCTGGTGCGAATGGCCAGATCAACTATATTTCAGCGGCGGCGGGGACACGGTTGCCGATCACGCCGCGTTTCAAGGTAAATGGTACCGCGCGCTACACCGTCCCGGTCGGTTCCGCCAAAGCCTATGCGCAATTGGTCGTGGCCCATCAGAGTTCTGCGGCATCGGATATTCGCACCAAGGTATTCATCGCCGCGCTGAACGACCCCACGGATCCGGCGACGGTCGCAAATCCGGCCAACTTCTATAGCCCCGCGGCCACCCTCGGCCGGCTCAAATCCTATACGACGGGCGACGTCGCCGTCGGATATGAGTTCGGAAATTATTCTCTCGAGGCTTTCGTCTCGAATTTCTGGGATGAGCGCGCCCAGCTATCCCGGTTCGAGGAATGCGGCAGCTGTTCGCAGCGGCCTTATATCGTGACCAATACGCCACGCACGATCGGCGTACGGGCCGGCGCGAAATTCTGATCCCGGGCGGCGGGCCTCGGCCCGCCGCCGCCTTCCGGCATCGAGTGCTGCCAACGGCCTACCGACCCGGTACCGAATCGAGACCGGTATCATCCGCTGTGATCACATTCCCCCTTCGAAATGGTGGATCCTGGCCCTGCTTTCGTGCGTCTCAGCGGCGGACGTCGAACCCGCCTTTCACGAATGCGTCGATGTCGCTGGGGCCGAACAGGCTCGCGTCGCCGGGAAGAGAATGCTTGAGGCAGGTCAGCGCCAGGCCCGACATGGCCGCCGCGTCGATATCCTGCCCGGACCTCAGGCCATGAAGCACGCCTGCCGCAAAAGCATCGCCCGCACCGATCCGGTCGACGATCCCGGCGAGCGCGATCTCGGCGGTCTGGGCATGGCCGTGCCGGGCGTCGATTCGTGCCGCGAGGCGGTGGCGATCGGCATCCTCGACATGGCGCGCGGTCGATGCGATCAACTGGAGCCTGGGGAATGCAGCAAAGGCGGCCGCAGCAGCATTGCGGCGTCGGTCCTCGCCATCGCCGCCAAAATCGCCGCCGAGCATCAGCGCAATGTCGCGGTGATTGCCGAACAATATATCGGCATGGGCGACCAGTTGCGAAAGGATGCCGCGCGGGTCGCTATCCCAACATTCCCAGAGCCGCGCCCGGTAATTACCGTCGAACGAGACGGGCACGCCGCGTGCAGTTGCGGCTTCGGCGGCAGCGATCGCTGCCCTGGCCGGACCGGGGGCCGAGCGCCGGGGTGATGCCGGAGAGGTGGAGCCGGTCGGCATCGGCGAGCAAGGCGTCCCAGTCCCACATATCGGCAGGCGCCTCGGCAAAGGACGAGCCCGTGCGGTCATAGACGACCTCGGTTGCGCGCATCCCCGCGCCGCTGGTCACGAAATAGAGGCCCATTCGCGCGCCGCTGAAGCTGATGCCGGCACAATCGACGCCATTGGCGCGAAGCCCCGCAATCGCGGCGCGGCCGAGATCATTGTCGGGCACCGTGCTTGCCATGCCGACCTCGTGGCCGAGCCGCGCCAGCCCGCTCGCGACATTGGCCTCGGCACCGGCGATCCACACGTCGAGCTTCGGTGTCTGCAGCAGGAGCTCACGCCCCGGCGGAGACAGGCGCAGCACGATCTCGCCAAAGGCAATGAACCTGCCCATCAGCGCGCCAGCCAGCCGCCGTCGACGGCGACGATATGGCCGATGCCGGTATTCGCGCCGGTGACGATGGCCACCTTTCCGGCAAACTCGAAGGGATTGGTCATCTTCTTCCCGATTGCGAGAGGGGCCGGGGCGTGGGTAGTGGTTCTCGACACGCGCTACGTCAGCTCGAGAGCGTGAGTCCACCCAGTTTGATTGCAATCGGGCCGAAATGCCCCCAGGCATTTCTCGATCATGCCGGGAACATGATCGGCCCGACCGCAATCAAAACTCCCCGCCGCAATCCTGATACTCGCTGGCCGTTGCCCGGAAAGCATTTGCCCTGGTGCCCGAGCCCATAAGGATCGACCGGCGGAGGACGGCGCGCAAACCAGGTGCCGGCTCGTCCCGGCGCCGGAAAGCCGCCACCGAAAGCGGTTGGCAAGCGCCAAGCGAGCGCGCAATGTCTCGCGGGGACGAATCAGACGGTTACGCGGGGATGGACGGGTTGCAGGGCAAGAAACTTCGCTGGGCAGCGATGCTGGCCGCGGCATGGGCATTGGTCCAGTCGAACGTGGCGATGGCGCAGGATTCGCTGGCCGATCCGCAGGGCTCCGGGGCGATCGTGTCAGCGGTCCGCTGGCTGCAAGGCACGCTGCTCGGTACGGTCGCGACCGTGGTCGCAGTGATCGCGGTGGCATCGGTCGGTTTCCTGATGCTGACCGGGCGGATCAACTGGCGCTACGGCGCAACCGTGATCCTGGGCTGCTTCATCCTGTTCGGCGCGGCCAGCATCGTCGCGGGCATCCAGTCCACCGCCAGCGCCGGCTACTGATCGGTGAACGGAGTCGAGCGTGACCCGCTGTTCGTCGCGCTGACGCGGCCGCAGATGTTCGCCGGTGTCACCTACAGCTATTTCGTGTTCAACGGCGTCATCGCGACCGAGCTGTTCCTGATCTTCCACGCCTTCTGGGTGCTCGCGGTCGCGCTCGTCGTCCATCTCGTCGGGGTGGTGTTGTGCGTGCGCGAGCCGCGCATCTTCGATTTGTGGGTAACCAAACTCAGCCGTTGTCCGCGCGTCCGCAACTACGCGATCTGGCGATGCAACTCCTACCGCCCCTGACGCAAAATCCGCGGGCAATCGCCCGCGAGAAGTTCGCCGGGGCCCATCTTCCCTATGCGCGGCACGTCGACGATCACACGATCGAGACGCGCGACGGCCTGCTCATGCAGTTCATCCATCTGCGCGGGATGCTGTTCGAAACCGCGGACACCGACGAGATCAACTATCGCAAGGTGCTGCGCGATGCGATGCTGCAGGCGATCGGCTCGTCGCGCTTTGCGCTCTACCATCATGTCGTGCGCCGCCGGGCCGATGTCGAACTGCCGGCCGAGTTTCCCGACGCCTTCTCCGGCCAGCTCGATGCGGCGTGGCGGGCGCGGCTTGCCGGCAAGCAGCTCTACGTCAACGACCTGTTTCTGACTCTGATCAGGCGGCCGCTGCAGGGGCGAGTCGGCATCGTCGATCGGCTGCGTGGCCTGGTGGGCCGCGCCACAACCGCGCCCGAGACGACCTCAGCGAACGAACTGCGCCAGCTCGACGGCGCCCGCGATGCGTTGCTGGCCCAGCTCGGCACCTATGCGCCGCGGCTGCTCGGTGTCTACGAGACGCGCCAGGGCATCTGCTCCGAACCGCTCGAATTCCTGTCCACGCTGTACAATGGCGAGATGCGGCCGGTGCTCATGCCGTTTCAGGATGCCGGCCAGTATCTGCCCTATCGGCGGGTGAGCTTCGGCCAGGAGACTGTCGAGCTCGGCGCTGCGGGTGCGGCGCCGCGGGGCTTTGTCGGGCTGGTGTCGATCAAGGATTATCCGGCGCAGACAGCGCCCGGCATGCTCGACGAATTGCTGCGCCTACCGTTCGAGCTGACCGTGTCGCAGTCGTTCGGCTTCGTCGATCGCCAGGCGGCACTCGGCAAGATGAACCTCGCGCTCAGACGGATGCGGTCGGCCGAGGACGAGGCGGTGAGCCTGCGCAGCGAACTCTCCAGCGCGAAGGACGAGGTCGCCGCCGGCCGCGCCGGATTCGGCGAGCATCATATGACGGTGGCGGTGCGCGGCGACACGCCGGCCGCAGTCGATGCCGGGGTGGCCGAGGTGCAGGCGTCGCTGTCCGATCTCGGGATCATCGCGGTGCGCGAGGATATTGCGCTCGAGCCGGCTTTCTGGGCTCAGTTCCCAGGCAATTTCAAGTATATCGCGCGGCGAGGCCTGATCTCCACGGGCAATTTCGCCGGGCTGGCGAGCGGCCACAACTTCCCGCTCGGCAGCGCCGACGGCAATCACTGGGGCGAGGCGGTGACCTTGCTCGAGACGACCGCGGCCGGGCCTTACTATTTCAACTTCCATCAGGGCGACCTCGGCAACTTCACCGTCATCGGGCCGTCGGGCTCGGGCAAGACGGTGGTGCTCAACTTCCTGCTCGCCCAGGCGCGCAAGTTTCGCCCAAGGATCATCTTCTTCGACAAGGATCGCGGCGCCGAGCTGTTCATCCGGGCGATCGGCGGGCGCTATGACCTGCTGCGGCCGGGCACGCCTTCGGGACTCAACCCACTCCAGATCGAGGACAACCCCGCCAACCGCCAGTTCCTGATCGACTGGGTCGCTCAACTCGCGGGCGGCGCCGACATCGACGATGTCGCGAAGATCAAGGACGCGGTCGACGCCAACTTCGCGCAGCCGCATGAGCATCGCCGCCTGCGCCATCTCGCCGAGCTGTTCCGCGGCGGCCACCGTCCGCACGCGGCCGATCTCTGGGCGCGGCTCAGGCCCTGGTGGGGCGAGGGCGAGCGCGCCTGGCTGTTCGACAACGAGGAGGATCTGACCGATCTCTCGGCCGAGGCGGTCGGCTTCGACATGACGGCGATCCTCGATGATCCGGCGGTGCGGACGCCGGCGATGATGTACTTGTTCCACCGGGTCGAGGAGCGCCTCGATGGATCGGCGGCGATCATCGTCGTCGATGAAGGCTGGAAGGCGCTTGACGACGAAGTGTTCGTCCGCCGCATCAAGGACTGGGAGAAGACGATCCGGAAACGCAACGGCATCGTCGGCTTCGCGACCCAGAGCGCGCAGGATGCTCTCGAGAGCAAGATTGCCAGCGCGATCATCGAGCAGGCGGCGACGCAAATCTTCATGATCAACCCGAAGGCGCGTGCCTCGGATTATGTGGACGGCTTCGGGCTGACGCCGCACGAATATGAGCTGATCCGCACGCTGCCCGATGACTCGCACTGCTTCCTGATCAAGCATGGCGCGGACAGCGTGGTGGCGCGGCTCAATCTGTCGGGCGAACGCGACCTGCTGACGATCCTCTCGGGGCGCGAACGCACCGTCCGCCTGCTCGACGAGATCCGGGGCGAGACGGGCGACGATCCGGCGATCTGGATCCCGCGCCTGCTGGAGCGTGCCTGATGGCGTGCCCGACGCTCACCACGGACAGCGCGTTCCTGAGCGGCGTGCTCAGCTATGTCGATTGCCAGGCGCAGTCGATCGGGCAGGGGGGCTATCAGGCGCTCGCGTCGCCGGGGTCGAGCATCGCGCTCGTACTGACCGCGATGCTGACGATCTTCGTCGCGCTGTTCGGCTATCGGATGCTGTTCGGCCAGGTGCCCGATGCGCGGGACGGCGTGGTCGCGGTGGTCAAGCTCGGCGTCGTGCTCGCGCTGGCGACGAGCTGGCCGGCCTTCCGCACGCTTGCCTATGACGTGACGATGCGCGGGCCGGCCGAGCTGGCCTCGGCGATCGGTTCGCCGAGCGGACTGCCGGGCAGCGGCGGCGGGCTGGTCGGGCGGCTGCAGGGGATCGACAACGGCCTTGCCGAGCTGATGATCCTCGGCACCGGCAAGCCGCCCAATGTCGACGAGATCGTCGGCCCGACCCAGGCGCTGACCCCGCAGCAACAGCAGCAACAGATGCAGCATCTGCAGCAAGTGTCGCAGCGGCCGAAATGGGACCCGGCGCGCGACGCGACCCTGCTCGGCGAGGCGCGGACGCTCTATCTCACCGGTGCGATCGGCGCCTTTGCCTCGGTGCGCGTCGTTGCAGGCCTGCTGCTTGCGCTCGGGCCCTTGTTCGCGCTGTTCCTGCTGTTCGATGGCACACGCGGCCTGTTCGAGGGCTGGGTGCGCGGGGTGGGCGGTGCTGCGCTCGGTGCGCTCGCGACCTCGATCGTGCTTGGTGTCGAGCTGGCGATCATGGAGCCCTGGCTCAACGATATCCTGGTCCAGCGCCGCGCCGACATCCCGACGCCCGACGTGCCGATCGAGATGCTGGTGATGACGCTGGTGTTCGTCATCACGCTGATCGCCGCGCTGGTCGCGACCGCCCGCGTCGCCCGCGGATTCAGCTTGCCGCCGGTATGGCGTGCGGCACCCTATCGCATGATCGAAGCCATTCGCGGTGGACAGTCGCAGCCGGCGATCGGCGCGCGCGGCGAGCCTGCCCGGATCGCCGACCAGCGCTCGCGGGCCTTTGGCGTTGCCGATGCGGTTGCCGCGAGCCAGCGTCGCGAGGCAGCGGCGCCACCGCCGCCGCCAGCGCAGCTCGGCCATCGCGGCGGCGGCGGAACCCAGGCGGTCTCGCGTGACATTCCGGTCGCCGCGGCGGTGCCGCTCGGCCAAAGTTATCGGCGCAGGACGCGCGGCCGTGTATCGGCAAGCGCCGGGCGGCGGGACAGGAACGCATGAACAAGACCTCACGAGACTCGCTCGACGCTTATTACGGGCAGGCCGAAAGCTGGGCGCATGACCAGCAGGACGCGCTGCGCGCCTCGCGCAAGGTCGCCTGGATCGTCGCCGGCGCCGCGGTGGTGGTCGCGCTGTGCGAGGCATTGGCGCTGATCGCGCTCGCGCCGCTCAAGACGGTGGTGCCCTATACATTGCTGGTCGATCGCCACACCGGTTTCGTCGAGGCGCTGAAGCCGCTCGATGCCGCTACGATCGCGCCCGACAAGGCGCTGACCCAGTCCTTCCTCGTCCAATATGTCATCGCGCGCGAAAGCTTCGATGCCGATGCGCTGCAATCCAACTACCGCAAGACCACGCTCTGGTCGGCCGATCCGGCGCGGACCGACTATG
Organism: Sphingomonas oligophenolica; assembly: GCF_039522915.1. Lineage (NCBI taxonomy): Bacteria > Pseudomonadati > Pseudomonadota > Alphaproteobacteria > Sphingomonadales > Sphingomonadaceae > Sphingomonas > Sphingomonas oligophenolica. The sequence continues at coordinate 125,594 of NZ_BAAAEH010000005.1, forward strand.
TGACGAGCGTGCAGGTCTCGAACCCGGGCAGCCCGCTGGCGCGCTACCCGCGATCGACCGTGGTGGATACGCGGGTGAAGAGCGTATCGCCGCTCGGCGGCAATGCCGCCCTGGTGCGGTTCGAGACTCAGCGGCATGATGCCGGCGGCCAGGCGCAGGCGCCGCGCGCCTGGGTCGCGGTGATCCGCTATCGCTTCTCGGGCGAACCGATGACGCGCGAGGATCGCTTCGTGAACCCGCTCGGCTTCCAGGTGGTTCGCTATCACCGCGACGCCGAGGCGATCCCCGAGCCCGAGGCGACCTCGACCGCCGCCCCCGGGACGAGCGGGCCGGGGGCCGGGGTCCCGGCGGCTCAGGCAGCGCCGGGAATGGTGCCCGCCACCGGCCCGACGCCCGCACCGACTTTCCCACCGCCGCGCCGCGCGACCAGCCAGCCAAGCAAGCCCGAGGTCGAGCTTTGAGGATCGCGCTGTTCCTCCTTGCCCTGCTGCTGCCGGCCGGTGCGATTGCCCAAGTGCGCCCGACGCCCGGCCCGGGCGACCCGCGCATCCAGACCGTGGCCTATGACGCGAACCAGGTCGTCCAGCTCCAGGTCGCTTCAGGCTATCAGCTTTCGGTCGAGTTCGCGCCCGACGAGCGGATCGAGAATGTCGCGGTCGGCGACAGCGGCGCCTGGCAGGTGACGCCCAACAAGCGCGGCGACCATCTGTTCATCAAGGCGCTCCAGCAGGGCGCGGCGACCAACCTGACCGTGGTGACCGACGCGCGAAGCTATGTGTTCGAACTCCAGCCGATGTTCGGGCCGCTGCCCGACATGGCCTATACGGTGCGCTTCACCTATCCCACGCCCGCCGCCGCGACGGTCGCGGCCGTGCCGGCGCCCGAGCCGGGGCGCTACAAGCTCGGCGGCACCCGCGCGCTGCGCCCGAGCCAGATCGATGATGACGGCGTGCACACCTATATTGTCTTCCCAGCGGACAAGCCGCTGCCGGCGATCTTCGCGATCGATGCGAAGGGGCAGGAGATGCTGGTCGACGGCGCGATGCGCGACGGCACCTATGTCATCGACGATGTGAAGCCGAGGCTGCTGTTCCGCCTCGACCATGACGTCGCGACCGCGACGCGGGTGCGGACGAAGAAGCGCTGATGGCGACCTTCCCTCCTTCGAGCGGCACTGATCCCCGGGCTGGTCGCGGCGCCGAGGAGGATGTGCGGCCGGTGGTCGCGCTGCCCGCCGCCGGCGTGCCCTGGTGGATCTTCGCGATCGGGATCGGCATCGTCGCGATCCTGCTGTTCAGCGTGCTCGACCTGCGCCGGCGCTCGCTTTCGGCCCCGCCGACCAAGCCGGGCTATGGCGATGCTCTCGGCGGCGCATCGCCGCAACCGGCGCCGCTCTATGTGCCGCCCGAGCCGGTTCCCACGCCGACCGCGACGGCCGCTCCGCCGCCTCCGCCGCCGCCACCACCGCCGCCACCGCGCTTCGAGCAGCCGCGGATCATCTATGTCCCGCAGCCCGCGCCGCCGGTCCAGCAGCCGATCCAGCCGCCGCCGCGGCCGCGCGCATCGGGCGATCCGGCGCTGGTCGTCGATACGACGACGGGCGATGCAGGCGGGCCGGTGGCCGCCGAGGCCGACGGCGCGCCGGGTGCAGCGGGCGCGGCGGCCGGAACCGGCGGCGGCGCAGCGATCGCATCGCGGGCTCGCGCGACAGTCATGCGCCACCGCCCGACCACGGTGCCGCAGGGGACGCTGATTCCCGCCGTGCTCGAGACCGCGCTTGACTCGACCCGGCCCGGCCTTGCCCGAGCCCTGGTGCGCAGCGATGTCCGCGGCTTCGACGGCAGCAGGGTGCTGATCCAGCGCGGCAGCCGGCTGATCGGCGAGTATCGCGCCGATCTCCAGCCCGGCCAGAACCGCGCGACGGTCATGTGGACCAGGCTGGTCCGCCCCGACGGCGTTACCATCGCGCTCGGCTCGCCGGCCGCCGATCCGCTCGGCCGGGTCGGCGTCAAGGGCAAGGTCAACACCCATTTCTTCGAGAAGTTCGGCGCGGCGATCCTGCAGACCGCGCTCGATGTGGGCAGCAACTACGCCTCGCGGCTCGGCGGATCGTCGGTGATCGTCTCGCTGCCGGGTTCGGTGGTGAATTCGGCGGCGTCGCCCCTCACCAGCGGCGCCCAGGTCCAGCCGACGCTTCGGGTGAAGCAGGGCACCGCGATCACCGTGTTCGTCGCGCGCGACCTGGATTTCACCTCGGTCGAGACCCAGCGATGAGCGCGGCGGCGCGCGACGACCGCCCGGTCTATCTGCGGAGCTATCTTGCGCCGCTAGCCGATATGCTTGCGCGGGCGGACGTGACCGACATCTATGTCAATCGCCCGGGCGAGGTCTGGGTCGAGACGACCGCGGGCGGGATCGAACGCCATGACGCGCCTGGGCTCGACGAGGCGACCCTGTCCCGGCTCGCCCGGCAGATCGCGGCGCTGTCGCACCAGGGCATCAGCCGCGAGCATCCCTTGCTCTCGGCCACCTTGCCCGATGGCGCGCGCGTCCAGGTGGTCGGGCCGCCGGCGACGCGCGGGCCGCTCGCGCTGGCGATCCGCAAGCATGTCTCGCCCGATCTCGCGCTTGGCGACTATGTCGCGAACGGGGCTTTCTCGGGCACGAAGCGCGGCGATGTCGACGGGCCTTCCGATGTCGATATCGCGCTCAGGGCGATGCTCGACGATGGCGACGTCGCGGGGATGCTTGCGGGGGCGGTGAGGGCTCGGAAGAACATCCTCGTCTCGGGCGGCACCTCGACCGGCAAGACGACCTTCCTCAACGCGCTGATCCGCGAGATTCCGGCGGAGGAGCGGCTGATCCTGATCGAGGACACGCCCGAGCTTCATCTGCGCCATGACAATGCGGTCGGCCTGCTCGCGGCGCGCAGCGCGCTTGGCGAAGCGCAGGTGAGCGCTGACGATCTGCTGCGCGCCTCGCTGCGGATGCGGCCCGACCGGATCATCCTCGGCGAGCTGCGCGGCGAGGAGGCCTATGCCTTCCTGCGCGCGGTCAATACCGGCCATCCGGGATCGATGACGACGGTGCATGCCGACAGCGCGGAGCGGGCGATCGAGCAGATTGCGCTGCTCGTGCTGCAGACCGGCACGCGGCTGAACCGCGACGATGTGCTGCATTATGTGCGCAGCACGGTCGATGTGTTCGTCCAGCTGGCGCGGACGGGTGGGCGGCGGCATGTGGCTGAAGTCGTGTTGAAGCGCTGAGATAGCGTGCGACATCACAAGCTGGTTCAGTTCCGAGGGGAAGGGAAGCCCTTCTTTCCCTTTTCTTGCCGACGGACTGGCGGCGCCAGCTTCGTGGGGCGTACCGACCGCACTTGATCTTCGCGCCTTCGTGCCTTTGCGTGAACCAACTCTACCTGCCGACAGGCGCCGCGATGGAATGTCGAAGATTTCGGCGGGACTGCGGATGCCGCCATTTTCGCTGTTATCGGGCCGGAACAGCGAAAGAACAGCGAAAGAAATTTTTTCGGGTGCGTTTTGGGGCGTTTTGTTGGAAATATTTCGTTGTTCTATCAGTGCCATAATACCGGTTTTCGCTGTTATTCGATAACAGCGAAAACAATCCCCGGAACAGCGAAACTGCCGGACGATAACAGCGAAAACCTCGGCGCATAACAGCGAAACCTGTTTCAGCATGGCGGCGAAAACGCTTTTGATGATTGGGTTCTTCATCGACGGGACACTGACATGAAAGCAGGCAAGGTTGAATCGAGCCAGGGATCGGGTGGGATTGCGGCGGCGAAGGCGCCGATGACTGGAGGGTGCGCCGAAACGAGATTGCGGCGTCTCGGAAATGTTGAATCGGCAGAGATATGCAGCACCGTCTGTTGCATATCTCCTGGGCAACAGGAGGCGGAGCCGCGCCGAGCTCTTCAGCACCATGACTTGACCATTATCGAAAATGTTATATAATAACATCGCATAATTTGAGTGGGAGGCGGTATGCGGGGGTTCGCACTGGCACTGATACTCTCGGTCTGGCTTGGCGGGTGCGAAGCGCCTGCCGCACCGAGCAAGCCTGCTATGTCCACGATGCGCGCCTTTGCCAGTGACAAGGAGATGGCCGCGTTCATGCGCCGGCTGGCCGCACGCCAGCGCACTGTTCAGCCTTCTCCGACGGTAATGTATGATGTGGCGCCTGCGCCGCCCGCCGTCGCGGCGCCGGCGGCCGAGCCAGTGCAAGACAGGGCAACTGGTGCCCAGACCACCAGCATCACCAACACGCAGGAAGCCGATGTCGACGAAGGCGGCATCGTCAAGGTTGCCGGAGATCACCTCGTGATTCTGCGGCGCGGGCGACTGTTCACAGTGTCGCTTGCCGGGAATTCCATGAACCCGGTCGACCATATTGACGCCTTCCCGCCGAAAACGTCCGGCGACGCCTGGTACGATGAGATGCTCGTAAGCGGCGACCGCGTGATCGTGGTCGGATACAGCTACGAACGCGGCGGCACCGAGATCAATCGCTTCCGTATCTCGCCGAGCGGCAGGCTGCGCTTCGAGGACAGCTACCACCTCCGATCGAATGACTATTATTCGGCGAGCAACTACGCCTCACGGCTCGTTGGATCGACGCTGATTTTCTACACGCCGCTCTACATCAACGCGCGCGAGCCGCTCGCCGCACTGCCAGGCCTTCAGCGCTGGACCGGAAATCAAGACGCGACGTTTACCCGGACTTTACCAGCGACGCGGCTCTATGTGCCCGAGCCGCTGCGCCGAACGCCGGATGCGGACCTCTCGACACTTCACACCGTTACGCAGTGCGACCTGACCGCACCACGCATGACTTGCCGGGCGACTGCCGTGCTGGGCTCCACTTCGCGAACATTCTACGTCTCCGCAAAGGCCGTGTATGTCTGGACGGACGGGGACCGAGCCAAAAACACGCGATCCGGCGCATTCGTCTATCGTCTTCCGCTCGACGGTTCTGCCCCGAGCGCTCTTCAAGCCTGGGGCGGTCCAGTCGATCAGTTTTCCTTCGCGGAGAACCGCGCCGCGCAACGCCTCAACGTTGTCGTACGGACGGACAGCGCAGGCGATGCCATGTGGCAGTCCGAGCGCAGTGCAGGCGCCACAGCACTTCTCACACTCCCAATTTCAGCCTTTGGGGATGGTTCGCGCATTGTACCCGCTTCGGCGTATCGCTCCTTGCCCGTCGAGAAGGACAGTTGGAATTTCCACAATCGCTTCGTCGGTAAGTATCTGATCTACAGCGGGGGGGAGTTCAATGAGCATAGCGGCACGAAGCTGGTCTACGCGGTGCCGCTGAACGGCGGCGCGATCGCGCCGGTCCCGGTACCCCATGGCGTCGACCGGATTGATATCATCGGAACGGACGCAATCGCGATCGGCAATGACATGAAGGAGCGGCTTGGCTTCAGCGCGATCGAGCTGGTGGGAAAGACCCGGCTTGGAGACACATATTTCTTGCCCGCGGCGCACGAAGGCGAACGTCGCAGCCAGGCGTTTTTCTATCGGCCGGACGAGACCAGTTTCGATGGCGCCTCCGGAATGTTGGGGTTGCCAGTTACCCGCGACCTCGAAAATTCTGCCGCCGCTCGCTTCCTGGGATCGGGGTCCGCGATCGCCTTCCTTCGCCGCGATGCTCGGCGCTTCTCGCCAGCCGGAGAACTGGTCGCCAACGCCGAGGGCGCGCGCGACGATGCGTGCACGGCGTCCTGCGTCGATTGGTACGGCAACGCGCGACCGATCTTTCTCAATGGCCGCGTGTTCGCGCTGATGGGCTATGAGCTCGTTGAGGGGCGGGTTAGCGATGGCCTTATCGGCGAGCGGTCGCGGATAGACTTTGCGCCGCGAACGGCGCGCTGAAGGGGAGTGGAGATATCCCCGATGGCAGGCCCATATCTCCAGCTCCGATGCTATAAGCGTTTGGGCAGTGGAAAACGCACTTAATTGGGCTATCCCTCGTCGGCGCGGTTCCAGAATATTTTGACCCAGGATGTTACAGTTGAGCATGAGGTCGAATAATATAGAGATTACCTATATTCGATATTTAGCCATCGTGGCGGTGGCTGGCATCGTCGTGAACTGCGGCAATGCTTCGGCTCAATCGTATCCGGCAACTTCGGACGGGCGGGTAACGACAGAAACGGAAATATTCAATTACGTAGGTTTGAAGAAACTGACCGAGGCTGAAGTTGCGGCGCGCTTAACTGGACGATTTATATCCCCAGACCCGACGGTAAACCAAACCGGTGCTCCATTTTCAGAGTGGTTCAGTGCAGATGGCTCATGGTCGTCGTTTCGGGAAATGCGATATGGCGTCAGTCTATCAGGAAAATGGAGAGTATATGACGGACAACTTTGCGTCTCGATCGAGGGGGGTTCCGAACTATGCCGTGATGTTTTCAGAAGCGAGAGTCCGGAACGGCTGATGATTGCCGACTTGGATGACTCCCCATCGTGGACCAAGTTAGTTATCGTGACCGTCAAGAGATTCTGATTTTTTTGCATCCAATGTTTCAGCACGCGCTTCAAACCTACCGTGCGCCGCATGATGGACCCCTGAACAAGTCCGGGATAACGTTGTGATCATTCCACAACGCCCACTTCAATCGCGCCGCGCTTCGGGGGTGCCGGGTAACGGTGACTCCCACTCAACCCACTCCGGCCGTTGCACATCAAAATTGAGGCATTCATCCCATCAGGCGACCGCCCGCAGGCCCTTGCGCTGAATGATGGACAGCAGACGCAACGCAGGACCTCCGGGGCGCTTCACGCCGCGCTCCCAATCCGACACCAAATTGCGCGAGACGTTGAGATAGGCGGCGAACACTGGCTGCGAGACATGCTCGCGCTCGCGGATTGCGCGGATTTCATCGCCAGCCAACGGGTGCGCCGGGGCCAGGCACGCCCCATCGAAGGTGCGCAGGGTTGCGCGGGACACCACGCCCGCGTCATGCGCGTCGCTCATCATCTCATGGACGGCGCCAGCGATCTCGCTGCGATAACCCTTGTCAGTCTTCGTGCTCATCTTCGATCTCCACCAGCGTGCCCGACGCCACCAGCCGGTCCAATTCCTCGCTATTCCATCCAAGCGCCTCGGCCGCTGCGTCCTTCAACAGAGCCAAGTCCGCCTTCGATATATTCGCCTGACCACTTTTGGCGAAACCAAAGGCGAATATTGCACGGTCGCCCTGCCGGAACAGGATCAGCGTGCGATAGCCGCCCGACTTGCCCTTGCCCGGCCGTGCAACCCGCTGCTTGATGACGCCGCCGCCAAGATCGGCATCGATCAACCCGCTTTCCGCCCGCCGCACCGCCTCGCACAGCGCGGAATCGCCCAGTCCTTCCTTGTGCGCGAAGCGCTCGAACCAGCGATTCTTCAAAATCCGCGTAATGGTCGGACTCCCGCTCCAGGGCCCATATATAACACCTAGCGTTATGATTCAACGCGGGAGGGGGCGCCGAGGGAGTCATGGCGACACTCCGCTTAACTCCATCCGCCGCTCGATTTCACAGCGTCTGTTGAGTTTGAATCAATTTGAGCCATCATGCTGGACTCGTTCCGGCATCCATGTTTCCGCATGAGTTTCAGGTGTTGCGTACGCGGGACGATGGACCCCGGAACAAGTCCGGGGTGACGATGGGGAGGGCTGGTCTCAGCCACCCACGCTCGGCAGATCGAGCCCGAAGGTCTTCGCGCACTCGATTGCCTCCTCATAGCCCGCATCGGCGTGGCGCATCACGCCGCTTGCCGGGTCATTCCACAGCACGCGCTTCAGCCGCGCTGCCGACTCGGGCGTGCCGTCGGCGACGATGACCATACCGGCGTGCTGCGAATAGCCCATGCCGACCCCGCCGCCATGGTGGAGCGATACCCAGGTCGCGCCGCCGGCCGTGCTGAGCAGGGCATTGAGCAACGGCCAGTCGGATACGGCATCCGAGCCGTCCTTCATCGCTTCGGTCTCGCGGTTGGGGCTGGCGACCGAGCCTGAATCGAGATGGTCGCGGCCGATCACGATCGGCGCCTTGAGCTCTCCGCTCGCCACCATCTCGTTGAAGGCGAGGCCGAGGCGGTCGCGGTCGCCGAGGCCGACCCAGCAGATCCTTGCCGGCAGGCCCTGGAAGTGGATCCGCTCGCGCGCCATGTCGAGCCAGCGGTGGAGCGGGGCATTGTCGGGCAGCAGCTCCTTCACCTTGGCGTCGGTCCTGTAGATATCCTCTGGATCGCCCGACAGCGCGACCCAGCGGAACGGGCCGATGCCGCGGCAGAAGAGCGGGCGGATATAGGCGGGGACGAAGCCGGGAAAGGCGAAGGCATCAGTCACGCCTTCGTCGAAGGCGACCTGGCGGATGTTGTTGCCGTAATCGACGGTCGGCACGCCCGCTTTCCAGAAATCGAGCATCGCGCGGACATGGATCGCCATCGATGCCTTGGCGGCGCGCGCCACTGCGGCGGGGTCGCTTTCGCGGGTCGCCGCCCAGCGTTCGAGCGTCCAGCCTTGCGGGAGATAGCCGTTGACCGGATCGTGCGCCGAGGTCTGGTCGGTTACGAGATCGGGGCGGACGCCGCGGCGGGCGAGCTCGGGATAGATATCGGCCGCATTGCCGAGCAGGCCGACCGAGACGGGCGACGTGGCGGTGCCGACGATCTCGAGCGCTTCGTCGAGGCTGTCGGTCATGCGGTCGAGATAGCCGGTCTCGAGCCGCATCTCGATCCGGCTTGGCTGGCATTCGACCGCGAGGCAGGAAGCGCCGGCCATGGTCGCCGCCAGTGGCTGCGCGCCGCCCATGCCGCCGAGGCCGGCGGTCAGGATCCAACGGCCCGCGAGATCGCCGCCATAATGCCGGCGGCCGGCTTCGACGAAGGTCTCATAGGTGCCCTGAACGATCCCCTGGCTGCCGATATAGATCCAGCTGCCCGCGGTCATCTGGCCGTACATCATCAGCCCGGCGCGATCGAGTTCGTGGAAATGCTCCCAGGTCGCCCATTTGGGGACGAGGTTGGAATTGGCGATCAGCACGCGCGGCGCGTCGCGATGCGTGCGGAATACGCCGACCGGCTTGCCCGACTGGACGAGCAGGGTCTCGTCGTCGCCGAGCCGGCGCAGCACCTCGACGATGCGATCGAAGCTCTCCCAGTCGCGCGCGGCGCGGCCGATGCCGCCATAGACGACCAGTTCCTGCGGATTCTCCGCCACGCGCGGATCGAGATTGTTCATCAGCATGCGCAGCGGGGCTTCAGTCAGCCAGCTCCTGGCGCTGAGCTCGGTGCCGGTGGGGGCGGTGATATGACGCTGATTGTCGAGGCGGGTCATGCGGGGCCTTTCGCGAAGGTCAGGGCGGCGGCGAGGATTTGGGCGAGATCGGCGCGCAAGGGGGCGGCGAGATCGGGGTTCCAGGCTGGCGGCCAGTTGGTCTCGTCGGGCTCGCCGACCGGCTCGGACAGATAGGCGCGCATCGCGATTTCCATCTGGATCGCGTGGATGCCTGTCGCCGGGCGACCGTAATGGCGCGTCGTCCAGCCGCCGCGGAAGCGGCCGTTGAGGACGTGCGAGCGGATAGCACTCGCCGCTACGACGGCATTGCTCAGCGCGCGGTCGCAGGTCGTGCCATTGTCGGTGCCGATATTGAGTTCGGGCAGTTCGCCCTCGAAGAGGCGCGGAACGACGCTGCGGATCGAATGGCAGTCGTAGAGCACGACCCGGGGATGAAGCGCGCGCAGGCGGGCGATCTCCCCCTCGATCGCCGCGTGATAGGGGAGGAACCAGGCGGCACGGCGCGCCGCGACATCCGGGCCTTCGCCGTCGCGATAGAGCGGCTCGCCGTCGAAGGTTTCGGTCGGGCAGAGGCCGGTGGTTGCCTGGCCCGGATAGAGCGACGTGCCGGAAGGATCGCGGTTGCAGTCGATCACGCTACGCGAGATGTCGGTCCAGATCAGGGTCGCGTCGGCAAGCCCTTCGTAGAGCGCGCGGATATGCCAGTCGGCGTCGCGGATCGCCCACCAGCGGGAGCGGAAGCCGTCGAGAAGGTCGGCCGGGATGTCGGCGCCGCCATGCGGGAAAGCGAGGATCAGCGGGCTGTCGCTGCGCTCGACATGAAGCCAGCTCATGCGGCGAGGCCCGGCAGGGCTCCGGCCGCCTCGAGCAGGGCCAGGGAACGGATCAATCGGGCGGCCGCCTCGATATCGGGCGCCATGTGGCGATCGTCATCGAGCATCGGCACCTGCGCCCGCAGCAGGTGCCGCACCGCCTCGACCGGGCCGCTCGACTGCAGCGGCGCGTGGAAATCGCAGCCCTGCGCGCCGGCGAGCAGCTCGATCGCGAGGATGTGATCGACATTCGCCGCCATCTCGATCAGCCGCCGCGCGCCGTGGGCGGCCATCGAGACATGGTCCTCCTGATTGGCCGAGGTCGGGATCGAATCCACGCTGGCGGGATAGGCGCGCTGCTTGTTTTCCGAGACCAGCGCGGCGGCGGTGACCTGCGGGATCATGAAGCCGGAGTTGAGGCCGGGCTTGGGGGTGAGGAAGGCGGGCAGGCCGGACAGGGCCGGGTCGACCAGCATCGCGATGCGGCGCTCGGCGAGGCTGCCGATCTCGCACAGGGCGAGCGCGATCATGTCGGCGGCGAAGGCGACCGGCTCGGCGTGGAAATTGCCGCCGGAGAGCGCTTCGTCGGTATCGGCGAAGATCAGCGGGTTGTCGGAGACGCCGTTCGCCTCAGTGATCAGGGTCGCCGCCGCCTGGCGGAGCAGGTCGAGCACGGCACCCATCACCTGGGGCTGGCAGCGCAGGCAATAGGGGTCCTGCACGCGCAGATCGTTAGAGCGGTGCGACGCGCGGATCGCCGATCCGGCCATCAGGCCGCGCAACGCGTCAGCGGTTTCGATCTGGCCGGCATGGCCGCGCAGGACATGGATGCGGTGGTCGAAGGGGGTATCCGATCCCTTGGCCGCCTCGGTCGAAAGCACGCCGGTGACGAGCGCGGCGCGGTAGAGGCGCTCGGCCTCGAAAATGGCGGCAAGCGCATAGGCGCACGAGAATTGCGTGCCGTTGAGCAGGGCGAGGCCTTCCTTGGGGCCGAGCTCGAGCGGCGCGAGGCCGGCGTCGCGCAGCGCCTTTTCCGCAGGCACGCGGGCGCCATCGACGACCATCTCGCCGACGCCGATCATCGCTGCGGTCATGTGCGCGAGCGGGGCGAGATCGCCCGAGGCGCCGACCGAGCCCTTGCCGGGCACGACCGGGATCAGGCCCTTGTCGAGCATCGCTTCGAGCAGCGCGACGGTGGCGGGGGCGACGCCCGAGGCGCCGCGGGCCAGGCTCGCGAGCTTCAGCGCCATCATCAGCCGGGCGACCGGCACCGGCATCGGCTCGCCGACGCCGGCGGCGTGGCTCAGCACGATGTTGCGCTGGAGGGCGGCCAGATCCTCGGCCTCGATGCGGACGCTGGCGAGCTTTCCGAAACCGGTGTTGATCCCATAGACCGGCTCGCCGCGCACCAGGATGCGGCCGACCGCCGCTGCGCTTTCGGCGATGGCGGGGCGGCAGGCAGGATCGAGGCTCGGGCTGGCGCCGAGATAGATGGCGCGCCAATCGGCATAGGGGACTGCGCCGGGGGTCAGCAGCATCGACCGTCCTTCACTCGGGCGTAGAGGGGATTGAAGCCGATCCGGTAGACCAGTTCGGCGGGGTCGGAGATGTCCCACAGGGCGAGGTCGCACGCCTTGCCGGGTTCGAGCGTGCCGATCGTGTCGGCGAGGCCGAGCGCAGCGGCTGCGTTGACGGTGACGCCGCGCAGCGCCTCGGTCACGGTCAGGCGGAACAGCGTTGCCGCCATGTTGAGCATCAGCAACAGCGACGTTGTCGGCGAGGTGCCGGGGTTGCAATCGGTCGCGATGGCGATCGGGACATGGTGGGCGCGGAACAGGTCGATCGGCGGCAGCTGGGTTTCGCGCATGAAGTAATAAGCGCCGGGCAGCAGCACCGCGACGGTGCCCGCGGCCGCCATCGCGCGCACATCCTGTTCGTCGGCATGTTCGAGATGATCGGCGGAAAGCGCGCCATGGCTGGCGGCGAGGCTGGCGCCGTGGAGCGCGGAGAGCTGCTCGGCATGGAGCTTGACCGGCAGGCCGGCGGCGCGGGCGGCGGCGAGGACGCGAGCGGTCTGTTGGGGGGAGAAACCGATCCCCTCGCAAAAGGCATCGACCGCGTCGGCGAGGCCGATCGCCGCGGGGATCATCTCGTTGCAGACCAGATCGACATAGGCGTCGGCGCGGCCGGCATAGTCGTGCGGCACCGCGTGTGCGCCGAGCAGTGTGGTCGCCACCCGCACGTCGCGCGTCACGCCCAGGGCACGGGCGGCGCGCAGCATTTTCAGCTCGTGCTCGACGGTCAGGCCGTAGCCCGATTTCACTTCGATGGTGGTGACGCCCTCGGCAAGCAGCGCATCGAGCCGGGGCAGGGCGATCGCGACCAGCTCGGCCTCGGTGGCGGCGCGGGTGGCGCGCATGGTGGAAAGGATGCCGCCGCCGGCGCGGGCGATTTCCTCATAGGAAACGCCCTCGAGTCGCTGCGCCCATTCGCCGGCGCGGTTGCCGGCATGGACGAGATGGGTGTGGCAATCGATCAGGCCCGGGGTGATCCAGCGGCCGCCGCAATCGATGATCTCGTCGGCCGTTTGCGGCGCAGCGGCACTCGGGCCGGCATAGGCGATCCGGCCGTCGCGACAGGCAATCGCGCCGTCGTCGATCACGCCCAGGCCGTCACCGGCCATCGTCGCGAGTCGGGCATTGATCCATAGGCGATCCATGACCCCCATGTTGCGCGGTGGCCGGATTATGTCTAGACATAATATCAGGAGGCTCGATGCGACATCTCTGGTTCGACATTGCCTGTTTGCCGCTGGGCTGGGGCAGGCGCGTGCGCATCGGCGTGGACGGGGGAGCGATCGCGTCGGTTGAAACCGACGTCGACGCGCAGCCGTCGGACGAGCGGCACGGTGCGGCGCTGCCCGGGCTGTGCAATGTCCACAGCCATGGCTTTCAGCGCGGCATGGCGGGCCTGTCCGAACGGCGCGGCCGCCCCGATGACGATTTCTGGAGCTGGCGCGAGGTGATGTACCGCTTCCTCGACCGGCTCAGCCCCGAGGATATCGCAGCGATCACGGCGCAGGCCTATGTCGAGATGCTCGAATCCGGCTTCACCCGGGTCGGCGAATTTCATTATCTCCACAATGACGTGGATGGCGTGCGTTATGCCGATCCCGCCGAGACGGCGGGGGCGATTGTCGCGGCGGCGGAGACGAGCGGGATCGGGCTGACCCTGCTGCCGGTCTTCTACGCGCATGGCGATTTCGGCGCCGCCGCCGCAGCGCCGGGCCAGCGGCGTTTCCTGTCGGATGTGGATGGCTTTGCGAGGTTGGTCGAGGCGAGCCGGGCAACGCTGCCGGCCGACGCGCTGCTCGGCGTCGCGCCGCATTCGCTGCGCGCGGTGACGCCTGACGAGCTGAGCGCGATCCTGCCGCTCGCCGGGGATGGGCCGATTCATATCCATGCCGCCGAGCAGGTCCGCGAGGTCGAGGCCTGTATCGCCTGGAGCGGCGCGCGGCCAGTCGAGTGGCTGCTCGACCATGCGGCGGTCGATGACCGCTGGTGCTTGGTCCATGCGACTCATCTGACCGATCGCGAGTGCGACCGGCTCGCGGCGAGCGGGGCGGTGGCTGGCCTGTGCCCGGTGACCGAGGCCAATCTCGGCGACGGGATTTTCCCGGCGGTGCGCTATCTCGCGGCGGGCGGGTGGTTCGGCGTGGGGACGGATTCGAACATCCTGATCGACGCGGCGGGCGAGCTGCGGGCAGTCGAATATGCGCAGCGGCTCGCGCATCGCCGCCGCGCGCTGCTGGCCGATGAGGATAAGCCCTCGGTAGGGCAGGCGCTGTTCGCCGGGGCCCAGGCAGGCGGCGCGCAGGCGCTCGGCGTGAGGGGCGGGCTCGCGGTCGGCGCGCCGGCCGACCTGTTGTCGCTCGATCCCGACCATCCCGCGCTGGCCGGCGCCACCCCCGACACCTTGCTCGACCGCTGGATCTTCGCGGCCCGACACGGCGCGATCGATTGCGTGTGGCGCGGCGGGCGGAAATGGGTCGAGGGCGGTCGGCATGTCGACGCTGACGCGGTGGCCGAACGCTATCGCCGGACAGTCGGGGGCCTGCTCGCATGACGGTCGAGGAGCGCATCCGCTCGGACATCGAAACGCGAATCCATGCCGGTGACTGGCGACCCGGCGACCGCATCCCGTTCGAGCATGAGCTCGTCGTCACTTATGGCTGCTCGCGCGCCACGGTCAGCAAGGCGCTGACCACGCTGGCGCGCAGCGGGCTGATCGAGCGGCGGCGCAAGGCCGGGTCGTTCGTCGCGCATCCCCAGGTCCATTCGGCGGTGCTCGAAGTGCCCGATCTCGCCGAGATCATCGCGGCGCGGGGCGAGGCCTATCGCTGGGCCCTCACGCGACGGGCTGCCGATGCCGGCGGCGATACCGAGATTGCCGCACCCGCCTTGCGCGTCGAGGGCGTGCATTTCGGCGGCGGCGCGCCCTTCGCGCTCGAACGGCGGATGATTTCGCTCGCGGCCGTGCCCGAGGCGGGCGATACCGCGTTCGTCGACGAAGCGCCGGGCACCTGGCTGCTCCGCCATGTCTCCTGGACCGCGGCGCGGCACCGGATCCGTGCGGTCGAGGCGAGCCGGGCCGAGGCAACGGCGCTCGAGGTGCGGCCGCGCACGGCCTGCCTGGAACTCGAGCGGACGACCTGGCGCGCCGGCCAGCCGGTGACTCATGTCAGGCAATTATTCCGCGGCGATCGCTATGACCTTGTCGCCGAGTTCAAGCCGGGCGGATCGTGAGACACGTTCCCCGCGCAGCTCAGAGACGCTAGGACGCGCGACATGGAAACACGCCCCGATCCCAAGGCACCGGCATCCGACGTCACCTATGGCAGCTATCTGAAGCTCGACGAGCTGCTCGCGTGCCAGGCGCCGATGTCTGGCGTGCATGACGAAATGCTGTTCGTCGTCATCCACCAGGCATCCGAGCTGTGGATGAAACTCTGCCTGCACGAACTCGAAGCTGCGCGGACCGCGATCATCGAGGATCGGCTGGGCACCGCGTTCAAGATGATGTCCCGGGTCGCGCGCATCCAGACCCAGCTCATCCAGAGCTGGGAGGTGCTGGCGACGATCACGCCCGCCGATTACAGCGCGATGCGCGCCGGGCTTGGCTCGAGCTCGGGCTTCCAGTCCCACCAGTATCGCGCGCTCGAGTTCATGCTCGGCAACAAGAGCGCGGCGATGGTCGAGCTGCATGTCGCGACGCCTGGCGTGCATGCGCTGCTCGCGGATGCGCTGGTGCGCCCCAGCCTGTATGACGAGGCGCTGAGGCTGCTCGCGCGGCGCGGTTTCGCTATTCCGGACGACCGGCTCGATCGCGATTTTTCGCAACCCTATAAAGCCTCGCCCGAGGTCGAGACTGCGTGGCGCGAGGTCTATCGCAACCCCGAGACCTGGTGGGATCTCTATGAGCTGGCCGAAAAGCTGGTCGATCTCGAATATCATTTCCAGCTCTGGCGCTTCGGCCATCTCAAGACGATCGAGCGGATCATCGGCTTCAAGCGGGGCACCGGCGGGACGGCGGGCGTGCCCTATCTCGCGCGGGTGATCGACCAGATATTCTTCCCGGAGCTGCTGACCGTCCGCCTCGCCTTGTAAGGCTGCCTTCCGCACATCGCCTCATGGCGCAGAGCTTGCCGGCCCGCGCAGATTCATCTTGCGGGCGCTCGGCAGTGCAGTTATGACATATAACAATATACAGGAGAGGCCGATGGCTACCGCGATTTCACTTCGCGTCGGGGGCGAGCCCCGTCAGGCGCATGAGCGTTTCAACCGCCTGAACCCGATAACGGGTGAGGTCGCGACGATAGCGTCAGCGGCCAATGTCGCTGATGCCAATGCTGCCTGCGATGCGGCGGCGGCGGCATTTCCGGCCTGGTCGGCGCTTGGGCCCAATGCGCGGCGCGCGCTGCTCAACAAGGCGGCTGACGCGCTCGAGGCGAAGGCGCCGCACTTCGTCGACGCAATGATGGGCGAGATCGGCGCGACCGAAGGCTGGGCGCGGTTCAACCTGATGCTCGCCGCCGGGATGGTGCGCGAGGCGGCGGCAATGACGACGCAGATCGGCGGCGAGGTGATCCCGTCGGACAAGCCGGGCTGCATCGCGATGGCGTTGCGCGAGCCGGTCGGGGTCATGGTCGGCATCGCGCCGTGGAACGCGCCGATCATCCTGGGCGTCCGGGCGATCGCGATGCCGCTCGCCTGCGGGAACACGGTGGTGCTGAAGGCGAGCGAGCAATGCCCGCGGACGCATGCGCTGATCGTCGAGGCGTTCGAGGAGGCAGGCCTGCCCAAGGGGGCGGTGAACCTCGTCACCAACGCACCGAAGGACGCAGCCGAGATCGTCGGTGCGCTGATCGATCATCCGGCGGTGCGGCGGATCAACTTCACCGGGTCGACCGCGGTCGGCAGGATCATCGCGGTGCGCGCCGCGCAGCAGCTCAAGCCGGTGCTGCTCGAACTGGGCGGCAAGGCGCCGCTGATCGTGCTGGAGGACGCGGACCTCGACGAGGCGGTGAAGGCCGCCGCGTTCGGTGCATTCATGAATTCGGGCCAGATCTGCATGTCGACCGAGCGGATCATCGTCGTCGAGAGCGTCGCCGACGCGTTCGTGGCGAAGTTCAGGGAGAAGGTCGGCACCATGCCGGTCGGCGATCCGCGCGAGGGCAAGACGCCGCTCGGCGCGGTGGTCGACCAGAAGACGGTCGACCATGTCTCGGGCCTGATCGCCGATGCGGTCGGTGCGGGGGCGGTTCAGGTCAATGGCGGCGACAGCGATGGCGTGCTGATGCCGGCGCATGTGATCGACAAGGTGACGCCCGCGATGAAGCTGTTCCGTGAGGAGAGCTTCGGCCCGGTCGTTGCGGTGATCCGCGCGAAGGACGAGGCCGAGGCGATCGCGCTGGCCAATGACACTGAATATGGCTTGTCGGCGGCGGTATTCACCAGGGACACCGCGCGCGGCCTGCGCGTGGCGCGCCAGATCAAATCCGGCATCTGCCACGTCAATGGCCCGACCGTGCATGACGAGGCGCAAATGCCGTTCGGGGGCACCAAGGCCTCGGGTTACGGCCGGTTCGGCGGCAAGGCCGGCATCGACAGCTTCACCGAGCTGCGCTGGATCACCATCGAGACCCAGCCGGGACATTATCCCATCTGACGACGAGCAAGCGACCGCCACCATCAGTCATTCCCGCGAAATGGGAAGCCGTCTCCCGAAGCTTTGCGAGGGAGATGGATCCCCGCATTTCGCGGGGATGACGAAGAAAAGAGAGAATTCGAAACCATGACCGAGACCAGCACCAACGGCACCGTCACCTATGACGTGATCGATCGCATCGCCTGGGTGCGCTTCAATCGCCCCGACAAGCGCAACTGCATGTCGCCGACCCTCAATCGCGACATGATGGAGGTGCTCGATCTCCTCGAATTTCGCGACGATGTCGGCGTGCTGGTGCTGTCGGGTGAAGGCACTGCCTGGTCCGCGGGCATGGATCTCAAGGAATATTTCCGTGACACCGAAGCCAAGGGACTTGGCGCGACGCGCGCTGTTCAGCGCGAGGCCTATGGCTGGTGGCGCCGCCTGCGCTGGTATCAGAAGGCGACCATCGCGATGGTCAATGGCTGGTGCTTCGGCGGCGGCTATGGCCCGTTGTTCGCCTGCGACCTCGCTTTTGCCGCCGACGAGGCGCAGTTCGGGCTCAGCGAGATCAACTGGGGCATCCTGCCGGGCGGCGGCGCGACCAAGGTCGCCGTCGAGCTGCTGCCGTTCCGCAAGGCGATGTACCATGCGATGATGGGTGAGAATGTCGACGGCAAGACCGCTGCCGAATGGGGCCTGGTCAATGAATCTCTGCCGCTCGATCAGCTCAAGGCACGCGTTACCGAGGTGGCGAATGTGCTGCTCAAGAAGAACCCGGTCGCGCTGAAGGCGACCAAGGACGCGGTCCGTCGCGTCGGCGTGCTGAGCTATGACGATGCCGAGGATTATCTGATCCGCGCGCAGGAGGCGGCCAACAGCTATGACAATGAGGGTCGCAAGGAGGGCATCAGGCAGTTCATCGACGACAAGAGCTTCAAGCCGGGCCTTGGAGCGTATGATCGCTCGAAGCAGAAGGCCTGACCCGCACCATGGCAGCCGGGTCGCTTGAACGCCTGCTTCGCCCTCGCTCGGTCGCGATCGTCGGTGCCTCGGACAAGCCGGGCGCGCTGGGCGCGTCAGTGCTGGGCAACCTCGAACGGCATGGTTTTTCGGGTGACATCCACCTGATCAATCCCAAGCGCGACATGATTGCCGGGCGACCCTGCCTGAAGTCGATCGATGACCTGCCGGAGGGAGTCGACGCGGCTGTGCTGGCGATCCCCGGCGGCGGCGTGCTCGAGACGGTTCGGGCACTGGCGGCGCGGGGCGTCGGCGCGGTGGTGATCTTCGCCGCCGGCTTTGCGGAGGGAGGAGAGGAAGGTCAGGCGGCGCAGCAGGAGGTTGCCCGGATCGCGGCTGAATATGGCATGGTGGTCGAGGGCCCCAACTGCCTCGGCATGACCAATTATGTCGACGGCATCCCGCTGACCTTTGTCGAGACGCCGCCGCTTCGGCTCGATGGAAGGCCTGGGATCGGCATCGTTTCCCAATCGGGCGCGATGGCGGTGGTGCTGGGCACCACGCTGATGTCGAAGGATCTCGGCATCTCGCTGTCCATTTCGACCGGCAACGAGGCTGCGTCGGGCGTCGAGGATTATGTCGAATATCTGCTCGGTGACCCGAACACCCGGGCGATCGGCATGATCGTCGAGCAATTCCGCAGCCCCAAGCGCTTCCTCGCGCTTGCCGAAAAGGCGCGGGCGGCGGGCAAGCCGATCATCCTGCTTCATCCCGGCACCAGCGGCGCCGCGCGCGAATCCGCTGCCACCCATACCGGCGCGATGGCCGGCGACTGGCAGGTGATGAAGACTCTGGTCGAGCGCGCCGGCGTGGTGCTGGTCGACGGCCTGGAGCAATTGGGCGACGTGCTCGATCTCGCGATCCGCGCCGGAGCGATCCCGGCGGGCGGGGCGGCGGTGCTGACCGAGTCGGGCGCGTTCAAGGCGCTGACGCTCGATCTGTGCGAGGCGATCGGGCTCGACCTTCCCGCGCCGGGCGAGGATACCGCTGCGGCGCTCCGCGCGGCGATCCCGGATTTCATTCCGGTAAGCAATCCGATGGACCTGACCGCCCAGGCGCTGGTCGATCCCGATCTCTATCGCCGCACGCTCGCGCCGCTGCTCGATGATGCGCGGTTCGGGAGCGTCGTGCTGGGCATCATCCAGACCGATGAGACGACCTCGCGGCTGAAGTTCGAGCCGATCATCGAGGCGGTCAAACTGCTCGAGCCCAAAAAGCCGGTGATCTTCGCCGGGCTGGATGACGGTGCGCCGGTTCCGCCCGCCTATGTCCGGGCGCTGCGGGAGCTTGGCGTTTCCTATTTTCCGTCGCCCGATCGCGCCTTTCGCGCCCTTGCCAAATTGGCGGCGGCCCGCGATTTTAGCGTCGCAACGGACCAGCCGATCAGTGCCGAGCTGCCGGTGGGCGGCGGCGTCATCCCTGAATATCGCGCCAAGCAATTGCTCGCGCCGCTCGGCATTCCGTTCCCCCGGGCAGGCTTTGCGGCCGATCTCGCCGAGGCGAAGGCGGCTGCCGCGCGGGTCGGCTATCCGGTCGTGCTCAAGGCGCAGGCAGCCACGCTGTCGCACAAGAGCGATGCCGGCGGCGTGGTGCTGAACCTCGCCGACGAGGCGGCGCTGGCCGCGGGATGGGAAAAGCTCCACATGGATGTGGGGCGCCACGCACCGAATGTGACGCTTGATGGCGTGCTGGTCGAGGCGATGGGCGCGCGCGGCATCGAACTGATCGTCGGCGCGCGCAACGATCCGGAATGGGGGCCGGTCATCCTGGTCGGCTTTGGCGGTGTGCAGGCGGAGATATTGCAGGACGTGCGGTTGCTGCCGGCCGACCTAACCCGCGACGCGATCATTGCCGAACTCCGCAAGCTGAAGAGCGGCGCGCTTCTCGACGGCTGGCGAGGATCGCCCGCGCTCGATGTCGATGCGGTGGCGGCGATCGTCGGCACGCTCGGCCGGGTGTTGCGCGGCACGCCGGCTATTCGCGAGATCGATCTCAACCCGGTCATCGTCTATCCGAAAGGGCAGGGCGCGGTTGCGCTCGATGCCCTGATCCTCGCGGACTAAGAGGCGGAATGTCCGGGCCACCGGTACCGACTCTGGATTTCGCGTTCGAAGCCTGTGTACTGATCGGCACGCCGCTTGATCAGGCCATGGTCGGGGGCGTTCGCAAGCGCATCGTGCCGATCATCGGCGGACAGGTGTCGGGTGAGCGCTTCAGCGGGGAAGTCCTGCCGGGGGGTGCCGACTGGCAGGCGCTTCGCCCCGATGGCGTTCTGGAGGTGCTGGCACGCTATACGGTGCGTGCCGACGACGGGACGATCGTCTCGATCGTGAACAGCGGCTATCGGCGCGGCCCGGCCGAGATCATCGCGCGGCTCGCGGCGGGCGAAGATGTCGATCCCGCGCTTTACTATTTCCGGACGACACCCCGCTTCGACGTCGCGGCCGGCAGCCGTTACGCCTGGCTGGGCGAGAGCGTGTTCGTCTGTTCGGCGGCCCGCTTTTCCGATCGGGTCATGCTGCGGTTCTTCGCGGTGGGGTGAGAGGCTGCCTCAGGCAGCGGGAATGCGATAGCGCTCGCAATCGCCACGGCGGAAGGGTCGCGGCTGTCCATGGGGTTTCCCCGCCGATGATCAGCCGCGGCGCAGCCGGGCGAACAG
Organism: Sphingomonas oligophenolica; assembly: GCF_039522915.1. Taxonomy (NCBI): domain Bacteria; kingdom Pseudomonadati; phylum Pseudomonadota; class Alphaproteobacteria; order Sphingomonadales; family Sphingomonadaceae; genus Sphingomonas; species Sphingomonas oligophenolica. Next base: position 146,604 of record NZ_BAAAEH010000005.1, read on the forward strand.
GCGCGCCAGCAAGCCCGGTCTCGGCTCCGCCGCAGCCACGGGCTCGTTAATGCGCTGACGGAGCGTCTGGGCAGTGGCCGGGGGATCGGCGGTCGGGTCCTCGCGGGGGACCCAGGGCTTCATGCTCAAGGTGGCGAAGCCCGGCTGGGCCGGCGCGGCGCGGGGCGCGGACGCGGCAGTGAAGGTCGGTTCCGGCCCGAGGATGGCGACGAAATCGGCGTTGATCCCGATCGTCCCGGCGATGAGCCGGCAGCCGGCGGGGAGGCACTCCTCGGATACTGCCCGCTGGGCCGCCTGCAGGAAGCGGGTGGCCAACAGCCAACTGGCGAGGATGAATTCGACATAGCCGCCGGGTGCCCGGCCTTCGACCCCGTCGCGGCCGTCGCGGAGGAAATAGCGATGCTTGCAGTTGATGAGCGCGGTATTGAGCTGGGCGATCCCCGAAAAGGTCAAATGGAATTCGACATCCTCCTCCGCATCGACCCAGGCCGGCAGGTCCTTGTCGCACTCGGCGAGCAGATCGGCCCTGCTCGTATCGCTGAAGGGGAAGGAGTCGTCCGAATAAAGGCCGAGCAGCAGATCGGGCTCACCAGCTTCTCCGGCCTCGAAAACCAGGTCCCGCTGATTGGTGAGGCCGAGCGTGATCGCGGTGATCGGCGGACCTTCCCATTCGGCGAGGATGGGCAGGAGATCGTCCCAGCCTGAGAGGAGGACATCGGCGGCGGACGTCGCCTTGCACAGACGGGCCATCGCACCGTCGAAGCCGGCAAGATCGGCGGCAAGCAAGGCATCGGCTTCGGCAGCGCGCCCGGCGGCGAGCAGGCTGCGCATGGTCGCCACCCAGGCGGCCTCGCCGGCTGCTTCGAGAAAGGCGATCTGCAGCGGGCGCGGTTCGGCCGGTTCGCGATAGGAGCGCACGCCCTCGGTGCGCGAATCGGGTATGGACGCAAATTCCGGAAATCCCGCGCCGGTGGCTGAATAAGCAGTCATCGCGATGCCCCCTCTCCCCTTGGCTCACGCCGCAATCGCCCAGATGGTGTAGCGCGAGATGGTTAAGCGATGATGTGGACGGCATTCCCGAGGGCAGGGGAACGACGAGAGGGGTTATTCAGCCTGACCTGCGATGACAGGGGCGCCGGGGTGTCTCCCATCTGGGACGAGCACGTCTCATCCCCGCCGCACTGCGACCTGGTCGATCGCGCCGAATGGCGTTTCGCCATCCGGCGTGACGGCCTCCATTCGTACCCGATCTCCGAAGGACAGGAAGGCTGTGGCCGCTTGCCTGGTCGAGATGATTTCGATTGCCCGCCGCTCGGAAATGCAGCTCGAACCCACTTCGGGATAATTGTCATTGGCCACCGTGCCGGAGCCGATGATCGTGCCCGCCACAAGGTCGCGGGTTGCGGCTGCGTGTGCAACCAGTTCGTGGAAGCCGAACTGCATCTCCCCGCCATTGGCATTGCCGAACCGTACGCCGTTCCAATCGATTGCGAGATCGAGGTGAACGCGTCCTTCGCGCCAGCGGTCGCCCAGCGCATCCGGCGTTATCGCGAACGGCGCCATCGAACAGGCCGGTTTTGCATGAATCCACCCGAATCCCGTCTTCATCTCCGGCACGGCAAGCGCCCGCAACGACCAGTCGTTGATCTGGACGATCAACTTGATGTGGCCGAGGGCCTCCTCGGGCGTGACGCCCATCGGTACCGCATCGACCACGACGCCGAACTCTCCTTCGAAATCGATACCGTCCTCCTCGCTGCGAAAGGGGACCGGCTCCAATGGACCGTAAAAGCGATCGGACAGGCCCTGATACATCAGGGGCTTGGCCGTATCGATCGGATCAGTTCCGAACGCGACCTGCATGAGGCGCCCGTGCGTCGCAAAAGCAGAGCCGTCGAGCCACTGCCATGAGCGGGGCAGGGGAGCGCGCAGCGTGGAAGGCTCGATTGCTTCGCCGCCACCCTCAACCTCGCGCGACAGCGCATATAATTCCGGTGCCGCCGACGCCCAGTCGGCGATCGCCGCCAACAGGTTCGGCCACCGTTCGCCGCCCGAGGCGCCGCGCACGCCATCGCTCGAGATGACGAGCAATTCGCCGTCAGGCGTGCCGTTGTCGCGCGTCGCTAATCTCATCCGAAATCCTCTTTTATGCCTCTAACCAAGGTTCTGTTCGTAAGCACCGTCGATCAGAATGAAAGCGATGCGGCAGTTGCTGCTGGTCCGGTTGGCCCAGCCGTGATTGGTCCCGCGCTGAATCACGATGTCGCCGGCGCGCACGACGGTTTCGCCCGTGTCGACGATCAAGGTGAGTTCACCCTCGATGACGATGCCGTAGTCAATCGTTTCGGTGCGATGCATGAAGGCGTGACGCGACCCGCTCGACGAATGCGACGAGGCGGCCCCTGCGCCGACCTCGGCGAAATGCGCCTGCGCCGCCTCCGGGGTCAGCTCGGCGATGCGGGCATCCTCGGGCGGAATATCGAGTACGCGGATGCGCGTACCGTTTTTCGGCGGCGCAAGCGTGATGCCGTCCTCGACAGGCTCGCCGGAGGCGCGGTCGATTCTGGCGGGCGTTTCGCGCGTGTTCCAGACTTCGTAGAATATCGGGCCGATCTCGCCCCCTATACGCTGCACGCGGGGTGGCGGGCCGTCCTCCTGGATGACCGCATTACCCTGCGGGTCATGCCCGGTGACGATTCTGCGAAAAGGTGCGGTCAGCATAAAACTATCCTTTCATGGCCCCGTATCCGGGGCGAGGCTGCGGAGCCGCGCCATGGCGCACGATTGATGATCATCGGCGCGCCGGAGCGGTTCGGCCGCCAAGCGTGTCGGCGAACCAGTCGGCGATATAATCGCGACCAAATGCCATATTGTCAGCGCCGACATGCTCGACGCCGCCCTCGCGCTCGGTGAAAATCCTGATTTCACGCCGCGCGCTGTTGATCAGCTGGTCATAGGCCTGGTGCGCGTAATCAACTGAGATCTGGCGGTCCCGTGCGCCGTGGGTGACGAGAAAGGGCACGACGATGCGATCCATTTGGCCGTTGAGATTCATCTCGGCCGACTTGGCCAGGAAGTCCTCCATGTCGCTTGCGCCGAACGCCCAGAACACGTGCTGCCAATAATGCGGAACCGGATTCTCGCCCTCCCGCCTGATGCGCTTGTCCTGCACCTCGCGCCAATTGTGGTTCGCGCCCCACACCGCGCCCGAGGCGAAGCGCGGTTCGTGCGCGACCGCGCGCGGGGCGAAATGACCGCCAAGACTGATTCCGGTCATGCCGATCCGCCGCGGATCGACCTCCGGCTGGCCTTCGAGCCAGTCCACCGCCTTGCCGGCCCAATGTTCGCTGTGCGGATCGACGGGCAGATTCTGAAGCCTGAGCGCTTCCCCGGACCCGGGCTGGTCAACGCACAGCGTGGAAATGCCGCGCCGAGCCAGCGCTTCCGGAAGTCTCGACCAATAGAGCAGTTCCTTGCAGCTATCGAGACCGTTGCAATAGACCACGGCGGGCTTCGGGCCGGCGCCCGGCGCGCGGGTGAAGAGCGCGGGCATGGTGCCCTTGGTGAGCTGGATTTCGACCCGTTCGCGATTGATTTCGCCCAGTTGTGTCGAGCGGTCGAAGATCGCGCGCGCCTTAGCATATGTGTGCTCGCGCCCCGCCGAGCCATGCGCCTGCATCCGCTCGGCGACGAGCAGGTACAGCGCGGCGCGCTCGAGCTTGTCCGAGGCGGAGAAAGCACGACCCAGGGCTTCATCCTCGTCCGCCAGTCCGACCAGCCGGTCGGCCATCTCGACCCAGCCCGCCATGAATTGGGGCGTGCCCGCGTCGGCGCCGGCTGCCGCCGCGTCGCGGATCGGCTGGCACATATCGACGATTTCGCCGATGCGGCCGCCGCTCTCCATCGCGATCGCGACCGACAGATTCCAGATATAATTCGGGAAATATTCGAATAGCGCCATGACGTCAGACGTCCGCCGGCTGGAACAGGCAGGGGTCCGGCTTCGGATGCGGCATGGTCTGCGGCCCCCCGATGCCGACACCCCATTGATCCATGACCTGCGGCCCCGGATCGAACACCTGATCCTGATGCGCGTCGAAATCGACCTCGTCGAGTTCGGAGGTATATTCGACGGCGAAGCCATTGGGCGTCGTAAAATAGCTGAAGGTGTTGTTGCCCGCCGTGTGGCGGCCCGGCCCCCAGCGCAGGTCGGTGCCGCGCTTTCGCAGTCGGCTCACACCCCGCATCATGTCGTCCACGCCGAGCATGTCATAGGCGACATGATTGAGGCAGGGGGGACCGGGCAGCAGGGCGAGGCGATGATGCGCTGAATTGCACCGCAGGAAACACATGAAATCGCCCAGCCAGTCCGACACGCGGAAGCCGAGCACATCAGTGAAGAACGCGACCATCGCCTTGTGGTCAGGCGAGTGAAGAACGATGTGGCTGATCTTCACCGGCACGCCTTCCCACTTCTCCATCGCCCGCATGCCGGCGCGCGCGACGTCGCTGGAAATCTCGAACGGCAGGCCATCGGGCGAGAAGAAGCGGAAGCCGTAGCCACCGCCGGGCGCAGTCAGTTCCTCGGGGGGATGGATGATCCGGCAGCCGGCTGCCGCCACCTTCGCGTGCAAGGCGTCCACGTCGCCGCGGGTGTCGGTCGCGAGCGCAATCACGTCGATATGATTGGTGCCGGCCTTGCGCAGGCGCAGGACATGATGCTCGTCGTGGCCATGGGTCTTGAACCACGCCATGCCGTCCTCGGCGGCGACCTCGGCAAGGCCCCAGTCCTCGACGTAGAATTTCCGCTCGCTGTCGAATTGCTCGACACCATAGCCGACATAACGGATTTCGGTAACGCGACTCATCAGGTGCCTTTCTCAGATCGGTTGAGCGGTGCGCTCGAACATCTCGGCCGTTGCCAGGGCGTTATTGACGGGTGGTCCCTTGCCGAGTTGGCCATGGCAGATCGCCAGCGACCTCTCGACGATGTACCGGCAGCGATCGAAGCGTCGGTCGCGATAGGCGGTGAAGGCGGCATCGGGGGTCGCGTGCCGCGCGATCTCGTCCGAAAGGACAAGCGAATCCTCGATCGCCATCCCGGCGCCCTGGCCCAGATGCGGGGTCGTGGCATGCACCGCGTCGCCCAGCAGGACGATACGGCCTTTGTGCCACGGCCCGCGCACCAGCTGCGTTTCCAGCGGGCGATACACGACCGCGTCATTGTCGACGATATGATCGGCCAGCGCGCGAATGGCGGGCGCGTGTCCCTCGAGCTTCGCACGCATCGCGGCGGCGAGCTCCTCCTGGGGATAACGCTGATCCTTGGGCTCGGGCGTCGTGACGTAGATGTACATCAGCGCCTCGCTGATCGGCACCAGCCCGGCACCGATCCGACCGTTGTAAACGTGCAGCGCATCCATGCCGGCGGGCCGTGGCAGATTATACCGCCATACCGCCTGCCCGGTATATTCCGGCGTCGGAGCTTCCGGTAGCACCATGCCCCGCGTCTGCGAGTATAGCCCATCGGCACCGATCACGATGTCGTAGCGCGCGCTGCTTCCATCCGAAAAGGTGACGGCCACTTCATTGCCGTCATCCTCGATCGTCTCCGCCGTGATGCCGAGGCGTATCGCCGCACCGGCCGCGACAGCATGGTCGCCCAATATCTTGTGGAGGGTACGCCGGCCGATGCCGAGATTGGCCGGATAGCGCGCGACGAGACGCGGCGAGGGGACGTTGGCGACCATGGTGCCATCAGGCGCGTGAACCGCGACGGTGTCGAAACCGACGCCGGCCGCGAGGTAATCGTCGATCACGCCCAGCTCGGCCATGGCGCGGATGACATTGCCCTGCTGGATAATGCCGACACCATAGACCGACCAGTCGGGGTCGCGCTCGATGACGGTCACGCGGTGGCCCTTGGCCGAAAGCGCGATCGCGGCGGTGAGCCCGCCGATGCCGCCGCCGATGACGAGGATTCGAAGATTATCCATATATCAGAATGACTCCAGATCGCGGGCAATGGTCGCGGGGCCCGAGAAATGATCGCGGATCCGCGCCAGGAAGCCGAGCAGCGTGCCGGCGTCGGCACGCGGCGCGACGAAGTGAGTCACCACCACCGCCTTGACATGCGCCGCCCCGGCCAGCTTGCCGACATCCTCCGGCGCGAGGTGATGGGCCCGCAGATGCGCCTCGACAGCGGCGGTCGCCCGCGGGTCGGCATTGGGGGAGGTGAGCCGAACGTCGGCCATGGTGCGATCGACGTCGATCATTTCGGAAACGAGCAGGTCCGCGCCCTGGGCGAGCTTCTCCACGGCTGGACTCGGCCCGGTGTCGCCCGTGTAGACGATGGACCGATCCGGCATGTCGAAACGCAGCGCGAGCGACTGGAATGCGAGATCCTCCGCACTTCCCGCCGGGAAACTGTAATGCGTGTTCTTCACCGCGCTGACCTTGATCGCGCCCAGGTCGAGCCGCGCTCCATCGCGTATCTCGACCACCGCGATCCCGGCTCCGGCCGGCCGCGCCTGGGCGCCGGGCATGCCATAGCCCGATCGCGTCGTCGGCTCCATCGCCGCAACCAGCGAGTCGACGAGCGTGCGCGTGCCAGGCGGGCCGTAGATCGTGAGCGGCGAGTCGACATTGGTCTGCCAGCGCAGGCCCAACACGCCGAACAAGCCCGCGGTGTGATCGAAATGCAGGTGACTGAGGAAGATCACCTTCACGCTCGCCAACGGCACGCCCGCCTTGGCAAGCTGCTCCACGGTGCCGTCGCCGACATCGATCAAATAGGTTGTGTTCCCCGCCAGAAGGGCATTTGCCGGCTGCGAGCGCTCGGGTTCGGCAATCGGGCCTCCGCGTGTCCCCAGGGTGATCCAGTGGCTGACAAGAGCGCCGCCGGCAGCCGGTGCGGGTTGGGCACCGGCTGGTCCAGCCGCAAGGATCAGTGCGATCGCAAGAGGTAAGGCACGAATCACGGGCGTCAGAAGGTGAAGTTGACGCGGGCGCCATAGGTCCGGGGCGCGGACGTCGTCGCCTCCAGGCTCGAGCCGAGACTGTAAAGCGGGGTGTTCACAACGATGCGATTATCCTCGATGTTGCGCACGAATGCCGTGATGCTCCAGCGATCATTCTCCGGTCCGAAGCTGAGCTGCGCGCCCGTGGTCCAGCTATCCCCGACGAGCTCCTGCGGCAGGAATTCGACCTGGACATACCGCTCGGACCGGTATTGCGTGTCGACACCTCCGACCAGCTTGAAGCTGCCGAGGTGAACCGTCTGCTGGGCAGCCAGGTTGATGGTCCATTTCGGCGCATTGAACGCCGGGAAGCCCGAGCAGTTGATCGTGTAGATCCCCGCTGTCAGCGCGGTGGCGCATCCGGTCAACGGCGGTGTGGGGCCGGCCGGTTCGGTGAAGATGAAGCTGTCATATTTCGTCTTGAGATACTGAACATTGGCGCTGAGCAACGTGTCGCGCGTCGCCAGAAACTGGGTGTCGAGTTCCACGCCCTTGATCGTCGACTGGCCGATATTCTGGCTGAACTGGCCCTGATTGCCGTTGCGATCGATGCCCACCCGCCCGATCTGTTGATCGGTGTAATCCCACCAGAACGCCTCGAGGTTAAGCTGCAGCCTGTTGTCGAACAGTCGGTTCTTCAGTCCGAGCGTATAGGCGGTGATGAATTCCGGTGCGTAGGTTTCGTAGCCTGCCGCCAGTGAGAACCCACCCGACCGATACCCGCGCTCGACGCTCGCGTAGAGCAGCGACCTTTTACCGATATCGAATTCGGCTGCGCCGCGCCATGTGACCTCGCTGTTGCCCAGGGAGGAATGGACGGGCGTCGTCACGCGCGTGAGAATTGCGCCGGTCGCGCCGATCGGCCGCGCCTGGCCCGGCGGCGGGACGATGAACGGTGCCGGCAGTTCGCTCATCGAGTCGGTCACCGGCAACAGGGGCACGGTCGGACAGTTCGGCACGCCGAACGGATTGGTGACGGTGCAGACGACGACCAGCACGTCCGCCTGACCGTCGAACCGCTTCTTGTCGTCAGTATAGCGCAGGCCGCCGACCAGCCGCAGCCGGTCGCTCAGATTCGCCGTCAGGCGCCCGAACAACGCCCAGCTCTTCGTGGTGGCGTGAAACTCCTGATAGGCGTTCAGCGCCTGCTGGGCGAAGGTGTAGTTGCCGTCGTTGGTCTCGTCATAATAATAGGCGCCGAGGATATAGTCGAAGATTCCCAGGCGTTTACCGGCAAAGCGCGCTTCCAGGCTGAACTGCTCGTCATCCTCCTGGATGAAGCCGATAAAGGCCGGCGCGCCGAATTTGTAATTCAGCTTGGCTTTGCGCCATGCCGGGATGACGGTGAGCGTGCCCGCGCCCATGTTCCAGGTCAGCTCGCCATTGACGCCGTAAAAGTCATTTTTCTGATAGATGTCGTCGTCCAGCGCGGTCGCATTGCGGCCGGAAACGCCGAGAAACAGCGTCTGGCGATAGGCCTGTGCGGCGGGATCGAAGAGTCCCACCGAGCTACCCAGGCCCGAAGGGACGAATCCATAGGCCCCCGTCGCGAAGTTCAGCGCATATTGGCCCGCATAGGAGGTGCCCACCCCCTTGCCGCCGGTGTGTGAGTAATCGCCGCCGATCCGTATCGTGAAATCGGTGGCGGGCTGGAACAGCAACTGTGCCCGAACGGCCTGGGTCTTCTCGTCCGACGTTCCGTCAGATAGATAGCCGTCATGGCTCGCGATGGTGCCTGCGAGGCGCACCGCAGCGATATCCCCGAGGGGGACATTGAGCGCGGCCTGCACATTGACCGCGTTATAATTGCCGTAGCTGCCGCTGGCGAAACCCGAGGTCTGCCCGAGTTTCGGCCGGGCGGGGAGGATGTTGATCGCGCCCGCCGTGGCGTTCCGGCCGTACAGCGTGCCCTGCGGCCCCTTGAGCACTTCGAGCCGCTCGAGGTCGTAGAACAGGCCGGAGGTGGAGGTCGGGCGGCCGAGATAGACGCCATCATAATTCACCGCGATGGCCGGGTCCGAATAGCCGTTGACGGTAAAGTTGCCGACGCCGCGGAGGAAAAAAGTCTTGTTGGCACCCCCGGCGTCCTGGACGTTGAGCGCGGGCACGATCTTGCTGAGGTCGGAAGGTTGGGTGACGCCCTGATTCAGCACCTCGGTGCCCGAAACCACGTCCATCGCGACGCCGGCGCGCTGCGCGGATTCCTCGCGACGCTGCGCTGTTACGACAATGTCTTGCAGCCCCTGGGTCTCCGCCGTGGCGCTGCCCTGCGCTTGCGGCGGAACGTCCTGAGCCCATGCAGTCTGTGCGGCACCGACCAGCGCGAGCGCCGTCCCCGCGAGAAACACTGTGCGCATGCACCCCTCCCTTGATTTTCTTTTGAACTTGCCGGGACACAGGTCGCAAAACCTTGCATATCGCACCAGCTTTTAGTTTTTGTAGTTTATCACAAATGGAAATGATGGATGCGGCTCGGCAACTTCGATCTCAACCTGCTTGTCGCGCTTGATGTTCTGATGGTCGAACGCAGCGTCACGCGCGCCGCCGCCCGGCTCAATGTCACTCAGTCGGCGATGAGCGCGTCGCTCAAGAGGCTTCGCCAGGCCTTTGACGACGAATTGCTGGTACTTCACGGCAAGACGATGGTTCCGACCCCCCACGCACTGGCGCTGGCGCCCGAGGTCGCCGATACCATCGCCCGGCTTCGCGGCCTGATCTCGATGAGCGGAGGCTTTGATCCGCGCACGTCCGAGCGGCGTTTCCAGCTTGCCGCATCGGATTATATCACCACCGTCGTGATCGTTCCCCTGCTGCGGAAGCTGGAGAGCGAAGCGCCATCGGTTCGTTTCGATATCACTCTGCCCAAGGACGACACCTCCGATCGCCTGGCCAATGGAGAGTTTGATCTCTCGATCACGCCGATCGAGTTCACCGACCCTCGTCATCCGACGGAGTTGCTGCTCCAGGAGCGCCACGTCGTGGTGGGATGGGAGCGCAATCCCCTTCTCGCCGAACCGCTCACGATGGAGGGCTTCGCCAGCGCCGGCCACGTCGCGGTTCAGATTGACGGCCGCAATACCTTTATCGAGAACACGCTCGAGCAGCTTGGCCTTGCGCGGCGCGTGGAAGTTCACGCCCCTTCCTTCATTCAGGCTCCATGGCTGCTGCCCGGCACGATGCGTCTGACCCTGATGCACGAACGCCTCGCGCTGTTGATCGGGCCGAGCCTGTCGCTGCGCGTTGCCGAGCCGCCCTTCGCGATCCCCCGGATGCGGGAAATGATGCAGTATCATTCGACGCGCGAAAAAGACGAGGCGCTTGGCTGGCTGCGGGATCAACTCAGGACGATCGCTGATATGGGCCCACATCCTGCTGAGCTTCCCGGTCAAGGGAGCGGAACAGGCAAAGGCGGCCTTGAACTCGAAGGGAGAGAGAAATGATCGGTTCAAGCGGTCGGTTGCAGGTTTGACGAAGAACGATGCGCCTGGCGCCGCGGCCTGGTCCTGAAGGGCGCGCTGGCCCCGGTGCGAAGGCGGGTTTCGCCACGGCGTCAAAGCGAAGGGGGGGGCTTTGGCGTAACTCATTGAAAATATTGGCGCGCCCGGCTGGAGTCGAACCAGCGGCCTCAAGATTAGAAGTCTCGTGCTCTATCCATCTGAGCTACGGGCGCGCGCCGGATGCGGCCTAGCGCGGATTGCGCGGCAGCGAAACCGGCTTCATATTCGACGCGAGCAGGGGGGAGCACCGACATGACGAGCAAACCGCAGCCAGTGACCGCGCGCGAGATTGCGGGCCGCGAATTCCGCTATTTCGATTTCGTCATGGTGGCGTTTGTCGTCATCCTGCTGCTCTCCAATGTGATCGGCGCCGAGAAGCGCTCTGTAGTCGACCTGCCCTGGATCGGGCCCTGGCCGTTCGGCGCCGGCATCCTCTTTTTCCCGATCTCCTATGTGATCGACGACATCCTGACCGAGGTTTACGGCTATGCCCGCGCGCGGCGGGTGATCTGGACAGGTTTTGTCGCGCTCGCCTTCATGGGGTTGATGGAATGGACCGTCGTCCATCTGCCGGTCGACCAGGGCTGGACCGGGCAGCCCGCGTATGAGCGGGTGTTCGGCGGCGGCTGGCGGATCATCCTGGCCTCGCTCGCTGCCTTCTGGGCAGGCGATCTGCTCAACAGCTTCGTCCTGGCCAAGATGAAGATCTGGACCGACGGCCGCTATCTGTGGACCAGGACGATCGGGAGCACCATCGTCGGCGAGGGGGCCGACAGCCTGATCTTCTATCCGCTCGCATTTTACGGCCTGGCTGACTGGTCGGTGCATTCGATGCTGAAGGTGATGCTCAGCCAGTTCGTATTGAAGGTGAGCTGGGAGGTGATTCTCACGCCCGTCACCTATGCGGTAGTCGGCTTCCTGAAACGGCGGGAGGGTGTCGATGTGTTCGATCGTGGGACGGACTTCTCGCCCTTCCATGCACGGGTCTGACGGGAAGTAACCAGATAGGTTTCAAAGCAACGGGAGTCCGAGCCCGGAATCGAACCGGGTCATGACGGATTTGAAATCCGCTGCCTTCCCATTTCGCCACTCGGACGTCTGCTGCCCTCAGGGGTGACCGGCGGGACTTGCACCCGCTGACACCGGAATCACAAACCGGCCGCGCACTGGATTGCGTTCGGCCACACCTGAAGGCAGCAGAAAATCGGGGATTTATCGAAGGGGAGAGGACGGGCTGCCAGGATGCAGACGCAGTCCTCAGTCGCGCCCGAACCGGGGCGCGGTCACGCGAGCGTCAATGTCGACAGCTGAAGGGTCGCGAACGCGTATAGGGCATGAGCAAAGTCATGATCCGCCTATGCCATCGAAATGCGCGTGGCACAAGAGCCTATTTGGATAGTCCGACCGGAGCTCAGGCGCCGACCGTCTCGAGCAGTCCCTCGAACAGGCGGCGGCCGTCGACGCCGCCATGCGCCGCCTCGATGCGGCGTTCCGGATGCGGCATCATGCCGAGCACGTTGCCTGCACTATTGAGCACGCCGGCAATCCTGCGGGCCGATCCATTGACCTCGCCGACATAGCGGAACGCCACCCGGCCTTCGCCTTCGAGCCGGTCGAGCGTTTCGGCATCGGCAAAATAATTGCCGTCATGATGGGCGACCGGAATGGTGATCGTCTCGCCCTGGCCATAACGGCTGGTGAAGGCCGATTGCGCGTTGGCGACAGTCAGCGCGACATCGCGGCAGACGAAATTCAGCCCCTCGTTGCGCATGAGCGCGCCGGGGAGAAGGCCTGCCTCGGTCAATACCTGGAAGCCGTTGCAGATGCCGAGCACCGGCAGGCCACGCTCGGCGGCGTTGATCACCGCCGCCATGATCGGCGACCGCGCCGCGACCGCGCCGGAGCGGAGATAGTCGCCATAGGAGAAGCCGCCAGGCAGGGCGACGAGGCCGATACCGCCGGGCAGGGCGGTCTCGGCATGCCAGACCATCGCCGGCTTCGTGCCGGTCACCGCTTCGAGCGCGACGGCGATGTCCCGGTCGCAGTTCGATCCGGGAAAGACGATGACCGCTGTCTTCATGCCCGTTCCACCCGGTAATTTTCGATGACCGTATTGGCGAGCAGCTTGCGGCACATCTCGTCGATGCTGGCGTCGCTCGTATCGTCGGCGACGTCGAGCTCGATCAGCTTGCCGGCGCGAACATCGTTGACGCCGGTGAAGCCGAGGCTCTCGAGCGCCTTGTGGATCGCCTTGCCCTGCGGATCGAGCACGCCGTTTTTCAGCGTGACGAAAATGCGAAGCTTCATGAGCTTGTCCTGGCTGCGAATGGAATGCCGTCCCTATGGCGAGCCCCCGCGGTACTCGCAAGCTTCATGGAAAATTTGCGGAAAAAGATCAGCCTCGGAAGCCGCAATGTTCTGGGGCATGGCCGGGTAGGGAGTTGAGGACATGGCCGGATTGGCAATGATCCTGTTCATCGCGCTGTTCGCGTTCGGCGGACAATATTTCGGGTGGAGCGATCCCGAAGGTCATGTCCAGCTGGCGCTGGCCAGCAGCTTCATCTTCGGGATCATCTGCGGCTATCGGGTGAAAGGCTAATTCGAGCGTCGCGAATGCCGATTGCCCGGTCGGCCTATTTGCCCTTGCTCAGCCGGTGCTTTTCCAGATCGAGGACCGCGTTGTCTGCGCCTTCGGGGAGAAGGCCGAGCCGGCGCGCCACTTCCTGATAGGCCTCGACTTCACCGCCCAGGTCCCGGCGGAACCGGTCCTTGTCGAGCTTCTCGTTGGTCTGCATGTCCCATAGACGGCAGCCATCGGGGCTGATCTCGTCGGCGAGGATCACCCGGGCATATTCATTGTCCCAGATGCGGCCGAATTCGAGCTTGAAGTCGACCAGGCGGATACCGATCCCGGCGAACAGCCCGCACAGGAAATCGTTCACGCGGATCGCGAGGTCGGCGATGTCGTGCATCTCCTCCTGGCTGGCCCAGCCGAACGCGGCGATATGCTCGTCAGTGATCATGGGATCGCCGAGCGCATCGTCCTTGTAGTAATATTCGATGATGGTGCGGGGCAGCTGGGTGCCCTCTTCGATTCCGAGGCGAGTCGACAGGGAGCCCGCCGCGACGTTTCGGATCACCACTTCGATGGGGATGATCTCGACCTGGCGAATGAGTTGCTCGCGCATGTTGAGACGGCGAATGAAGTGCGTCGGTACGCCGATCAGGCCGAGCAGGGTGAAGACATGCTCGGAAATGCGGTTGTTGAGCACGCCCTTGCCGCTGATCGTGCCCTTTTTCTGGGCGTTGAACGCAGTCGCGTCATCCTTGAAATACTGAATCAGCGTGCCGGGCTCGGGACCCTCGTACAGAATCTTGGCCTTGCCTTCGTAGATCTGGCGGCGGCGTGCCATAATGGCGATACCTTCTAGAAATGAGCAGCCCCGGCGGCGCGGGACGCGCGGGCCGGGGCCGGGAGACCGGGGCTATACCGGAAGGCCGATGGCGGCGCAATCAGCTTGGGGACATGGGGCGCGATCGGCGGATAGCCCGAATCGTCCCTCAGCCCTTGCCGGCGTGACGACAGGCGCGATGCGGACCCATCTATTGGGCGGGCTCCGTCTCGTGATGCTCGTCGCGCGAGAACCAGCGCTGGATGACATTGCGTCCCTCGCTCTCGGCGGGCGCGGGGGGAAGCTCGGGCGCCGGGGTCCTGTCGGGGTCGCCCTGGACGATTCGGCGAAGGATCAGCGCGCCGCCCAGCAGGAGAAGCAGCCACGGACCGACGCCGGCGAGCACCGTGGCGAGCCCGGCAAGCGACGACATCAGGGTGGCGCCCGCCGTATCGAAGGTCGCGTCGGAGGAGCCGAGCGCGCCGGCGACCGGGCCGCCCGATTCATAGGTCAGGATCACCGGCGTCGTTGCGGCGGTCGCCCCCGCATTTTGATCGAGCTCGTTGATCGTCGCCATGGCGGCGCGCAGGCGATCCGCCCTGGCGGTGAGCTGAAGGCGTTGATCGGTGGTGACCGTGCCGTGCAATTGAGCCTCGATATTGCCGACCGCGTCGCGCAGCCTGGCGAGGACCGTGTCGCTGCGCCCCATCGCCGCGACCGAATCGCGGCCGGCGAGCTCGGCATTGGTCAGTGCGCCGCCGGCACCCGTCACCGTCGCGGTGGCCGCCCTGCCATAGGCGCGGGCGAGGGTTGGATCGAGCCGCAGCGTCAGCGTCGCGCTGACATGATTCTGGTCGTCCGCCCGGTGATAGCGTACCGCGGTGATCCGGCAGCGTGCCGGGCCGAGCTGATCGCAGCCCTTGGCATGGCTCTCCTGGACCGCGAGGATCTGCGCCGAGGGCAGGCGGAAGGCGTAGCGATAGTCGAAGGCCGGCGGCGATTCGCTGCTTGCCGGCTCGGCTCGAGCGCCGCTGCCATCGGCCTGGCCCGGCGCCTGATCGCACCCGGCGAGCATCAACAGCGCCGCCATTACCGCAACGACTCGCATCGGCCATCCCCCCAATCGAACCCGGCGGATATAGTATAGAAAAGGTTAACGCGGAAATGGCCGATCAGGTGACTGCGTTCCGTTTCGAGAATTCGGGGTTGAGATAGGTCCGGCTTTCCAGGATCTCACGCAATATTTCGCCTGCGCGCACCACATCTTCATGACCGAGATAGAGCGGGGTCAGGCCGAAGCGCAGCACATCCGGGTCGCGGAAATCGCCGATCACGCCCTGCGCGATCAGCGCTTGGCACAGCGCATAGGCGTGGGGGTGGCGGAAGCTGATATGGCTGCCGCGCAGCGCCGGGTCGCGTGGCGAGACGCAGACGAGGCCAAGCGCATCGCCGATCGCTGCAACGCTGTCGAACAGGGCGGCGCTTTTTGCGGCGATCAGCACGGGGTCGACCTCGAGCAGCAGGTCGACGCCCGTTTCCAGGCCGGCCAGGCCGAGCATCGCCGGCGTGCCGGCGAGCCAGCGGGTCACCCCGGCGGCCGGGCGATAGCCATCCTCGAAGGCGAAGGGTGCTGAATGCCCCATCCAGCCCGAGACCGGATTGGCGAGCCGTTCCTGCCATTTTGTATGAACATGGAGGAAGGCCGGCGCGCCCGGGCCGCCATTCAGATATTTGTAGCCGCACCCGACCGCCAGATCGGCCTGGGTGCCGTTGAGATCGACCGGCACCGCGCCCGCGCTATGGCTCAAATCCCACAATATCAGCGCGCCGGCCGCGTGCGCACGCTCAGTCCAGGCGGCCATGTCGAAGCGCTCGGCCGTCTTGTAGTGGACATGGGTGAGCAGCAGCAGCGCCGTGTCCTCGCCCAGCGTGGCGCCGATCCGATCGCGGGGCACTGCCTTGAGCACGGCCCCCGGCACGCACCCGACCGCGCCCTCGGCGATGTGCAGGTCGGTCGGGAAATTGCCGAGTTCGCTGACGATGGTCTTGCGCGCCGGGTCGAGCCGGAGCGCGGCGACGATCAGCTTGAACAGGTTGGCCGAGGTCGAATCGGCGACGATCACTTCCTCCTCGCCGGCACCGATCAGCCTGGCGATCTTGCCACCGATCCGCGCGGGCGCCTCGATCCAGCCCTCGTTCCAGCTGCGGATCAGCCGCTCGCCCCATTGTCGCTCGATCATGTCGGCCAGCGCGGGCGCGGTGGCGCGGGGCAGGGGGCCGAGCGAATTTCCGTCGAGATAAATCACGCCTTCGGGAAGCACGAACCGGTCGCGAAATCCGCGCAGCGGGTCGGCGGCGTCGAGGGCCCTTGCTTCGTCGCGTGTCATTGCCTCAACGCCGCGTGGATGAGGCGCTTCGCTTCGGCCCAGGCGGCGGTTTCCGGCGCGACCAGCTCGACATGGCCGGTCGCCGGCATGATGTGGAGAGCCGCCACGTCACCGGACCTTGTTGCCTGCGCCACATAGCCGGTGCCGAGGCGGATCGGGATGACCTCGTCTTCATGGCCATTGACCAGATCCTGCGGCACCCCAATCGGCAGCAGGCGGGGGACCGACGTATCGCGATAGACGTCCGGCCGGGTGGGCGAGGGCGCGCCAACGAGCTGCGCGACGACAGCGGTGCCGCAGCCATTGTCGGGGCTCGCCGCGGTCGCTTCGAGATCGGGGAGTCCACCCAGGCTGACGACATGGGCGATCGGCAGCGGATGGCTGGTCCGCAGTGCGCTGTCGGTAGGGATCTTCGGCCGGGCGGCAAGCCAGAGCGCCAGGTGGCCGCCCGCTGAATGGCCGACCGCAACGACATGGCGGATATCGAGATGAAAGCGATCCGCATTGGTCGCGAGCGAATCTGACGCCATGGCGGCATCGAGAAAGGTGCCGGGATAGCCGCCGCCCGGGCGGTCGACGCCGCGATAGTCGATGTTCCAGACCGCGACCCCCTCCTTGCGGAGATCGTCGGCAACCCAGTTCATCAGGGTGCGATCGGCGATGCTCGTCGTCCAGCAGCCGCCATGGACCATGAGGACGGTCGGGAATGGCCCTTTCCCGACCGGAATCCAGACATCGGCCCTTTGCAGCGCGTCGGCGCCACAGGCGATCGTCGCATCGGGGTCCGGGCGTGGCCTGCCCACCAGATCGGGCCAGGTGAGCAAAGAGCGATCAGCGGTCATCACCGCCGGGGTCAAGGGGAGAAGCGCGCTCGAGGCAAGTCCGAAATTCCCGCCTTGATACGCGCCCCTGTCTGCAGTGTCGAAATTTATGCGGCGGTGTGGCAGTCGGTCGGCTTGGCTGGCCGGGGTTGCCGGCGCCATGGAGCATCGAAATCATAGTCGTGCTTCCAGGCAAAGACATCGTCCATTCCACGGACGGCCTTATGGATTGCCGCAGCGATCGTCGAGCTCAGCTGCTTGCGATTGTCGGCCCATGCCGCGCTGTAATAGTCGTCGCGCATTGCCATCCTCCTCGGTATCACGCGTTGCTGACAAGCAGGAATGTGCTCCCGGCGGCGGTATTTCGCCAACAAATGGTTGGACAAATATCATAAGCCTGCCTTATTGAATTGGCATGCGCCGCATTCCTCCCCTTGCTGCCGTTCGGGTGTTCGAGGCGGCGGCGCGCCATCAGAATTTCACCGCTGCCGCTGTCGAGCTGGGCATGACCCAGGCCGCGGTCAGCTATCAGATCAAATTGCTCGAGGAGCGGCTCGGCGTGCCGCTGTTCCACCGCGAGAAGAAGCGGGTAATGCTCACCGAGGCAGGCAAGCGTGCCGCGCCGCAGGTCGGCCGCGCCTTTGATGCGCTCGATTCGGCCTTTGCGACAATCCGCGCCGAGGACGAAGCGCTGCTGACCGTCTCCACCTCGAATACCTTCGCCAATACCTGGCTCGCATGGCGGCTCGGCAGCTTCCAGATGGCGCATCCCGACATGGCGGTTCGGCTGCTGACCAGCGACGCCTTGGCCGAGTTCGGCAGCGACGAGGTTGACGTTGCGATCCGCGCCGGGATCGGCCCGTGGCCCGATCTCTCGCAGGATCTCCTCGTGCCGATCGATTTCACGCCGATGTGCAGCCCCGGCTTCCTCCGGCGGCATGGGCCGGTCGAGCCGCGTGACCTTCTCCATCTGCCGCTGATCAGCCCGCATGATCCATGGTGGACCTTCTGGCTGCGCGAGGCAGGGGTCGATGTGCCTGACGGCCAGCTCCGCCCCGGGGTGAGGCTCGATTCCCAGGCGCATGAAGGCCATGCCGCGATGGCCGGGCAGGGCATGGCGATGCTGACTCCCTTTTTCTGGCGCAACGATCTCGCCGATGGCCGGCTGGCGCGGCCATTCGACCAGGTCTCGACCCGGGGCTATGCCTATTGGCTGGTGTGCCCCGAAGCGCGGCGCGGCGTGCCCAAGATCAAGCGGTTTCGCGAATGGCTGCTGGCCGAGCTGGCGCGCGATCTGCCCAGCCCGGTTTGATCGGCCTGCATCAGCTTTTGGTCCGACCCGGTAGCGTCCGCCGATTCCGCCTGCTAACCGCCTTCCGATGCCGACCGAAATTCTCGAACCCGATCCCTTCAACGCAATCGTTGACGCCCCTTTCGACAGCGCCCTGTCAGAGCGCTACCTCGTCTATGCGCTCTCGACGATCACCGCGCGCTCGCTGCCCGATGTCCGCGACGGGCTGAAGCCGGTCCATCGCCGCCTGTTATGGGCGATGCGGCTGCTCAAGCTCGATCCGGCGCAGGGCTACAAGAAATGCGCCCGCGTCGTCGGCGATGTGATCGGCAAATATCATCCGCATGGCGACCAGTCGGTCTATGACGCGATGGTCCGCCTCGCCCAGAGCTTCGCGATGCGGTATCCGCTGGTCGACGGGCAGGGCAATTTCGGCAATATCGACGGCGATAACGCAGCCGCCTATCGCTACACCGAGGCGCGGCTGACTCAGGTCGCGATGGACATGATGGACGGCCTCGACGAGGACGCCGTCGACTACCGCCCGACCTATAATGGCGAGGAGCAGGAGCCGGAGCTTTTCCCCGGCCTGTTCCCCAATCTCCTCGCCAATGGCGCGGCCGGCATCGCGGTCGGCATGGCGACGAGCATCCCGCCGCACAATGCCGCCGAGCTGTTCGACGCGGCGATCCTGCTGATCGAGCAGCCGAATGCGAGCGACGCGCAGGTCAATGAACTGGTGAAGGGGCCGGATTTCCCGACCGGCGGCCTCGTCGTCGACAGCCCGGCGGCGATCGCTGAATCCTATGCGACCGGCCGCGGCAGCTTCCGCGTCCGTGCGCGCTGGCACATCGAGGATCTGGGGCGCGGCACCTGGAACGCGATCGTCACCGAGATTCCGTACGGGGTGCAGAAGGGCAAGCTGATCGAGCAGATCGCCGAGCTGATCAACGACAAGAAGCTGCCGATCCTCGCCGATGTGCGCGACGAATCCGATTCCGAAATCCGCATCGTCATCGAGCCGCGCGCCCGAACGGTCGACGCGACGATGCTCATGGAGAGCCTGTTCAGGATGAGCGACCTGGAGAACCGGGTCAGCCTCAATTTGAACGTGCTCGACAATCGCCGCACGCCGCGCGTCATGTCGCTGCGCGAGGCGCTGACGGGCTGGGTCGACCACCAGTTCATCGTCCTCCAGCGCCGCACCGCGCACCGGCTCGGCAAGATCTCCGACCGGATCGAGCTGCTCGACGGCTATCTGATCGCCTATCTCAACCTCGACCGGGTGATCGAGATCATCCGCACCGAGGACGAGCCCAAGCCGGTGATGATCGCCGAGTTCGGCCTGACTGACCGCCAGGCCGAGGCGATCCTCGACATGCGGCTGCGGCGCTTGCGCAAGCTCGAGGAAATGGAGATCCGCAAGGAGCGCGAAGGGCTCGAAGCCGAGCGCACCGGGCTCGACGCGCTGCTCGGCAGCGATGCGCGGCAGCGGACGCGGCTCAAGAAGGATTTCGCCAGGCTTCGCGAGCGCTACGGCCCCGAGACGGCACTCGGCAAGCGCCGCACCACCATCGAGGAAGCAGCGCCCGCGCGCGAGATTCCGCTCGAGGCGATGATCGAGCGCGAGCCGATTACCGTGATCCTGTCGCAGCGCGGCTGGATCAGGGCGATGAAGGGCCATATCGACGAGGCAGCGACCGCGGAGCTGAAGTTCAAGGAGGGCGATGCCGCCTATCTGTCCTTCCCTGCGCAGACCACCGACAAGATATTGCTCGCGGCGGAAAATGGCCGTTTCTACACGCTCGCCGCCGACAAATTGCCGGGCGGGCGCGGCTTTGGCGAGCCGGTGCGGGCGATGATCGACCTCGATGGCGATGTCGGCATCGTCAACCTCCTGCCTGCGAGCAGTGCGGAGAAATTGCTCGTCGCGGCGACTGACGGACGCGGCTTCATCGTCCGCACAGCCGATACCATCGCCGAGACCCGCAAGGGCAAGACGGTGGTGACGCCAAGGCTCGGCGCGAAACTGAAGCTGGTGAAGCCGGTCGATCCGCAGGCCGATTATGTCGCTGCGATCGGCGACAATCGCCGCATGCTCGTCTTTCCGCTCAGCGAGCTCGCCGAGCTTGCGCGTGGTCAGGGGGTGCAGCTGCAGCGCTATCGCGACGGCGGGCTCTCGGACGCGATCGCCTTTGTTTTCGCGAACGGGCTCAGCTGGGCGATGGGCGGTGAAAGCGGGCGGACTCGCACCGAGACCGATCTCGCGCCCTGGCGCGCAGCGCGCGGCGCCGCAGGCAGGATGCCGCCGACCGGTTTTCCCCGCGACAACAGGTTCTGATCGGACGATATTGACGCACGTTATTTGCCGTCAGGCCGTTTATTACTGACTTCAAGTTTCAGTGTGCCTTAACTAAATTGGATTAGCGCCCGATGAAATGGCGCTCTTGAAATCCGCCCCCTCCACGGCTTCGCGACGCCCGGACCTTTCGGGCGAGACGAGGTTGCGCATTCCGGTGCCCGAAGTCGCATCGGCGGGGATCGATTTGCTGCCGATCCCGGCGGCGGTGGTGAGCTTCCTCGACGGTCGCTTTTCCATCGAAACCAGCAATCGTGCCTTCAGGATCGCCGGGCTCGGGGCGACTGCCGAGAAATCGCCCTTGCTGGCGTCGATCGGCGCCAGGGTCTCCGGCTTTGTCGAGGGCGATTCGCTGCGCGACGTGTTTTCCTGGCAATTCGGAGAGGCAGTCGATTGCCGCCATTTCCAGGTGACGATCGCCCGCATCAGCAAGGATGATCTCGGACGATGCTTCATTACCCTGGTCGACCAGACCGCCGAGCTGCGTACCGAACATAATCTCCGCCGCGAGATGATGACTGACAGCCTGACCGGCCTCGCCAACCGCGCCGGCTTCAGCGACCATCTCGAATCGCTGATCGGGGACAGCAAACAGCAGGAAGTGCATTACGCGGTGCTGGTCGTCGATCTCGACCGATTCAGCCGGGTGAATGCGTGTCTCGGCTCGATGGCCGGCGACGAATTGCTGATCACGGTGGCGCGGCGCCTCAAGGGCGCGCTTCGGGCGCACGACCTGCTCGCCCGAACCGGTGGCGACGAATTCGGTATCCTGATGACGCTCGATATGGGGCCCGGCGATGCCGAGCATGTCGCCAAGCGAATCCAGGCTGCACTCTCGACCCCGTTCCGGCTTTCGGATTTCGAGATCCGGGTCGCCTGTTCGATCGGTATCGCCTTCGGCTCGGCCTGTGTCGACGACGCCGAGGAGCTGATCCGGCATGCCCAGTTTGCGGTGAAGCGATCCAAGATCAGCGGCCGTCCCGAAGCCTACCAGACCCAGGCGTTCGATATCGTGCGCGAGCAGTTCGGGATGGAGACGGCGCTCCGCCGCGCGCTCGATCGCGGCCAGATGCGGCTCACCTTCCAACCGATCTGCGATCTCGCGACCGGCGAGGTGGTCGCTTTCGAATCGCTTGCGCGCTGGGCGGACGAAAAAGGCGTCGAATATTCGCCCAATGAATTCATTCCGGTCGCCGAGGAATCGGGGCTGATCGTGCCGCTCGGCCGCTGGGCGATCGAGGAAGCGGCACGGATTCTGGCAAGCTGGGATGAGCGCGCCGGCGGCGATTGCGGGGTAAAGCTCGCGGTCAACCTGTCGGCGATCCAGCTCCAGCGCGACACCATCGCGCCGATCGTCGAGCGCGCGCTGTCGAGCAACGGACTCGAGGGATCGCGCTTCACGCTCGAGCTCACTGAAAGCGCGCTGGTCAGCGATCCTGATCGAGTCGCCGGCATCATGCATGCGCTGAAAGGCCTGGGCACGACGCTCGCGATGGACGATTTCGGCACCGGCTATTCGAACCTCGCCTATCTCCAGAAGCTGCCGATCGACATCCTCAAGATCGACCGCAGCTTCGTCACCGGCATGCTCGCCGACCGCGACAAGGTCGCCATCGTCCGCGCCATCCTGTCGCTCGCCCAGGCGCTCGGGATGCAGACGACCGCCGAGGGGATCGAGTCGAACGAGCTTGCCCAGACCCTCGCCGCGCTCGGCTGCACCTATGGCCAGGGCTTCGTCTACGCAAAGCCGCTCGAGGCGGACCTGGCTTACGCCTTGCTGGAGGCGCGCAGCCGCTGAGCGACCGCCGCATCGGCGATCGCCATCACTTGTGCTTCGCCGGGAAAGCCCAGCGCGATCCATTGTTCCTCGATCTCGCGCAGCGTCTTCGCGACGTCGGGGCCTTTGCGCAGGCCCCGGGCAACCAGCGCACCGCCGGTGATCGGCAGGACAGGGGGCTGCCAGGCGATCAGCGATGCCGCCTCGGCGACTGGCCGGCCACAGAGCAGCAGCCGGTCAATCGCAAGCGTCGCGCCGAGACGGTATCCGACAACCTCCGCCGGCTCGTCGCCGATCGGGCCGGCGGCGCTGACCAGTCTCTTGCGCTCGGCCTTGGATAGTTTGAGCCGAGCACCGACATCCTCGGCGATCGCGGCATCGGCCGGCAGCAAGGCCGCCAGCCGCCGGATTGGGTCGGGCGCGATCCCCGCCGCCGCTTCACGCTCTGCCAGTCGCCCGAGCCGGTCCGGGCTGGCGATCTCGGGGAGCACCGGCACGAAGATGCCATGCGCGATCATCAGCGCCACGACATCGACCGCATGGACCGCGACCAGCAATTTGAGCAACTCCATCGCGATCCGCTCGCGCGACAAGGCCATCAGGTCGTTCGCGCGGGCGGTGCAGGCGGCGAGGCCGGCTGGATCGGGCTCGTCGCCGAACCGGGCGTGGAATCGAAAGAAGCGCAGGATGCGCAAATGATCCTCGGCGATTCGCTTGAGCGGGTCGCCGATAAAGCGAACCCGGTGCGCCTCGAGATCGTCCAGCCCGCCGAAATAATCGAAGATCGCGCCCGTCGCCGGGTCGGCATAAAGCGCGTTGATCGTGAAATCGCGCCGTGCCGCGTCCTCGCGCCAGTCATCAGTGAAGGCGATCGTCGCGTGGCGGCCATCGGTGGCGACATCGCAGCGCAAGGTCGTCACCTCGACCGGGCCGCCGGGCAGCACAGCGGTCACCGTGCCATGGGCGAGGCCGGTCGGCACAGGCTTGATCCCGTTTTCCCTGAGCAGCGCGATCACCTGCTCGGGCGAATGAGTCGTCGCCAGATCGACATCGGCGACATCGAGCCCGAGCAAGGTATCGCGCACGGCGCCGCCGACGAAACGCACCTTGCCCTCGGCGCTGCCGAGCACCTCGCACAGGCGCGCCAGGCCATCGCGGGTCCGCCAGGCGGCGGGCGGCAGGGTCACGCGTTCCATCGCAGCCGCCGCGAGAGGTTGACGATCATTGCTGCGGTCGCACCCCAGATGCGGTGGCCATCCCAGCTGATCTCGTAATAATGCCGGTTGCGCCCCTGCCATTCGACCGTCGCCTCGACATGGTTCGCCGTGTCGAGCGCAAAGGCGAGCGGGACTTCGAACACCAAAGCCACTTCGGCAGCGCTCGGCACCAGAACCAGGTCGGGCGGCACCACCCCGATCACCGGCGTCACGTCGAAACCGGTGATCGTCCGGTAGCGGTCTGCTTCGCCGATGACCGTGACCATGTCGCGCGGCAGAGCGATCTCCTCCTCGGCCTCGCGCAGCGCCGCAGCGACCGCGCCGTCGTCGCCGGGGTCGATCCGGCCGCCTGGAAAGGCGATCTGGCCGGGGTGGCGCGACAGCGTTTCGGTGCGCTGAGTCAGGATCACGCCGGGCTCAGCGCGATCGGTGACCGCGACCAAGACGGCGGCGTGCATCGGCGCTTCGGCCTGATCGAGATCGAGGTGATCGCCGGTCAGCAGCACGGTATCGGTGCCATGGGCGGTCTCGAGTGCATGGCGCAGCCGCTCGGCGAGAGTCATGCGCCGGGCTCCAGCGCGAAAAAGCTACCGTCGCTCCAGACCCCAGGCGGCATGTCGTCGCCGGCCAGCGCCATCGCCGCGAGCTCGTAATAGACCGGCCGCGCCACCAGCGCCTCGAGCCCGCCCCGAACGTGCAGATAGGGGCGGGGGCCGTCCTCACGTTCCTCGAAACGCAAGGGATGCTGCGCACCGGCGGTCACCAGGTCCCCCGTGTTCAGGCGAAAGGCGAGGCGGGTCTCGCGGCCCTGCCCCTCGGTTTTCATTTCGACCGCCACGAAAGGCGCATCCTCGACCGCGATGTCGAGCTTCTCGACCGGGGTGACCAGGACATAGCCGCCATCCTCCTCGCGCCGAAGGATGGTCGAGAACAGCCGCACCATCGCCTGACGCCCGATCGGTGAGCCCTGGTGGAACCACGTCCCGTCGCGCGCGATCCGCATTTCGCTGTCGCCGCAATGCGTCGGATTCCAGCGCTCGACCGGCGGGAGCTTTTGCGCCTCGGCCAGCCGCGCGATTTCAGCGAGCGAAAGGGTGGCGAGATCGGGCAATGGTTCCATCGGCATGGTATCGCGGTAGGGCAGCCCTACCGGTGCGTAAAGCGTCAGGCGGGGACCGCGACTCGCGGCCCGAGCACGCCGGCGCCATCCGGTATCGACTCGCCGAGCGCGAGCAGACGGTGTCGCTCCACCGGGCCCGGGACGCGCCACGCGCCGGTGCGATCGGCGGTAAAGCGGAAGAAGCGGCCATAATATTCCGGGTCGCCGATCAGCATCAGCGCCTCAGCCTGACCGGATGTCCGCGCCGCTTCGAGCGCGTGATCCATCAGCCGGTGGCCGATGCCGTCACGCTGCCGCGTCGGCTCGACCGCGACGGGGCCGACCATCACCAGATGAACGTCGCGCCCGTCATCGGCATCGAACAGGATCGGCCAGCACTGAATCGTGCCGACCAGAGCACCGTTCTCGATTGCCGCGAAGCTCAGGTCCGGAATCGCGGGCATGCCCTCGCGAATCCGATAGGCGGTTCGGCCGTGCCGGTCCGTGCCGAACGCGCGGTCGAGCAATTGCTCCACCGCTTGCGGTTCAACCTCGGCTATCGGCACAAACTCGATCACTGCTTCGTTCCTCCTGACCCGGGCCTTCTCATCCCGAGCACGGACGCGCGGGGCCGGGCGCTTTAGCCTTGACGTGGCTGAACGCAAGCCGAATTGAGTATTCGCATGAAGCTTTACGACGCAGCTTGGGCACCCAGCCCGCGCCGGGTGCGGATCTTCCTCGCCGAGAAGGGGATCGAAATCGAGCGCGTGATGGTCGATCTGCGCCAGAACGAACAGCTCAGCGACCCCTATCTCGCCGTCAATCCGCGCGGCGCCGTGCCCGCGCTCGAGCTGGACGATGGCGAGGTGATCTGCGAATCGGCTGCGATCTGCCGCTATTTCGAAGCAATTCAGCCCGAGCCATCGCTGTTCGGTGAGACACCGCTCGATATCGGCCGAATCGAATCCTGGACGCGCCGAATCGAATCGGACGGCTATGCCGCCGCTGTCTATGCGCTGCGCAACGCCAGGCCGAATTTCGAGGATCGGGGCCTTCCCGGCAAATGGCCGTCGGTTCCGCAGATTCCGGAGCTTTCGGCGCGGGGTGTCATCATGTGGGAAGCGTTCACCGAGGCGCTCGATACCTGGCTCAAGGACCGGGAGTGGATCGCCACCGACGCCTACAGCTTCGCCGACATCTCGGCGCTGGTGACGATCGATTTCGCGAAAGCAGCGAAGCTTGCCGTATCCGAGGAGAGCCGGAACATCCTGCGCTGGCACGCAGCGGCGTCGTCCCGGCCGAGCGCGGCGGCCTGAGGCGGCTTTCGCCGGTCCCGTCTTTCGTCAGCCACGCCATCTGCTATGGCGCCCGCCAACAATGGAAAGGCAGCGCTTGGACGACCGTCTCACGCTTGAAGTGCATGATCTCGTGGTACCGGTGCTCACCGGCATCTATTCCGAAGAGACTCATCTGCCGCAACCGCTCAGGATATCGGTTTCGGTCGATATCGATTGTCCGGAGCGATTCGCGCCGGAAGCGCCGCTGCGCAGCTCGAAAAACTATCTCGACCTGAAGCATGCGGCGACGACCGCTTTGCCGGCAGGCGTGCATTTCACGCTGATCGAGGGGGTTGCCGATCACATCGCCGAGACCCTGTTCCTGCAGGACAAGCGAGTCGCAAGGGTGAAGGTCAAGATCGTCAAGCTGGCGATCGCTGAGGCCGGCGAATCGATCGGCATGACCCTGGTGCGCCACCGCCGATGACGATCGCCGCCACCGTCCGCGCGGCGCTGGCGGATATTCCGGCCGCGACATTCGTGGTTGCCGAACCGGGATGTGGAATCATCGACATCGTCGATGAAATGCGGGCAGCCGATGGAGCCGTCGTCATGCTCATGATCGAATCGGGCGTCGCGGGGCTGGACCGCGCGCTGCTCGGCGCAGCGATCGGCCCGCTCGCGATCGAGCGCGCTCCCGCCACGCGAATCGGCGCGATCGACATCAGGGAGGGCGCCGTGCCCGATCATGTCGAAGCTGCGGCCCGTTTCCTTGCCGTCGCTCGATCCACAACCGGCCAGGTGCTGGTCGTTGCGCCCGAAAGTTAGAGGGCGCCGCCCCGGTCGCATGGTCCGAGGGCGCGAATCACCAGTTGATAGTCGTCGCGCGCGATCTGCGCGTCGGCCGATTCCATCGCGTTGAGGCTCGAATCGGGCAGGGCGGGCGGCAGCGAACAGGCGAGGCGATACCACAAGAGCGTGTCGCGCGCCGGCGGCGAAGCTGCCTCACCCACAATATCGCTCAGCGCGACTGACCATCGGGGCTGCTCGTCCTGGCGACGCTGAATCGCGAGCGAAACCGGGCGGCCATCGGCGGTCGTCAGGAATATCTGGGTTTCGCCGGTTCCGGGAAGATCGCCCGCCACATGAAAGGCGTTGCCGACCCCGGTCACCTGCGGGGGCGCGTCAGGGGCGAGCGCTTCCTGGGTGATTCGCCGGGTCAGCGAATCGCCGCCCGGCGTCCAGTTTCGCTGGGCGTCCGGCCGGACCAGCTGGAGGAGGGTCGCGTTGTTCGCGACCGATCGCGCGAACAGCAGGACCCGCGCCTTGCGCAATTTGGGCAGTCTCCCCTGAGAATCAACAGGTACATCAAGCACATAGGCGATTCGCGGCGGCAGGGGCGTGTCGCCGCGGATCAGCGCCAGGACATCAGCTTCGACATAGAGGCGCGCCTGGCCGGGCAAGACGCCGGCTGCGTCGGGACCCTTCAGCCGCGTCACCCCGTGGATCGTTGCGTCAACGATCACCGGCGCCGCTAGCACCAGGTCGGCATATTCAGCATAAGGGGGGGCAACCGGGGCCGATTCGGGCGTCGGAGGAATGCGTTGCTGAGCAAAAACAGGGCCGGTGAGGGCCATCAGCGCCGCTGCAAAAACGAGTCTCGGAACAGGAATCATCGTCGGTGGGTTACGGCATAGTACCGGATTTATACAGAAATAATTCTGCCACCTGGCGACTGTACGAGTGCTGCTTGAGACAAAGGGTTTGCGTCACGGTTTTGCCGGTCATATAGGATCGGCGCTGTCCAAGGATACATCAGCCCATGAGCGGCCCGTCGACGATCGCAGACGCACGGATCGAAGGCGGTGGCCCGGTCGGGATAGAGGAGTTTCGTTTCTGAATGGCTTATGCTGATCGTAATCAAAGCGGCAGCCGCGTCGTCGCCATCGTCGTTGTGTCGGTGCTGGTGTTCGCCATGGGGTACGCGTTCGTAACCGGGCTCACGTATAACTACGTGAAGAAAATGCAGGAGAAGCTCAAGGCGTTCGACGTCCAGGAGCCGCCGCCCCCACCGCCGGACGAGCCGCCGCCCCCGCCGCCGCCAGACCAGCCGCTGCCGCCGCCGCCCGTGGTGTCGCCGCCGCCGATCGTCCAGAACCCGAATCCGCCGCCGGTTCAGCTGCAGACGCAGCCGACGCCGCCGCCGGTATTCATTCCCACGCCGAAGGCGGCACCGCCTCCGCCGCCTCCGCCGGTTATCAACAAACAGGCCGCGCCTAAGGGTAACCCTGGTTCGTGGTTCAACGCTGAGACGGATTACCCGCCATCGGCACGCGCCCAGAATGTTCAGGGGCGCACCGTCATCCGTGTCACGATCGACACCAGCGGTAGGGTCAGTGGGTGCACCGTTCTCACTTCGAGCGGTAATACCGATCTCGACAATACGACCTGTCGTGTTGCCACGCGTCGCGGAAGATACTCGCCGGCGCTTGATCAGGCCGGAAACCCGATGACATCTTCTGCAACCATTCCAGTGCGCTGGCAGCTTCAGGAATAATAGTTTCGGTCTCGCCGCGCCAGGCGGCGCAAGAGGTCATAGTCAAAACCGCTCAAGACATAGGAAATAACGCATGCTCACCACCACCCTCGCGGCCGGCGCCGCAGCCGCCCAGAATGCCAAGGACCAGTACGGTTTCTTCAACGCGCTCAACCAGGGCGGCGTGATTTCGTGGACCGTCGCTGTCATCCTGACGCTGTTCCTGTTCTTCTCCTTCTACATCATGTTCACCAAACTGTTCGAGCAGCAGAAGATCATCAACCAGGGCAAGCGCGTTCGCGCCACCTTCTGGAATTCGAACAGCCTGCGCGAGGGTTCGGCCAAGCTCGAGAAGAACTCGGCCTACAAGCAGATCGTCGATGACGGCCTGGCTGCCCAGGACCAGCATTCGCGCCTGACCGATCCGGTCGAGGCGCATGACTGGCTGCACGGCTCGCTCGCCCGCTCGGAAGCGACGATCAACTCGCAGCTCGGCGGCGGTCTCGCCTTCCTCGCGACCGTCGGCGCGACCGCGCCGTTCATCGGTCTGTTCGGTACCGTGCTCGGCATTTACCGCGCGCTGATCGCGATCAGCGCTGCCGGTCAGGCTTCGATCGACAAGGTCGCCGGCCCGGTCGGTGAGGCGCTCATCATGACCGCACTCGGCCTCGTGGTCGCCGTGCCGGCCGTGCTCGCCTACAACTGGCTGCAGCGCCGCAACAAGTCGATCTCGGAAGACCTCGCTGCCTTCTCGAACGACGTGCTCGGCTATCTCGCTTCCGACGGCGGCGTTCGCCCGGTGGTTGCGGCCCGCAAGGGTGCTCCTGCCAAGCCGGCTGCTACCACGACGGCTGGCCAGGCCGGTGGTGCGCAGACGCGCGCATGATGACAGAACGGGGCGGCGCCAACGCGCTGCCCCGTCTCACGCCGCCGGGATTTGGTCCGGCGGCGAGGTTGCAAGATAGGACAATCCTTCAATGGCAATGAGCGCTGGCGGTGGTTCCGCCGAAAAGCCGATGTCGGACATCAACACGACGCCTTTGGTGGACGTCATGCTGGTTCTCCTCATCGTTTTCATGATCGCGATTCCGGCCGTGCTTCAGACCGTGAAGCTGACGCTTCCCGATGTCGTATATGATCCGACGACGACGAAGCCCGAAAACGTCTCGCTTTCGATCAATACCGACGAGGCCGGAAAGTGCGCGATCTACTGGGGCATGACCCGGGTCACGCACCAGGAACTGCTCGATCGGGCAGTTGCCAAGCTGAAAGCCGAAATCGCCCGCCAGGGCGGCGTTGGCGCACCGGGCCTCGAATTGCCTGAAGCGCATATCCGCGGTGACGTGAATACGCCGTATCAGTGCATTGGCGGCGCGATCTACACGATGCAGATGGCTGGTTTCGCAAAGGTCGGATTCATCTCCCAGCCGCCCCCCACGGGTGGCTGAGCGTGAACGGTCAGAGCTTCAGGAGTAATACAACATGGCAATGAGCGGTGGCAGCGACGACGGCCAGCCGATGATGGATATCAACACGACGCCGCTTATCGACGTCATGCTGGTTCTCCTCATCATGTTCATCATCACCATTCCGATTCAGACGCATGCGGTGAAGGTCGACCTTCCGGTCAACGACCCGAACCAGAAGCAGCCGGCGATCGATCCGGTGAAGAACAAGGTCTCGATCGATCCCACGGGCGCGATCTTCTGGAACGGCACGCCCGTCGACCGGGTCAGGCTCCAGCAATATCTGGAGCAGTCGGTGACGATGAACCCGGAGCCGGAACTTCACTTCCAGCCCGATCCCAAGGCGAAATATGAGGTGGTCGATCAGGTGCTTGCGGTTATCAAGCGTTCGAACGTCACCAAGCTCGGCTTCATCGGCAACGAGCAATATTACAACGATTTCTGATCAACCGATCAGGTCGACATGACGGGGCGGTCCTTCGGGGCCGCCCTTTCTTTTTGTCGATCGCCGCCTCCGGCAGCGGCCGCCGGCCTCAGAGCCTGGGCAGGGTGACGCCGCGCTGGCCCATATATTTGCCGGCGCGGTCGGCATAGCTTGTCTCGCAGGGCTCATTGCCCTCGAGGAACAGGAACTGGCAGGCGCCCTCATTGGCGTAGATCTTGGCCGGCAGCGGTGTGGTGTTCGAGAATTCGAGCGTCACATGGCCTTCCCAGCCGGGCTCGAGCGGGGTGACGTTGACGATGATTCCACACCGCGCATAGGTCGATTTGCCGAGGCAGATCACCAGCACGTCGCGCGGTACGCGGAAATATTCGACCGTGCGCGCCAGCGCGAAGCTGTTCGGCGGGATGATGCAGACGTCAGTCTTGCGGTCGACAAAGCTGTTCGCCGCGAAATCCTTCGGGTCGACGATCACGCTGTCGATGTTGGTGAAGATCTTGAACTCATCCGAAACCCGAGCGTCATAGCCGTAGGAGGACAGGCCGTAAGAGATGCACCCGTCGCGCTTCTGGCCGTCGACAAAGGGCTCGATCATGCGGTGGGCGAGCGCCTGTTCGCGAATCCACCGGTCCGACATGATCGACATAGAGCTCTCCCTGCTGCAGCCCTGCTTTCGCGGGATTGGCCGAAACGGGCAAGAGGCGCCGCAATGAAATCGTCGCGGTCGTCCGGCCCTTCCGTAATTCAACCGATTCCGAGGTCCCCCGGCCCAAAGGCGTGCGGCAGCAATTCGGAAAGCAGGTACCGCTCATAGGTGTCACCCTCGGCGCCCGCACACCAGACGATGATATCGCGCCCGCCCATCTGCGCTGCTTCGTTGATCACCTGGCGGCAGCGGCCGCACGGCCCGACCGGCTGCACGCCCGTCGGTCTGCCGCCAGCGCCGATCGGGCCGCCGATCACGCCGATCGCCACCACATCGCGCAGCCGCCCTTGTGCATTGGCCGTCGCCAGCGCGACCGTCTCGGCGCAAAGCGACAGGCCGTAGCTGGCATTCTCGAAATTGGTGCCCGTCACCACGCTGTCGTCGTCGAGCAGCACGGCGGCGCCGACCCCGAAGTTCGAATAGGGCGCATGAGCGTTCAGCGCCGCCTCGCGGGCCGCGGCGATCAGGCGCCGGCGGGATGCGTCCTCGGCAATCATGGAGCCACCACGTCCCAGTTCACTGGCCCGTCCACACCGTCGATCCGCCGCATGTCGTTCGCCTGCCACATTCGCCACGGCCTTGCCGGATAATCGGGCGGAAAGAAATCCTGCACTGCCCAGACCGGGCGCTGGATCGCCGCGGTCACCTGATAGGCCGCATCGAACCGCTTGCTGATCTTGAGCAGCACCGGCTTGGCGGTATGCGCCTCGACCATCCCCAGGAAGCGCCGAAGCTCGCCCAGCACAACGTCGCGTACCGGGCGCGACGGGCAATCGTCGCTGAAATCGATTTCGAGCGCGGCGGGCAGCGCATCGTCGGTGCGCGGCACGGTCGTGTTGAAATTATTCGCCTGGTCGGCGGCGAGCCGGCACAGCGAATAGACATGCATCGCGCCGCGCCGCATGCCGGTGGCATAGACGTCAGCCCAGTTGGTCGCGAAACGCGCATCGCGCCCGTCCGCGCCGCTGGTCGCGCGCAGATAGGCGAAGTCGGCGCCGCCGGCTTTTACCGTCCACCACTCGACCGGCCCCTGTGCCTCCGAAACATCGAGGCCCTGGAACTGATAGGTATCGGAAGGGCGCCAGCTCAGCGCGAAGGTCCAGGCGACGACGCCGGACAGCGCTAAAACCACGCCCAGCGCGCCGACCCGCCCGATCCGACGGCCCCAGAGACGCAGCCCCATCCTCAGCCCTTGATATGCAGGACGCAGATCAGCGTGAAGAGGCGCCGGGCCGTGTCGAAATCGATCTCGATCTTGCCCTCCAGCCTTTCCTTGAGCAGCTCGGCAGCCTCATTGTGAATACCGCGCCGCGCCATGTCCACGGTCTCGATCTGCGCCGGTGTCGCGTTGCGAATCGCCTGATAATAGCTGTCGCAGATCGCGAAATAATCCCTGATCGGGCGGCGCAACCGCCCCATCGCCAGCACGAACGTCTCGAGATGGGATCCGTCCTCGCGGTTGATCGCGATCGCGAGCCGGCCTTCCTCGACCGCGAGCTCGATCTTGTACGGCCCTTCATAGCCATCGGGATAGGCGCGTTCCGGCCTGAAATAATTGCCTTCGATCAGATCGAAGATCGCGATCCGCCGTTCCTGCTCGATATCGGCCGACCGCCACAGGATGGTGCGTTCGTCGAGACTGACATCGATGATCCGGGGATCGGCCATCCGCTTGCCGTAAAGGGGAAGCCGCACCGCGACAATCGCCGCGGCGCCTGTATCGCGACAATTGCCCAGTCTGGTGTATCACGCTTTCCACAGGCCCGGTTCGGCGCAACCTGCTTGAGCGGCGCGCTTACCTCTGGAATGGGACGCTATGGCCACTGCACTCATCCCGACCCCGATTCTCCCCGTGACGACGACGCTGCCCCAGAATGTCGAGGCAGAGGCGGCGATGCTCGGCGCGATGATGATCGACAACCGGCTGGCCGACGATCTGATCGACACGCTCGAGCCCGATCATTTCTTCGAGCCGGTCCATGGCCGCATCTTCGCCGCGATCAAGAGTGCGCGGGCTGCCGACATGCTCGCCACGCCCGTCACCCTGCGCCCCATGTTCGAGGCGGACGAGGGGATGAAGGAGCTCGGCGGCCCGAGCTATCTCGCCCAGCTCACCGGCTCGGGCGCGGGCCTGATCGGCGCGCGGCAGTTCGCCAAGCAGATCTACGATCTGGCGATGCTCCGCACGCTCGTTTCGGTGGGGCGAACACTGGTCGATCGCGCGCTCGACACCTCGGAAGAAGTCAACCCGCGCGCCCAGATCGAGCTGGCCGAGGAGGAATTGTTCAAGGTCGCGGCGGACGGCGGCACCGAGAGCCAGGTCAAGACCTTCGCCCAGGCGACGACCATGGCGGTCAAGATGGCACAGCGCGCGCTCAATTCGGGCGGTAATCTCTCGGGCATCACGACGGGCCTCGACAGCGTCAACGCCAAGATCGGCGGCATGCATCATTCGGATCTGATGATCCTCGCCGGCCGCCCCGGCATGGGCAAGACCTCGCTCGCCACCAACATTGCCTTCAACGCGGCGCAGCGCTGGATGCGCGACATGAATGACGGCATCGCGCCCGAGGAATCGGTCGGCGCCAAGGTCGCCTTTTTCAGCCTCGAAATGTCGGCCGACCAGCTCGCGACTCGTATCCTGTCGGAACAGGCGCGGATCAGCTCCGAGGCGCTGCGCATGGGCAAGATCAGCCGCGCCGAGTTCAACCAGCTCGCCGCGGCCGCGGCCGACCTTGAGAATCTGCCGCTCTTCATCGATGACACGGCCGGCCTCACCATCGGCGCGCTTCACACGCGGATGCGGCGGCTGCAGCGGCGGCACAACAACCAGATCGGCCTGGTGGTGGTCGACTATCTCCAGCTGCTGACCGGTTCGGCGAGAGCCTCGAGCGACGGGCGCGTGCAGGAAATCTCGGAGATCAGCCGCGGCCTGAAGACGCTCGCCAAGGACATGAACGTGCCGGTGATGGCGCTCTCCCAGCTCAGTCGCGCGGTCGAGCAGCGCGAGGACAAGCGCCCACAGCTCTCGGATCTGCGCGAATCGGGCTCGATCGAGCAGGACGCCGATATCGTGATGTTCGTGTACCGCGAGGATTATTATGTCGCGGCCAAGGAGCCCAAACGGCCGGTGGAAGGGGACAGCGCGAAGATCTTCGAAGATCACGCGCAATGGGCGACCGACATGGAGCGGGTGTTCGGCCTGGCCGAGCTGATCATCGCCAAGCAGCGCCACGGCGCGACGGGCAAGGTGATTCTGAAGTTCGAGCCGAGCGTGACGCGCTTCTCGGATTTCGTGGGGTATTGAACAAAAAAGCCCCTCCCCTGAAGGGGAGGGGCTTGAAGCTCAGAAAACCGGCTCTTCCCCGAGCTTCTCAGCCACGTGAATCCCGCACTCGACCTTTTCCCACCCACGCCAGCGGCCCGCGCGCGGGTCCTCGCCCGGCTGGACCTTGCTGGTGCAGGGCTGGCAGCCGATCGACAGATATCCTTCCGCCTCGAGCGGATGCCGGGGCAGGTCATGCTCGGTGAAATAGGCCTCGAGATCGGGCTTCACCCAGTCGCCCAGCGGGTTGATCTTGAGCCGGCCGTCCTCGACTTCGAAGCGTGGCAGATTCTGGCGCGTGACCGACTGGAACGCCTTGCGCCCGGAAATCCAGCTGTCGAGCCCGGCCTTGGCGCGCTTCAGCGGCTCGACCTTGCGGATCTCGCAACAGCCATCGGGATCATAGGACCAGCGCAGGCCCTTGTCGTCCTTCGCCGCCAGCACCGCGGCATCGGGCTCGACAACCCAGCTATTCTCGATTCCGAACGCGGCGATCAACTGCTCGCGATAGGCAAGCGTTTCGGGGAACATCTTCAGCGTGTCGACGAAGATCACCGGCACGCTCCGGTCGGCCCGCGCCACGAGGTGGAGCAGCACCGCGCTCTCGGTGCCGAACGAGGATACCACGGCGGTCGTGCCGAGAATGCCCTCCGCGAACAGCGCCTTGAGCATCGTCAGCGTCTCGACGCCCGCAAAGCGCGCGTTGAGTGCATCGGCATCGGCCTGGGTAAAGGCCGGCCGGACATCGACGATGTCGAGCTTGCGTGCTGCCTCAGCCATGCCGCAGCTTCCATACCGGCACCGCGCCATCGGCGGCGGACTGATAGAAATAATCGTACCGGCTCAGCGCGGCATCGAGCGTCGCCGGGTCGATCTCGGCGTGCGGCGCGAAACTGTCGAAGCCGCAGCGCCGCATGAACAGCATCTGGTCGACCAGCACATCGCCCTCGGCGCGCAGCTCGCCCGTATAGCCTGCTTCGCGCAGGATCCGGGCCGAGGAGTAACCGCGCCCGTCGCGGAAACGGGGGAAGCTCACTTCGACCAGCGCGATCCGGCCGAGATGCGGGATCAGCAGCCGCGCATCGTCGCCCGATTCGAGGCGCACGGCGCTCGCATCGGCCTGGTCGAGAAAGGCGTCGAGCGTGACGGCCGGCTCCTCATGAGCTTCGTCGTCGCGGAAGCGCAGCCACCGGTTCTCTTGAGAGCCGGACATTGGGGCCTTATCCATAAAGCGCCTCCTTGAAGGGATTGAGGCCAACGCGGCGATAGGTGTCGAGGAAGCGCTCTCCCTCCTCGCGGATGCCGAGATAGACGTCGGTCACCTTCTCGACGGCATCGACGATTCCGTCCTCGTCGAAACCCGGCCCGGTGATGCGGCCGAGGCTCGCATCCTCAGCCCCCGATCCACCGAGCAGCAGCTGGTAATTTTCGGTGCCTTTCTTGTCGACGCCGAGGATGCCGATATGGCCCGCATGGTGATGCCCGCAGGCATTGATGCAGCCGCTGATCTTGAGCTTCAGCTCGCCCAGGTCGCGCTGCTTGCCGGCGAGGCGCGTGCCGATCTTCTGCGCGATCGGGATCGAGCGCGCATTGGCGAGGCTGCAATAATCGAGCCCCGGGCAGGCGATGATGTCGCTGATCAGGTCGAGATTGGCGTTGGCGAGCCCGGCTGCGTCGAGCGCCTGCCACACGGCATGGAGATCGGCCTTGCGGACATGCGGCAGGACGATGTTCTGCGCATGAGTCACCCGCAGCTCGTCGAACGAATAGCGCTCGGCCAGATCGGCCATCAGGTCGATCTGCTCGGCCGACGCGTCGCCGGGGATGCCGCCGATCGGCTTCAGGCTGATGTTGACGATTCCATAGCCGGGCGCCTTGTGGGCATGGACATTCTGGTCGAGCCAGACGGCGAAATCGGGGTCGGTGCGGTCGACCTCGTCCGACAGGCCGGTTTCGAACGGCGGCGGCACGAAATAGGCGGCAATGCGATCGAACTCGGCGCGGGGCACGTCCGACTTGTTGACCAGGATCGCCTGCCATTCCTCTTCGACCTGGCGCGTGAATTCCTCGGCGCCGAGATCATGGACGAGGATCTTGATCCGCTGCTTGTGGATATTGTCGCGCCGCGCCCAGCGGTTCCACACGCGCAGCGCCGCCTCGCAATAGCTGAACAGATTGTCGACCGGCAGGAACGGACGGATGAGCGGTGCCACGAACGGCGTGCGCCCCATGCCGCCGCCGATATAGACTTCGAAGCCGAGCTCGCCGGCCGCATTCTTCACCAGCTTCAGGCCGATGTCGTGCAGCCGGATCGCAGCGCGATCCTCGTCAGCCGCGGTCACCGCGATCTTGAACTTGCGCGGCAGGTAGCTGAACTCGGGGTGGAAGGTCGTCGCCTGGCGGATCAGCTCGGCCCAGGGCCGCGGATCGGCGATTTCGTCGGCCGCGGCGCCGGCATATTGATCCGACGAGACGTTGCGGATGCTCTCGCCGCTGGTCTGGATCGCGTGCATCTCGACCGTCGCCAGGTCAGCGAGGATATCGGGCGCCTGTTCGAGCTTGATCCAGTTATACTGGATGTTCTGCCGCGTGGTGAAATGGCCGTAGCCGCGATCATATTTGCGCGCGATGTGCCCGAGCATCCGCATCTGGCGGCTGTCGAGCGTGCCATAGGGAATCGCCACGCGCAGCATATAGGCGTGGAGCTGGAGGTAGAGCCCGTTCTTCAGCCGCAGCGGCTTGAACTGGTCGTCGGTGAGCTGGCCGGCGAGGCGGCGCTTGGTCTGGTCGCGGAACTCGTCGACGCGCGCATCGACGATCGCCTGATCATAGCGGTCATATTTGTACATGTCAGATCACCCAGCTTCCGGCCGACGGATCGGCGGGCTTCAATGTCAGGTCGAGCCGCACCGTCGGGCCAAGCGCGCGGATGCGATCCTTGATATGGGCGGGGCGCGGGCCTTCGGGCGTCATGGTCGCGTCGATCACATAGGCGCCGTTCACGCGCTGGCTGCCCTGCTCGCTGCTCGCGATCGCTTCACCCTTGTCGCCGACATCGACTGCGTCCTCGACATGGCGCGACCAGCCCTCGCCGGTCCACCAGATCACGTCGCCGGTCGGCAGATCGTTTCCCGTCAGCAATTTCACGCAACACTCTCCGATATTCGGGCCCAGCGGCCGAGTTTGTCCTGGGCGTCCGACAGGTCGACGACCTCGCCCACCACGATGATCGCCGGGCTTGCCACCTTCTCGCGGTCGACCATCGATCCGAGATCCGCGAGCAGGGTCTTGATCGCGCGGCTGCCCGAGAGCGTGCCGCGCTCGAGCACCGCGACCGGCATGTCCGGCGCGACGCCATCGCGCATCAGCTTGTCGGCAATCTCGTTCGCCGTCGCGACGCCCATATAGATGACCAGCGTTCGGCCCTTGCCGGCGAGCCCCGACCAGTCCTGATCGGTCAGCCCCTTGCACTGGCCGGCCACGAAGCTGACCGCGCTCGAATGGTCGCGGTGGGTGAGGGGGAGCATCGCCTCGGCGGCGCAGCCGAGCGCGGCGGATACGCCCGGGATCACCTCGACCGGCAACCCGGCCGCCCGCACCGCCTCGACTTCCTCGCCGCCGCGCCCGAAGATGAAGGGATCGCCGCCCTTCAGCCGCACGACGATCGCGCCGGTCTTCACATGCGCGACGATCAGCGCGTTGATCGCTTCCTGCGAGAGCGTGTGCCGCGACCGGCGTTTCGCGACCGAGATGCGCTGCGCCGCGGCGGGCGCAAGATCGAGCACGCGCGGATCGATCAGCCCGTCATGGACGACGATATCGGCGCTCTTCAGCGCCTCGACCGCGCGAACGGTGAGCAGGCCGGGGTCGCCGGGCCCTGCGCCGACCAGGATGACGCGCCCGCGCGCGGTTGGATCGAGGAGACTTGCCATGCAGCGCAGATGCGGCCGCGACCTCGCAACCGCAACCGACGGTTGCTTGGGGCGCCCTTAGTGAATCTATGCCATGGCCTTCGCGCCGATGACTCCGGCCAACGTCGCTGCGTGCTCGCGAATGACGGCAATGGTCGTCAGGTTCGAATCGAACACGCTGTACCAGCCCTGCGGCTCATGCGGCGGATCGCCGAGCCAGGAGGTGTCGCCGGGCACGAAGCGATAATCGGCATGGGCCGGGCGCCCTTCGCCGCTCCACGCCCAGAAATTGGTGCCGGCGATCGGCCCGCCGATGGCCACATTCGCCTCCACCGCGCCGTAGATCTGGCGGTAGAACCGGTCCTTGAAGGCCGTGGTCGCGTGCGCATCATAGCTGCCGCCGTCGCGCGGATAGCCGAATTCCTCGATCACCAGCGGCTTGCCGAGATCGTTCGCGATCCGGATATGCGCATCGACATAGGCAGTGATCTTCGCCGCGCCCGACGCCTCGGTCGAGACCAGGTCGGCGGCATTCACCCAATCCCAGTTGAGCGGCCAGACGTGGCAGGTGAGATAGTCGATCTCGGGGATCGCGTGGGTCGCCTTGACGATCTCCTCGCGTTCGAGCGACCCCTTCAGCCCCTCGCTGCCGGTGCAGACGAGCTGGTGGGGCGCAAGCGTCTTGATCAGCCTCGCGCTGCTCTGCACCCAGGCATGGAAGGCGGGCAGATTGGGCAGGCCGACCCTGTCGCTGCCGCCGGGCCGGGGCTCGTTGCCGAGCTGCCACGCCATGATCGTCGGATCATCGGCATAGGCCACCCTGGTGACGCTGTTGGTGCGTCCGACCATGACATGGACATGCTTGCGGAACAGCGCCATCGCGGCGGGCGTGTGATAAAAGGCCGCGACCGCATCGGGGAATTCAGGCCAGGGATGCGCCGGGTCGCCATTGTTGATGTAATGGCCGCCATTCACATAGCTGAGATAGGTCATCATGCCCCCTGACCATTCCCAGAAATTGGTCAGGTAGAGCACCGCGCGCATGTTCCGCTTGGCCATCTCGGCCAGCAGATAATCGAGCCCGCCGAGCAGCGCCTGGTTATAACGGCCCTGCTTGTCATGCATCGCCGGCGAAACCGCGTGCAGCAGCGGCGAGTCCTCGGACGAGGCAAGCACCCGCAAATTGGTGACGCCCATCGCCGCCAGCGTATCGAGCTCGCGCCGCAACCGCGCGCGATCGCCATAGGCCGCGTCGGCGCCTAGCCAGGCCCCGTACCACATGTTCGCCCCGGCATAATGACAGGGCTTGCCGCCGACCGTGAAATGGGTGCCGGCGCGCCGGACGAACCGGTCGGCTCCCTTCGCGGCCAGGCTGGGCGTGGCGACTGTCAGCGCGACTCCGGCGCCGACCAGCTCCCGTCGATTGAGCATGGCTTCCCCTTCTGTCTATCGTTGGACAGGAGGATAGCGAGGGGTGGACGAATTGGAAGCGCCATGCCCTTTCCGGCAGTGGGTCAGTTTGAAATTACCGGGTCAGGCCGGGGCAAAGCTCGCCACTTGCGGTGACAGCCCCTGGTCTCAATGATAGTGTCGGGGGTAGAATCGGCAGGGATGCCCGCCCGGTTGACTCGATGGCGTTGGCGCGGGTGAGGCCCAGGGTTATTTGGCTGTCCCGTCCGCGTCATGAGAGGGTATATGACCTTCCCGACGCGTTGAACTGCGAGCGAAAGGGCACCGTGCTTCCCAATATCGTGAGTAGGGAGGAGGTCGCGGATTTTGTTTCGCGCTCCGCATTCGAAAAAGGGCGCGCCTATCAAGCGCAGGGCCGGGTCGCAGCGCTCAGGATCAGCGATGACGCTACTCAGGTCACCTCGAAAGTGCGGGGTTCGGGTCGCGAGGTCTATTCAGTCGATATCACGCTGGAGCGCGGGGATGACGGGCTCGATGATATTATCGGCGATTGTACTTGCCCCGTCGGCTATAATTGCAAGCATGTCGCGGCAACCCTGCTCGAAGCCTTGTCGGGACGGTGGAGCGCCGCCGGCACCGTTTCCCCCGCGCCCATCTCCGCAATGTCATCGGCGGCGACGCAATCCGCAAACCAGCCGCTGCCCTTCGAAATTACCGCATGGCTGGAGCGAATCGGCAAAGCGTCGCGGGGCAATGATTATCCGGCCGATGTCGTGCAAAGGCTGCTCTATATCCTCAAACCCGAGGCACTTGGGCAGCAAATACCGCACCCGGCGCTGTCCCTGCTGTCGGCGAGGCTGCTCAAGGGCGGCAGCCTGTCCAATAACGTGAGCTCGCCCAGCCTGTCCGGTTTCGATCCGGATCGCGCGGCGAAATATTACCGCGACATTGATATCGAGATTATCGGCGCTCTCTCGCGCGAGCGGACCGGCTACGGAATTTATTATGGCGGCCAGCCGGTACGATCGACGGACCTCCTGCGACAGATGACGGAGACGGGGCGCGCTTACTGGCTCGATCACAAGCGGGCGCCGCTCAGCTGGGGAGAAACGCGACAGGGGCGCATCGAATGGAAACTGGCCAGCGCGGCCGGCGTCCGGCCCCATCTGATCGTGGATGGCGCGATCACCCTCAACGCCGAACCACCGGTATATATCGACGAGAAGGCGGGCATGATCGGGCCCGTCGAGCTCGGCCTGCCGGCGCGGCTCGCACACCAGTTCCTCGAGGCGCCCGCCCTCGCGCCGCATCAGGTGGCCCTGGTAGCCCGCAGCCTCGGTCAGAAATTGCCCGATATCCGTCCCGATCTTCTACCGTCCGAGCCGGAGCCCGCAGTGACGATCTCGGGGGACCCGACGCCCGTGTTGCGCCTCGGCCTCGGGCGTCGGCCGACATATGGCTATTATTATGGTCGCGAGCCGCCGGCTCGGATGCCGGTGGCGCGTCTCGGTTTCCGATACGGCCCGGTCGAGATCGCCAGGCTGGAAAAGGCCATGAAACTCGAGGTTTTCCACGGCGGGCGTCTCTTCGAGATCAGG
Organism: Sphingomonas oligophenolica; assembly: GCF_039522915.1. Lineage (NCBI taxonomy): Bacteria > Pseudomonadati > Pseudomonadota > Alphaproteobacteria > Sphingomonadales > Sphingomonadaceae > Sphingomonas > Sphingomonas oligophenolica. The sequence goes on from NZ_BAAAEH010000005.1 coordinate 188,134, forward strand.
CGCCAACGCGGCCGGGAAAATGAGGCGCTCAAGCTATTGAAGGAGAGCGATTTCGTCGATGCGCGCACCGTGTACCCCTATCTCGACGGCACTCATCATGGCGACTTCACGCTTGCCGAGCCGCATGATTGGCTCGACTTTCTCAACCACTATGCGAATGGGTTGCGGGCGCGCGGCTTCGACATCCAGATCGATGACGACTTTCCCTATCGGCTGGCGAAATCCTCGGATGGCTTCGATGCCGGGTTCGAAAGCACTGGTATCGATTGGTTCGAGCTTGACCTGGGCATCGAGATCGACGGTGAAAGGCGCGATCTCGCGCCGATCCTGGCCGCACTGGTCGGGAATCCGGGCTTCACGCCGGCACTGCTTCAGGGGATGGCCGAGGAGGGAGGCGATCTTTACCTCCCGATGGCGGATGGACGATACCTCGCGCTGGCGGCCGAGCGTTTCCTGCCGCTGATATTGGCGCTCCATGCGCTGAATCTGAACGGATCCTTCATCGACGCTTCGGGAAAGATCAAACTCTCCCGCGCCGATCTCGTGCCGCTGCTCGCGCTGGAGGACGAGACTTTTACCTTCAAGGGCGCGGACAATCTGCGTCGCATGGCGAGCTTGCTCGGCACCGGCGGGATCCCGGAGCCGGGCATGCCCGACACCTTCAAGGCAGTGCTTCGGCCCTATCAGGCGCACGGGGTCGCGTGGCTCGATCTGCTGCGCGAGAGCGGGTTGGGCGGGATCCTCGCCGATGACATGGGTCTCGGCAAAACCGTGCAGATTCTTGCCTTGCTCGCGCTGGAAAAGGCGAGAGGCGCCTGTGCCGATCCGTCGCTCATCGTCGCCCCGACCAGCCTGATGGCGAACTGGTTCAACGAGGCGCGGAAGTTCGCGCCGGATCTGAAGGTGCTGATTCTGCACGGCGCGACACGCCAGCAGAGCTTTGCCGATATCGCGGATTATGATGTCGTCCTGACCACCTATCCGTTGATCGCGCGCGATCATGAAACACTGCTCGCGCGGACCTGGCACATGGCGATCCTCGACGAGGCGCAGACGATCAAGAACCCCAATGCTGCTACCACCCGATGGTTGCGCACCGTCGCGGCCAGGCACCGCTTCTGTTTGAGCGGAACGCCGATGGAGAATCATCTGGGGGAACTCTGGTCGCTGATGAGTTTCGTCAATCCCGGCTATCTCGGCGACAAGGCGGCATTTGCCCGCAACTGGCGGACCCCGATTGAAAAGCGCGGCGATGCCGGCCGGTCGATGGCGCTGACACGCCGGGTCAAGCCGTTTCTGCTGCGCCGGACAAAGGCCGAGGTCGCCACCGAGCTGCCGCCCAAGACCGAGATTGTCGAAACCGTCCTGCTCGAGGGCAAGCAGCGCGACCTCTATGATTCAATCCGCGTTTCCATGTCCGCCAAGGTGCAAAAGGCGATCAAGGATCGCGGGTTGGCGAAGAGCCATATCATCGTTTTGGAAGCATTGCTGAAGCTGCGCCAGGTCTGTTGTGACCCGAAACTGCTCAAGCTCGATGACGGCATCGACCGCCCTTCGGCGAAGCTGGAACGGTTGATGGAAATGGTGGACGAGTTGCTGAGCGAAGGGCGCAAGATTCTCGTTTTTTCGCAATTTACCTCAATGCTTGCTCTCGTCCAGGCGCGCTTCGACGCGGCGTCGATCGACTATAGCTTGCTGACCGGGGATACCAGGGACCGCCCGGGCGCGATCGATCGGTTCCAGAGCGGCGCCTGTGACGTTTTCCTGGTCAGCTTGAAGGCGGGTGGCGTCGGGCTCAATCTGACAATGGCGGACACGGTGATCATTTTTGATCCATGGTGGAATCCGGCGGTCGAGGAACAGGCCATAGATCGCGCACATCGGATTGGTCAGAACAAGTCGGTCTTCGTCTACCGGCTGGTGGCTGCGGGCACTATCGAAGAGAAGATGGGCGAATTGAAAGCGCGGAAGCGCGCCCTGGCCGATAGCTTGTTCGATCGCGACGGCCAGATCGGCTCTGCGCTCACCGAAGCAGACGTGACGACGCTGTTCGAGGCGTAAGGCTGAACCTGCTATGGCCGCTCGAATATCCGTCGTCAGCTTTCGCGGTACGGGCGTTACGGCGCCGCGTGACACAGCGCTTCCTCAGCCATCACTGTCGCGGTGGCGGCCAGCGATCCTAGTCGCAGGATAATCACGCCTCGCACCATAACGGACAGCTGGGAGCCCCGGATGGCGCTGCTCTCAGTAGGATTACGAAGTGACGGCAGGGGCGTCGTGCTGTCCTGTGACGGCGATAGTGGAGAAGCCGAATGAAGCTCGACCCTGAAGTGCCCGCCCTTGTCACCGACGGCGCTGGGCACCCGCGTGCCTCTGAAGGGAGTTCCTGCGATGACCGATCCTGATCAAGACATTCTGGCCTATGCCGCCGAGGCCAGGAAAATGAATGACGATGAGCTGATGGACACCTGGGAGACGGCTACCGATCAGGAAAGGAAGAACCCGTCGCCTCTCCTTGAAGCGGTGGAGCACGAAATGCGGGCGCGAAACATTCCGTTCTAGCACGACGGTCGGAGACGCTCCCCGGGGGAGCAATCGAGCCGCGGGGGCGCCGCCCGCATCGACATCCGCGACGTTCAGGCAACGCGACAGGAGAATGGGAATGAAGCCGGGTTTCGTCATAGCCAGTATCGCCCTTGCAGCGGCGGCGGCAGCGCTTTCCGCCCACGGGAAGACCATGGGTCACCCCGGCGATGTCCGCGCCGGCCGGGAACTGGCGCAGACGGTTTGCGCTGAATGCCATGTCGTCGTGCCGCGTCCGGGGGTTCTGCGTCAAATCGGCGAGGCTCCCGATTTCGCCGATATCGCCCAGATGCCGAGCACGACCAGAATCTCCCTTCTCGCGTTTCTGCGTTCGTCCCATCCGACAATGCCGAATTTTATCGTGTCGGATCGAAAGGCGAATGACGTCATCGCCTATATTCTCAGTCTGAAGCAGCCCAAAAAACACCAGATACGCAACGCTCATTCCAGGCCGAGGTCGCATGATCGCTAAGCCGGGCGGGGGATATCCCTACCGGGATCTCGCCTCAACGCTCATCCCCGTCCCCAACGTCCCGGATCACCACTGATCCCGATCGCGTATCGACGATGATCTCCTCGGCATAGGGATCATAGTCGTCCTCAGCCTCGAGCCACTCCCGCCGCTTCGCGGCGCGCTCCTTCTCCTCGCGCTCGATCACGTTGAAGATCGCCAGCTGCGCCCGCTTCTGCTCATGTTCCGCCGCCTGCACCATCGCTGCCCAGCGCTCCTGCGCGCGCTGGTTGCCGTTCAGCGCAGCCACGCCGATGGCGCGAAACACCGCCTCGTTCATTGAGAGGTTGAGCACGGTGTCCCCCTCGCGCACCTCGACCGTACGATAGGCCTCGCGAAGGATCACCTGCCGGGTCGGCTCATCGGCGCCGCGCAGCCGGTCGCCCGGCGCGCCGGAGCGGCGCGGTCGGCCCGCCGGATTGCCCGATCGCCCTTTCGGAAACTGGTGCTCGACGGGCGGCTTTCCCCGGCCGATCTTCCAGTCATGGGGCGCAATCGCCGCAGCAATCTCGCCAATTCCCTCGCTCGATTCAACTTTATGTGCCGTCATGTCAGAGCTCCGATGATGAAGAACCGCATCACCAAAGCCGTTTTTGCCGCACTGTTGAATCGGGCTTCGCTGTTATGCGCCGGGCCTTTCGCTGTTACCGTCACGCGACTTCGCTGTTCCGCGCCAGACTTTCCCTGTTATCGAATAACAGCGAAAGCGATCTATAAACCATTGTTAGTAAATGATAATATTTCCAACAAACCGACCGAAAACAGCGTAAAAAAATTTCTTTCGCTGTTTTTTCGCTGTTCCGGGTCGGGAACAGGGAAGTGCGGCTATGTCAGCAGCGTCGCCCGCATCGTTCGATCGAGCGCGAGCGCGAGCGCAAGGGCGTCGCGCGTCGATTCGAAGAACATCATGACCGCTCGACGAAGCGCGGCCCTCGCATGTCGACCGCCGCTATTCTTCCGTCAGCCCGATCCCGATCACCGCCCGTGCCTGCTCAGCCTCGGAGGAGACCACCGGATAGGCGCAATAGTCAGCCGCATAATAGGCGCTGGGCCGGTGATTGCCCGACCAGCCGATCCCGCCGAACGGCGCGCCCGACGAGGCGCCATTGGTCGGCTTGTTCCAGTTCACGATCCCCGCGCGCGCATTCGCCCAGAACTGGTCGTAAAGATCGGGATCCTGGCTGAGCAGGGATGCCGACAGGCCGTAGCGGGTGTTGTTCGCCTCGGCGATCGCCTCCTCGAAGGTCTTCGCGCGGATCACCTGGAGGATCGGCCCGAACAGCTCGATATCGGGGCGGTCGCGCACCTCGGTCGTGTCGATCAGCGCCGGCTTCAGGAAGGGCAGGCCCTCCACCGCGCGTTCGAGATGCCGGATCGGGCGGCCGCCGCGCATCATCAGCTCGAGGAAGCTCTCGGTCAGCATGTCGGCTGACTGATTGTCGATCACCGGGCCCATGAAGGGGGCTGGCTTCGCGTGCGGCTCGCCGACGATGATCCGGCCGATCAGCTTGTTCACCTCGGCGACCAGCGGGTCGTAGAGCTTCTCGTCGATGATCAGCCGCCTGGCGGCAGTGCAGCGCTGCCCGGCCGTGGTGAAGGCAGATTGAACGATCACCACCGCGGCTGAATAGAGATCGGGCGTATCCCAGGCCACAATCGGGTTGTTGCCCCCCATCTCGAGCGCCAGGATCTTCTCGGGCCGGCTGGCGAAGGCGCGGTTGAGCGCGAGGCCGGTTGTCGCCGAGCCGGTGAACAGCAGCCCGTCGATCCCGTCATGCGCGGCGAGCGCCTTGCCCTCGGCCGGGCCGCCGATCAGCACTCTCACGCATCCCTCGGGCACCCCGCCGGCATGGAAGCATTCGACCAGGAAGGCGCCGACCGCGGGCGTCTTCTCGGAGGGCTTGAACACGACCGCATTGCCCGCGAGCAGGGCGGGGACGATATGGCCATTGGGCAGATGCGCCGGGAAATTATACGGCCCGAGCACCGCCAGCACGCCGTGCGGCTTGTGGCGCAGCGCCATGCGCGATCCCATCGGCGCGTCCAGTCTGCGCTGCGAGGTGCGCTCAGCATAGGCCGACACCGAGATATCGACCTTGGCGATCACCGAATCGACCTCGGTGCGCGCTTCCCACAACGGCTTGCCGGTTTCGCGGGCGATCAGGTCGGCAAAACTGTCGGCGCGCGCGCGTACTACATTGGCGAAACGGCGCAGCGTCTCGATCCGGTAGGTGAGGGGCCGGGCAGCCCATTCGGCCCAGCTTGCACGGGCAAGCGCAACCTCGGCATCGACATCGCCGATCGGATGTTGCCATAGAATCGCGCCGGTCGCGGGTTCTGTCGAAATGATTTCGGACGCCATCTTAGCGCTCTTGCCTTAGTTTTTTCGGGAATTCCACTGGGCTGCTGCGCAGCAATCACGCCGCCAGCGCAGCACCCATCTCGCGAATGCGGGCGACCTTGCTGTTGAACGGCGCCCAGTCGTCCCGCTGGTCGATCGCCGACCAGATCGCTTCGACCTCGTCGATCTGCATCGAGCAGGGTTCCCCTTGCCAATAGACATGGTCGCGCGAAGCCCGCGCTTCATAGCCGCCAAGGCTGGCCCGCACCTCGTCGAACGCGGCGCCATAGGTTTCGGGCAGCACCCCGCCATAGCCGTCGAAGAAGAAGCGATCGATCGACGCGTCTTCGGCCCGCAACGCCTTCTCGATCGCCTGCACCAGCGCCCGGTCGCTCTCCGGATCGCGCGGGCGCATGCCGAGCCGCCACAGGATCGCCGCCGACACCGCCGGCTGATAGCGCGCGCCGAACCCTTCGAGCACCTCGATCAGCGGCGGCGCTTCGCTCACCAGCCTGAGCGACACCGCGAGCTGCATCGCGTCCCAATGGATCGCCTCGGGCTGCCGGCCAAAGGCATAGAGCCCGGCATGGTCGAAATAGGCGGCGGTAAAGCCCGGGTCCCAGGTCGGCGCGAAGCGCCACGGCCCGTAATCGAAGCTCTCGCCGGTCACGTTGATATTGTCGCTGTTGAGCACGCCGTGAACGAATCCGGCGGCCATATAGCGCGCCGCCAATGTCGCGGTGCGCCCGACGACATGGTTCAGGAGGCGGGCCGGGGCATCCTCGCCCGCTTCCTCGCCGTAGAAATGCCGCAGGACATAGGCGATCAGCCGCCGCATCCCCTCCTCATTGCGTTCATAGGCCAGGCGCTGGAAGGTGCCGATCCGGATATGGCCGTGGCTCAGCCGAACCAGCACCGCCGAGCGGGTAGGGGAGGGCTCGTCGCCGCGCTCCAGCGCCTCGCCGGTCTCGATCAGCGAGAAGCTGCGGGATGTCTCGACGCCGAGCGCCTCGAGCATCTCGGTCGCCAGCACCTCGCGCACCCCGCCTTTGAGCGTCAGCCGGCCATCGCCGAACCGGCTCCACGGCGTCTGGCCCGATCCCTTGGTGCCGAGGTCCATCAGCCGGTCGGATCCATCGCGCAATTGGGCGAACAGGAAGCCCCGGCCGTCGCCTATCTCGGGATTGTACACGCGGAACTGATGGCCATGATAGCGCAGTGCCAGCGGCCGGGTCAGGCTACCCTCGAGCGGCACGAACCGCCCGAAATGCGAGACCCATTCGTCATCGCTCAATCCGTCGAGACCGACGCCCGTCGCGGCCCGATCATTGCGGAAACGCAGCCGGGTTTCGGGAAAGTCGGCCGCCTCGACGGGATCGTAGAATCGGTCGCCCAATTCAAGGATTGCGGTTTCGGGTCGATATGCTTGCGGGCGATTGCTCATCCGGCGATATGGGGGGTGCCAACCGCGGGACGCAACCATGCCGACCTATGAAGATCGTTACTGGGTGTCCGACGACGGGCTCAAGCTGCATTATCGCGACTATCCCGGCCCTGAAGGTCGCCCGCCGATCCTGTGCCTGCCGGGCCTGACCCGCAATGCGCGCGACTTCGAGGATCTGGCGGCGCGGCTCTCGCCCGACTGGCGGGTGATCGCGGTCGATTTCCGCGGCCGCGGCAAGAGCGACTATGCCAAGGATCCGATGAGCTATGTCCCGCTGACCTATGTCGGCGACGTCGGGGCGCTGCTTGCGGAGCTGGCGATCACCTCCTGTGTCGTCTTCGGCACCTCTCTCGGCGGCATCGTCGCCATGTTGCTTGCCGCCAGCGGCCGCGTGACGATCGCCGGCGCGCTGCTCAACGATGTCGGGCCTGAGATCGAGCCGGCGGGGCTCGGCCGGATCCGCACCTATGTCGGCAAATCCTATACCTGGCCGACCTGGATGCACGCCGCCCGCGCGGTCGCCGAGGTCAATGATCACGTCTATCCCAACTACGCGATCGAGGATTGGCTCGCGATGGCCAAGCGGCTCTACCGCCTCAACAGCTCGGGGAGGATCGTGCTCGATTACGACATGAAGATCGCCGAGCCCTTCCGCGTGCCCGGCAACGAGGCGGGGCCGGACATGTGGCGCGCTTTCGAGCATCTGAAGCAGGTGCCGACGCTGATCGTCCGCGGCGCCCGCTCGGACGTGCTCGGCGCAGCGACCGCCGACCGGATGCTGATGGCGCTCGATCGCGGCGAGCTCGTGACCGTGCCCGATGTCGGCCACGCCCCGACGCTCGACGAACCCGAGGCCGCAAGCGCGATCGATCGCTTGCTGGCGCGCGTCATGGCGGAACCTGTCGCCGCCTGAACGCGTCTCTCCGGCACGACATCGTGGCGGGCATGCCCGGCATCTCACCACCAACTGCGCAGGGCCAGCCATGAGTTTTCGCTTCGACCGCCTCGTTTTCTCGCCGCGCGACGTCGAACTCTCGCGCTCGCCGCTCGCCGGCAAGATCGACGCCGAGACCTATGTGCTGGGGGCGTTCAATCCGGGCATGACCCGGCTGCCCCACGGCAACCTGCTGCTGATGGTGCGTGTCGCCGAGGCGCTGCGCACGCCGATCGTCGATGGGCATATCCATGCGATCCGCTGGGAAGCCAGTGACAAGGGCGGCGACTACACGCTCGACGCTTGGCCGCTCGATTTCGTCGACACGGCCGACCCGCGAAAATTCATGATGCGCGGCGGCGGCTGGAAGGTGATGGCGCTGACCTCGCTCTCCTGGCTGTTGCCGGTCGAACTCTCCGCTGACGGGCGTGGTGTCGTGGCGGTTCATTATGACCGGGCAATCGCGCCGCGCGCTTCCTATCAATGCTACGGCGTCGAGGATGCGCGGATCAGCAAGGTCGGCGACCGTTATCTGATGACGACCTGCTCGGTCAGCCCGGAACGCCATTCGACCACGCTCTACACCTCCGACGATGCGATCGAATGGACTCTCCAGGGCATCGTGCTCGATCACCAGAACAAGGACATGCTGATCTTCGAAGGGCTGGTCGGCGGCAAATACTGGGCCCAGACCCGGCCGCTCGGCGATCTCTATTTCGCCTATCCGCCCGGCAGCGAGTGGCGCGCCGGGCCTTCGATCAACCTCGCCTCATCCCCCGATGCCCTGCACTGGAAACCCTATGACAAGCCCGGTATCCGCCCGCATTCGGCCACGATGGCGACGGCGCGGATGGGCGGCGGCGCGCCGCCGATTCTCACCGACAAGGGCTGGCTGAGCCTGTGGCACGGAGTCGAGCCGCTCGGCGTGGTCGGCATCTACCGGACCTACTGGTCGCTGCTCGACCGGGAAGACCCCTCGATCGTGGTCCGCAGCAGCCACGATCCGCTGCTCGAGCCGGCTCCCGGGCTGACCGAGCCGCTCAGGGACCTGATGTATATCGACAATGTCGTCTTCACGACCGGCATCGCGGACGCCGGCGATCATTATGTGGTGGCGAGCGGCGAGGCCGATCTGGCCTGCCGGATCACCCATGTGCCGAAGACCGTGTTCTCTTCTTAATTCCCCTCGCGTTTGCGGAAGGAGAGGAAGAAGAAGGGAGTAATGACGCCCGCCCGAATTCCCGCTAACGCACCCCCCGAGATGCCGCCCCCCGTCAATATCCTCCACCTCCACTCGACCTTCAGCCTAGGCGGCAAGGAGGCGCGGGCGGTCCGCCTGATGAACGTGTTCGGCGATCGCGCCCGCCACACCATCGTCTCCGGCGTGCCCGACCAGCTCGGCGCGCAGGGCGCGATCGCGGCCGGCATCCGCTACGAGATCGCACAGAATCCGCCGCCGCTGACCGGTCGTCCCTCGGTCGCCCGCTATGAGGCGATCGCGCGCTATATGCGGCGCTTCGATCTCGTCCTGACCTATAATTGGGGCGCGATCGACGGCGTGATGGCGAAGCGGGTCTTTCCGAAAGGAATGCCGCCGGTCGTCCATCACGAGGACGGTTTCAACGCCGATGAGGCGGACGGCCTGAAGATCGAGCGCAACATCTATCGCCGCTTCGCGCTTCCCGCGGCGCATGCCCTGGTCGTTCCGTCAAAAACGCTCGAGGCAATCGCGCTCGGCGCATGGAAACAGCCCCCGGCGCGCGTCCACCGCATCGTCAACGGCATCGCGACCGCCGCCTATGCCCGAAAGCCCGATCCAAAAGTGATCCCCGGCTTTCGCCGCCGCCCGGGCGAGGTGGTGATCGGCGCGCTTGCCGGCCTGCGTGCCGTGAAGGATCTGCCGACGCTCGTCCGCGCCACCGGCGGAGTCTCGGCGCGGGTCCGCCTCGTGATCGTCGGTGAAGGGCCCGAGCGCCAGCATATCCTCGATGCGGCCGAGGCAATGGGGATGGCGGACCGGGTCCATCTCCCCGGCTTCCTCCCCGATCCCTGGCGCTATATCGGCCTGTTCGACATCCTCGCCCTCTCCTCGAAAAGCGAACAATTCCCCATCTCGGTGATCGAGGCGATGGCGGCCGGGCTGCCCGTGGTCGCAACCAATGTCGGCGACATCGCCGAGATGGTGTCGGAGGCCAACCGGCCTTATATTGTGTCGGCGAACGAAGTGATGTTGCGGGATTCGCTCCAGGCGCTTGCCGGCTCCAAACCCGCGGCGCGCGCCTTTGTCGGCGAACAGAATCGTGCCAAGGCGGTCTCGGAATATGACGAAGCTGTCATGATCGACCACTATATTGCGCTTTACGAACAGGCGATCGGCAGGCCAGGGGCTCTGCGCTGAGTCGTAATTTTCTCGCTAAGCGGGGCCCAGAGCGTATATCAAACGTAGGTTAAGTTGGAGAGGCGTGTTGTTCAAAGGTCTGAAGCCCATCATCTACAACGGCCAGGAGGTCTGGCCGCTGGTGGAGGGTGGGAAAGGCGTCGCCGCGACGAACCACGCATCGGCGGGCGCCTGGGCCGCGGCTGGCGGAATCGGCACCGTGTCCGCGGTCAATGCCGACAGCTATGATCCCGACGGCAAGATCATCCCGCAAATCTACAAGGCGCTCAACCGCCGCGAGCGCCACGAGGAACTGATCGACTTCGCGATCGAGGGCGCAGTCCAGCAGGTCAAGCGCGCGTTCGACATCGCCGGCGGCAAGGGCGCGATCAACATCAACGTATTGTGGGAAATGGGCGGCGCCCAGCGAATCCTCCACGGCGTGCTCGAGCGGACCCGCGGCATGGTCGCGGGCGTCACCTGCGGTGCCGGCATGCCGTACAAGCTTTCCGAGATCGCAGCCTCGTACAACGTCAATTACCTCCCGATCATCAGCTCCGGCCGCGCCTTCCGCGCGCTGTGGAAGCGGGCTTATTCCAAGGCCTCCGAATGGCTGGCGGCGGTGGTCTATGAGGATCCCTGGCTCGCCGGCGGCCATAACGGCTTGTCCAACGCCGAGGACCCGCTCAAGCCCGAGGATCCCTATCCCCGCGTGAAAGCGCTCCGCGAGACGATGCGCGAGGGCGGCATCTCGGACAGCGTGCCGATCATCATGGCCGGCGGCGTCTGGTATCTGCGCGACTGGAGCAACTGGATCGACAATCCCGAGCTCGGCCAGATCGCCTTCCAGTTCGGCACCCGGCCCCTGCTCACCCAGGAAAGCCCGATCCCCGAAGGCTGGAAGGCCAAACTGACCCATATCGAGGAAGGCGAAGTCCTCCTCCACCGTTTCTCGCCGACCGGCTTTTATTCGAGCGCTGTCCGCAATCCCTTCCTCCGCGCGCTGGAAGCGCGCTCAGAGCGCCAGATCGCCTTCTCGACCCAGTCGGCCGGCGACCATGTCTTCCAGCTCGATGTCGGGGTGAAGGGCAAGAATTTCTGGGTGACGCGCAACGACCTGCTGCGCGCGCGGCAATGGTTCGGCGAAGGCTTCATCGACGCGCTGAAGACGCCCGACAACACCCTGGTGTTCGTCACGCCCGAGGAAAAGGCGATGATCCGCAAGGATCAGTCGGACTGCATGGGCTGCCTCAGCCAGTGCGCCTTCTCGTCCTGGGCCGACAGCGAAACCAACTCGACCGGCCGCCTCGCCGATCCGCGCAGCTTCTGCATCCAGAAGACGCTCCAGGACATCGCCCATGGCGGACCGATCGACCAGAACCTCATGTTCGCCGGGCACGGCGCCTATAATTTCAAGAAGGACCCGTTCTATTCGAACGGCTTCGTGCCGACGGTGAAGCAGCTGGTGGATCGGATCCTCACCGGCGATTGAACAGGCGGCCGAAGCGCCCGGCTGCTCACTGCTTGTACAGCATGAAAGTCCTGGTCGTGCCCTCGCTGACATTGCGGGCGGTCGCCTTGATGCTTTTGCCGTCTGGCATCACCTCCAGCGTCATCACGCCGCCGACCACGCCGTCGCCGGAACTCGTTTCGACGATGATGTTCTTCGCCGGCATGGTCACTGACTTCATCCCGCCCTCGTCTCCGCTGACCGGAGCAGGAGGGCCATCGATGATAGCGGTGAATCCCCAGCCATTGCTCGACGAGGAGCTGAACGCCCTGCCGTCGAGCTTCAGCGTCCAGGTCAGATAAGCGCTCGATGCGACGTTCAGCTTGAATGCCTGCCAGCTGCCGGAGATCAGATGTGCCGCCCGGTCGGGTCGGCCGACGCGCTTCGATATCGTCTCGCTATTGTTGGGCTTGCCGTCGGGCTTGGTGAGGTCGCTCGTGCGGGAGGTCATCGTTCCGCCGTCCGCCGATATGCTGTAGGTGGTCCGGTAGACGATCCTGCCGCGCAACCTGTCGGTTTCCCGGACACGGTGCCGATCGAGAATATCGACGGCGACTTCGTCGATATAGCCGTCTCCGGCCGTCCGGTGAAAGCGGCCATCCGCCTTTATCATGGGGTCATCGCCCCCGCCCCGCCGGTAGAGGCCATTTGCGAGCAGGATAATATCCGGCTTCGCGGGAAAGCTGAGCGAGCTGGTATCGACCTTCCACGTCCCGTTGAAAACGCTCTCGGCGGGCTGCGCCGCGCCCAGCTGGAGGGCGGCAAGGCCGATGAGAAGAACCTTCATAATGTTCCTTGTCATGTCGGCCGATCGGTATTCTTCGACGCGCTGCGTAGGCTTCTCTATGCCTGACCCGGAATTGCGGTGAGACGATGGCGCCTCGGGAGCCGCCGCGCTGCGCCGCCCCTGGGTTACGCCCACCTCCGACACGACCCTGTCGCGACCGCATTTCAACTCGTGGCAGACAGGCGGCATCGCGTCTCAAATCCCGCGACCTGCGATCGCTGACGTCGTAAAAAGCCTGCGTCGTCGCGACTGAGTCGAAACGTACGACGGACCCATGACAGCCCGCCTTTCGGCCCCTCGCGAGACAGCAGAGCCGACCCTGTCGGTCGGCATTTCCAGTCGTCCGCGGGCTGGACGCTGAGCGCCCACGCCTCGGATGAGGAGGACGATCATGCCACAGGAAGGAAATACGTCGTCTCAAAGTGACCTCGCGCGCCCGAATCCTTCTGTCGCCCCGCGCCAGCCGGCGCCGGGGGCAGCCGCCAGCGCCGACCTTACCGAAACATTCATCCTCAGCGACGACGTCCCGATCCGCCCCTTCACATTCCACGCCTCCGACGAAGCGCTGATTGACCTCAAACGACGGATCGTCGCGACCAGATGGCCCGGCAGGGAAGTCGTCACCGACGCAACCCAGGGCGTGCAGCTCGCAACGATGCAGAAGCTCGCCAGTTACTGGGCGATGGATCACGACTGGCGCAAGGTCGAAGCGCGGCTCGACGCGCTGCCGCAGTTCGTCACTACCATCGACGGGGTCGATATCCACTTCATCCATGTCCGCTCGCAGCACGCCGATGCGCTGCCGCTGATCATCACCCATGGCTGGCCTGGGTCGATCATCGAGCAGCTCAAGGTGATCGATCCGCTGACCAATCCGACGGCGCATGGCGGCGCCGCGGCCGACGCGTTCCACGTCGTGGTCCCGTCGCTCCCCGGCTATGGCTTTTCAGCCGCTCCAACCGTGACGGGCTGGGGCCCCGAGCGCATTGCCCATGCCTGGGCGACGCTGATGAACCGCCTCGGCTATACCCGCTATGTCGCGCAGGGCGGCGACTGGGGCGCGATCATCGTCGCGAACATGGGCGTGCAGGCACCGCCCGGATTGCTCGCGATTCACTCCAACCTGGTCGGCGCGGTGCCCCCGGACGTGGATGCCGCGGCGCTTGCCGGCTCGCCGCCGCCCGCGGGCCTCTCGGGCGACGAGAAGCAGGCCTATGAGCAGCTCGCCTTCTTTTACGGACATGGCCTCGCTTATGCCCAGGAGATGGGGAACCGGCCGCAGACCCTGTATGGCATCGCGGATTCGCCGATCGGCCTGGCGGCGTGGATCCTCGATCACGACATCCGCAGCTACGAGATGATGGCGCGGGTTTTCGACGGCGGGAGCGAGGGCCTGTCGCGCGACGACATTCTCGACAACATCACGCTCTACTGGCTGACCAACACCGGGGTGTCGTCGGCGCGTCTCTACTGGGAGAACAAGGCACCCTTCCTGGCGCCGAAGCCGGTTGCCGTCCCGATCGCGGTCAGCGTGTTCCCCGATGAAATCTGCCCGGCCCCGCGAAGCTGGGTCGAGAAAGCCTATCCGAACCTGCTCTTCTATAACCGCCATCCCAAGGGCGGGCATTTCGCCGCGTGGGAGCAGCCGCAGGCGATCATCGACGATCTGCGCGCCGGCTTCCGGTCGTTGCGCTGAGCGCCTGGACACGGGCGGCGTTTAGCGACGCCGCCCGCTGCCATTGTGAAAGGGGCGCACGCCGGGTCGATCATCGACCCTGGTCCTTTTTTCGCGGTCTCCGGAGTTTGCACGGGTGGCGCGCCGGGTTCATAAAGCAGCCGGCCCAGGTGCCGACAATGATGCCACCCCGGCAAGGAAATGCCCGTGAACCGAAGACAAATGCTCATCGGCGCGGGAGCAGTCGCCGCAGTTGGCGGGGGCGGGGCCTATGCCGCGCTGTCTGGCATGGGATCGTCGGCAGACTATGCGGCCGCGATCGGTCCGCTCCGCAGGCGCTTGGCGGACACCCCATCCGCGCGAGATCTCATTCGCTATGCAACGCTCGCCCCCAATGGCCACAACACGCAGCCATGGCGGTTTCGCCTCGGCGTCAGGCGGATCGACATCCTGCCCGATTTCTCGAGGCGCACGCCGGTCGTCGATCCCGACGACCATCACCTCTTCGTCAGCTTGGGCTGCGCCGCCGAGAATCTCTCTCTGGCCTCTGCCGCACGCGGGGCGCCCGGTGTCGTCGGGTTCGATTCAGCCGATAAAGGCTCTGTCTCCTTCAATTTCGAGAGCGCGCGCGCCATGCCGTCCGCGATGTTCGATGCCATTCCCAAAAGGCAATCGACCCGCGCGGATTTTGACGGCCGCGCGGTCGGGCAGGCCGATCTCGATGCGCTTGCCAGGGCTGCCGCCGTGCCCGGCGTCGACCTAGTCCTGCTGACGGATCGAAACCGGATCGACCGGCTGCAAGACCTGGTTCTGGCGGGCAACAGCGCCCAGATGGCTGACCCCGCCTTCGTCCGCGAATTGAAATCATGGCTGCGCTACAATCCTCGCCAGGCACTGCGTACCGGCGATGGCCTTTACAGCGTGGCGAGCGGCAACCCGGCGCTGCCCGACTGGCTCGGACCACATGCGTTCGACTGGTTCTCGACCGCGCGATTGGAGAACGAGACCTATGGCCGCCAGATTCGATCCTCAGCCGGGATCGCCGTCTTCACCGGAGCCGGGGAAGGCCCGGCGCATTGGGTTGCGGTCGGGCAGGCGTGTCAGCGTTTCGCGCTTCAGGCAACCGCGCTGGGATTGAAGCACGCCTTCATGAACCAGCCCGTGGAGGTTCCGCGTCTCCGCCCGGAGCTGGCCGCCCTGATCGGCCTGGCGGGAAGGCGGCCGGATATCGTGATGCGGTTTGGCTATGGTCCGACTTTACCCTGGTCGCCGCGCCGACCGGTCGATGCCGTCCTCCTCGCATGATCCCTTGAGAAAGCAGCCTGGAGCCCCGATGCTTTCGGGGATTGCGCGCGCACAATTTTTGCGGCGGCCAAGAAAGCCTTGGGTTGCCGGTGCGTGTCTGTCCTTTAGCTAGGGATCATGAAACGCGCGCTCGTCATCCGTCATGTCGTCCACGAAGGCCTTGCCGGCTATCGCTTGCCGATCGAACAGGCCGGCTATGAAATCGAGCGCGTCGCTGCCTGCCAGACCGACTTCGCCACGCTCGATCTCGTCTCGCCCGATCTGCTTGTCGTGATGGGCGGGCCGATGGGGGTCTATGAGACTGAGGCGCATCCCTGGATTCGCGATGAAATCGCGGCGATCACCGCGCGGCTGGAGGCCGATCGCCCTACGCTCGGGGTGTGCCTCGGCAGCCAGATGCTGGCGGCGGCACTGGGTGCGAGGGTCTATGCCGGGCCGGTGCGGGAGGTTGGCTTCGCGCCGATGACGCTGAGCGAGGCGGCTCTGGACTCGCCGTTGCGGCATGTTGCCGATGTGGATGTTCTCCACTGGCATGGCGATACGTTCGATCTGCCCGCCGGCACCGAATTGCTCGCCTCCACCTCCGCCTATCCCAATCAGGCATTCCGGCGCGGCGCGCGGCTGCTCGCGCTCCAGTTTCATGCGGAGATG
Organism: Sphingomonas oligophenolica; assembly: GCF_039522915.1. Lineage (NCBI taxonomy): Bacteria > Pseudomonadati > Pseudomonadota > Alphaproteobacteria > Sphingomonadales > Sphingomonadaceae > Sphingomonas > Sphingomonas oligophenolica. The sequence goes on from NZ_BAAAEH010000005.1 coordinate 204,252, forward strand.
GGGGAAGATCCGCGCTTCCATGCCTGGATGGAGGACGAGGATTATATCCGCGGCGCGGGTGTCGACCCAGCCGCGTTGCAGGACGATCATGACCGGCTCGGCCCATCCGCCGTGCGTGCCGGCGAGCGGATGATCGGGGATTGGCTGACTCGCCTCGGGTCGATTCAACCCTGACGGCACTGTGGTAACAGACGCTATCGGGTTCTCCCGATCCGCTCTTTCCCATCGTTGGTTCTTGTTGAAGCGAGCCTAGACCCACCCCTCGAGCACCTGATCGGGCGGCCGGTGGCCGTCGGCCCACATGCGGATATTGGCGATCACCTTCTCGCCCATCGCCAGCCGGCCTTCATAGGTGGCTGATCCCATATGCGGCAGCATCACGACATTGGGCAGTGCCAGCAGCCGGGGATCGATCTCGGGCTCGTGCTTCCACACATCGAGCCCCGCGCCGCCGAGCCGCCCGGCCTCGAGCGCGTCGATCAGCGCATCCTCGTCGACAATGCCGCCGCGCGCTGCGTTGATCAGAAAGGCATCCGGCTTCATCAGCCCGATCCGCCGCGCGTCGATCATGTTCTCGCTCTCGGCATTGCGGGGTGTGTGGATGGTCAGGATGTCAGCAATCGCGAGCAATGAATCGAGCGTTTCGTGCCAGGTCGCCGCGAATTCTGCCTCGACCGAGGCGGGGAGGCGGTGACGATTATGGTAATGGATGGTGAGTCCAAAGGCGCGTGCGCGGGCGGCGACCGCCCGGCCGATCCGGCCCATGCCGATGATGCCGAGCGCCTTGCCGCCGATGCGGTGGCCCAGCATCCCGCCCGGTGACCAACCCTTCCATTGCCCCGATCGGACCAGCTTCTCGCCCTCGGCAAGGCGGCGCGGCACCGAGAGAATCAGTGCCATCGTCATGTCGGCAGTATCCTCGGTCAGCACGCCGGGGGTGTTGGTGACGATGATGCCGCGCGCCCGCGCCGCCTTCAGGTCGATATGGTTCACGCCGGCGCCGTAGTTGGCGATCAGCCTCAGCCGCTCGCCGGCGCCGCTGATGAGGCTCGCGTTGATGTCGTCGGTCACGGTCGGCACGAACACGTCGCAGTCGGACATCGCCGCAGCGAGCTGCGCCTGGCTCATCGGCGTGTCGCCGCGATTGTTCGTCGTGTCGAACAACTGCTCCATCCGGACCATCACTGCCTCGGCCAGCTCGCGGGTGACGATCACCCGTGGATTGGGAACCTTCGGATTCGGGGCGCGTCTCATTTCGGGCATGAATCAGGCTTGGCGAAGCAGTTTGGCCTCGTCAACTCGGGTTGAAGCGTGGCGCGCGAACGCGGTAAGGATTCCGCGATCAGGGGATTGGGCAAGTATGCGTTTCGGGGCGAGAATCCTGCTTGCGGTGACGATGATGGCGCTGGCGGCTCCATCGCTTGCCGGGCTCGTGCAGAAAAAGACGCCGTATTTCGGGTCGATCTCGGCGGGCAAGGCGCGGATGCGCACGGGACCGGCCAAGACCTATCCGGCTAGCTGGCTCTATCAGCGCGCCGATCTGCCGGTGAAGATACTCGAATTCTATGACCGCGGCGCCTGGGTGAAGATCGAAGACCCGAGCGGCACGCAGGGCTGGATGATGGGTACCTTGATCTCCGACACGCGCACCGGGCTGGTGATGGGCACGGTCGCCGAGCTGCGCGATTCGCCCCGCTATGGCGGCAAGATACTGTGGCGCGCCGCGCCCGGCGTCGTCGGGCGCCTGAGCAAATGCGCGCGCGGCTGGTGTTATTTCGACGTGCGCGGTCGCGGCGGCTATGTCGAGGCGAACCATCTCTGGGGCGTGACTGCTGACGAGACGCTGAATTGAGCGCGATGCGGATCGTTCGTGACGACCTGACTCACCCGGATGTGGTGGCCCTGATCGAGCTCCATCTGCGATCGGCCTTCGAGAATTCGCCACCCGGCAGCGTCTTCGCGCTCGACCTGAGCGGCTTGCGCGACCCGGCCGTGACCCTGTGGTCGGCCTGGGATGGCGAGGCGTTGCTCGGCATGGGCGGGCTGAAGCAGCTCGATGCAGGCCATGGCGAAGTGAAATCGATGCGGACGGCCCCAGCGCACCTCCGTCGCGGCGTGGCGGCGACGATGCTCGATCACCTGATCGCTGAAGGGCGACGCCGCGGTTATTCGCGGCTGAGCCTGGAAACAGGGAGCAACGCGCCCTTCGCGCCGGCCCGCGCGATGTACGAGCGGGCAGGCTTTACGTCATGCGGGCCGTTTGCGGACTATCGCGATGAGGCGTTCAGCCGCTACTATACGCTGACATTGTAGGCGCGGCCTAAGCCTTGAAGAAGCGTTCAACCACATTCTGCGCGATCCGCGCCGGCCGCAGCGTTTCGGCGTCGAGATAGCACCAGCTCGATTTCACCTCGGCCAGCACCTCCTCGCCGCGCTTGATGACCGTCTCGTAAAAGGCGCGGGCGCCCTGCACCTTTTCGAGCAGGACGGTGGCGATCACCTCGTCATTGAGAAAGGTCGGGCGGCGATAGGTGATCTCGTGTTTCAACGCGACCCAGAGATGCGAGGCGACCGCATCGGCGGGAGCGAAGCGCTGCCAGTGATTGATCACCGCTTCCTGCACCCATTTCAGATAGCTGGCATTGTTTACGTGCCCCATGAAATCGATGTCGGCGGCATCGATCGCGATGGAAACGCTGTGCGAGGCAAATTCAGGCTTGGGCATGATTCATGATAGCCCAGATTGCAGGGTTTAGCGAGGGTGCACTGCAATATTTACTGCCTTGCTGGCGCAGAAGCCGGGATGACGCGGGGAGTACCGCAGCGTATCGCTTGGCGATGCACGACATCCTCATCAATGCGTTCAAATGGTTCGCGTCAGGCAGCGGGATGATAGCGGCGGCGATGGTATCGCTCGACGCCGGCCGCAGGATCACGGGCTGGGGTTTCGTCCTCTTCGTCGCCTCGAGCATCGCCTGGATCACAGGATCGGCGCTGACGCATGACTGGGCGCTCGGCACTCAGAATGTCGTGCTGTTCGCGATCAACCTGTTCGGCGTCTATCGCTATCTGATCCGCAAGAAGCTTAATGGCTGAGGCCTGGGCGTCGCCAGTTGGGCCTGAAGCCTGGCTGTGGCCGGTCGGGCTGGGCGTACTGGGCGCCGTGCTCGGCAGCTTCATCGCGACGCTGGTGATCCGCTGGCCGCAGGAGCGCTCGGTCCTGAAGGGCAGGTCGCACTGCGATGGGTGCGATATCGTGCTCGATCCGCGCGACCTGATCCCGCTCGTCAGTGCGGCGATGTCACGCGGGCGATGCCGCCACTGCGCCGCGCCGATCGATCCGCGCCACTGGCAGATCGAGCTGGCCGCGCTCGGCATCGGCGCGGTCGCCGGCCTGGTCGTGCCCGGGCCGGCGGGATTGGCGGGGGCGGTATTCGGCTGGCTCCTGCTCGCCCTCGCGGCGCTCGACATCGCTGAATTCTGGCTGCCCGACCGATTGACGCTCGCCCTCGGGCTGACCGGCCTGGGTGCCGGGCTGGCGGGTGTCGAGCCATCGCTCGCTGATCGGTCGATCGGCGGGGTAGTCGGTTTCGCAGCGCTCTGGCTGGTCGGTTTCGCCTATCGTCACCTGCGCGGTCGCGAGGGCCTGGGTGGCGGCGACCCCAAATTGTTCGGCGCGATCGGCCTCTGGCTCGGCTGGCGGATGCTGCCGCCCGTGTTGCTGCTCGCGGCGCTTACCGGGCTCGCCTTCGCCCTTGTCGGCATGGTTCGCGGCAAGGCGGCCAGGCTCGATGATCGTGTGCCGTTCGGGGCGCTGCTCGCGATCGCCGCTTACCCGGCATGGCTGTTCCTGTTAGGATCGCCGGGATGAAGGCGCTCGCGATCCTGTCGATGCTGGTCACGACCGCGCAGGCGGCGCCGCCTCCGCTCGACGGACTGCCGCTCGGCGCGCTGCCGAAACAGGCGTTGCCGGCCAAGGGCTGCGCCGCCTTTCTGTGGAGCGCCACCGGCACGCGCACCCTGGTCGCGATGGTGACCGCCGATCCCGCAATGCTGCGTTTGTCGCTCGGCGGCACGATTACGGATCTGCCGCGTACCGCGCAGCATGGCGATGCCGGCTTCGGCTTTTCGAACAGCACCGATTTCGGATCGGGCGACGTCACCGCGACGATCGACATGACGGTGGCCGCGCGCGGCGATATCAAGGATGGCGCCTCGGTGCCGGGGGGTACATTGCGGCTGGATCGCAAGGGACAGGACGGTGTCGTGCTGCCCGTGGTGGGATTGATCGGCTGCACCTGAAGGAAGCCGAGTATAATGTGGTCGCATCGTATTTTGTCGAAAACCGGTTTCCCCTTTTCGACACGATGCTTGGGGAGAGAATGACGATGGCGACGATGCGGGATATCCTGGCCGAACAGCGCGGCGCCTTCATGGCTGAGCTTCCTGTCTCCATCGCCGTTCGCAAGGATCGGCTGAAGCGCGCCGCCGCGATGATCTCGGACAATGCCGCCCGTTTCTGCGATGCGCTGAGCGAGGATTTCGGCCATCGCAGCCGGGAGCAATCGATGCTCACCGATATCGCCAGCTCGATCGCGCCGATCAACCACGCGATCAAGTCAGTGGAGAAATGGGCGAGGGCGGAGAAGCGCCCGGTCCAGTTCCCGCTCGGCCTCCTCGGCGCCAGGGCGTGGATCGAATATCAGCCCAAGGGCGTGGTCGGCGTGATCGCGCCGTGGAATTTCCCGGTCAACCTCGTGATGGCGCCGCTCGCCGGGGTGCTCGCGGCAGGCAACCGGGCGATGGTCAAGACGTCCGAATATACCCCGCGCGTCGCTGATTTGTTCGAGGAGATCGTCGGCAAATATTTCGCGCTCGACGAGCTGGCCTTCGTCTCGGGCGGGCCCGATGTCGGCAAGGCCTTTGCCGAGCTGCCCTTCGACCACCTGATCTTCACCGGTGCGACCGCGGTCGGCAAGCACATCCTCCACGCGGCGGCGGACAACCTCACGCCGGTCACGCTCGAGCTTGGCGGCAAGTCGCCGGTGATCATCGGCAAGGGCGCCAATGTCGCGCAGGCCACCGAGCGGGTCGCGATCGGCAAGATGATGAACGCCGGGCAGATCTGCCTCGCGCCCGATTACGTGCTGGTCACCGCCGATCAGGAGGCGGGGGTGGTGAGCGGCCTCAAGGCGGCGGCGACCGCGATGTATCCGAGCGTGCTCGCCAATCCCGACTACACCGCGATCATCAACGATCGCCATTTCGCGCGATTGAACGGCCTGCTCGACGATGCCCGCGCGAAGGGGGCCAGGATCGAGGTGGTGAACCCGGCCAATGAGGATTTCGGCGCGTCCAATGCGCGCAAGATGCCGCTCCACATCGTCACTGACGTGACTGACGACATGGCGGTGATGCAGGAGGAAATCTTCGGCCCGATCCTCCCGGTGCGCCGCTATACGAGCATCGGCGATGCGATCGATCAGGTGAACGACCGCGACCGTCCTCTCGGTCTCTATTATTTCGGCACCGACGATGCAGAACGCCGCCAGGTGCTCGACCGCACCATCGCCGGCGGCGTCACGCTCGACGATGTGATCTTCCATATCAGCATGGAGGATCTGCCGTTCGGCGGGATCGGGCCCTCGGGCATGGGCGCCTATCACGGGCTGGACGGTTTCAGGACGTTCAGCCATGCCAAGAGCGTATACAAGCAGGCGAAGCTCGACGTGGCCAAGCTCGCCGGGCTGAAGCCGCCTTATGGCAAGGCGACGATGGCCTCGGTCAAACGCCAGATGAAAGGGTAAGCCGTACGGCTTGAGAATTGCCGATTGATGGTCGCGATTGCGCCGTACTCCCGCAAAGGGAGGCGGCGCCTTGATACGAACCACAAAGGGGATAATCATGCCGCAAACCAGCCAATGCCTTTCCTTCTCGTGCCGTGAAATCGTCGACGGCAGTGTCGAGAAATGCCCGAAATGCGGCACGAAGATGCGCACGCCGAAAATGGTGCGCAGGCTCGGCTGGTTCCTGCTGCTGGTCGGGCTGTTCCTTGTGGCGCTGATGGGCACCATCACCTGGAATATGGCGCCGTCGCTGCTCCGCCCTTACGCGCCTGGCAGCAATTTCACCGGCACCGCCGAGCAGGCGCACATGATTCTGCGATTGTTCGCGATCGTGATCATTTTCGGGGTCGGAACGATGATCAACGGCATTTGGCAGATCGCGACCGGCCAGCGGAATCGATGGATCACGATTGCGACGCTTGGGCTGGCGGTCGTGTTGTTCGTCGTCGCCTGGACCACGAATCGCGGGCTCGGCGGATAGTCCGGGATTACTTCCCGGAGTCGATCCGGTAGTGGATCGGCTTGAAGCTGCCGCCATTGGAATCGGGCGCGGAACAGGCGGTGAGGCCGATGATCAGGTCGATCGCGGCGCGGAAGGAGATATGGTCGCCGGCCTTGCTGATCGGAGGCAGGACCTTGAGCCTCCCGGTCTCGCCATCGACCGGCACATTCATGAAGCAGTTGAACGCGATCGGGATCTGATCGGGGATGACGCCATAGGGCGCAAGCGCCTCAGCCAGATTACCGAAGCAGCCGCGGTGCGGTTCGAGGCGCGGATAGAAGTGATGGAAGGTATCATAGGAACAGGGCGTCAACAGAAAATCGTGGCGGCCGACCGTATCCTCGACGATCTCCAACATCACGGTCGAGCGGTTTGAATAGAGCTTGTCGCCGGTCGTCAGATAGATCCGCCCGGCATAGTCAAGCGTTCGGCCCGACGAGATCACCTCGCCGACATCGCCGGCGTTGAAGGCGAGCAGATCGGCGACCTGCTCCCCACGCGGATCGATCACCGTCAGCATCTCCCCCTTGCGGAGCCGAAAGGCGGTGCCGCTGCGTTCGGGTATCTCGATTGTGCGGCTCACTCGGGCGCACCGGCATAGTGAAACGGGCACTTCCAGCCATCGCCGACAACGCGGCCGCTATATTGCCGGGCTTCGCTCGCCTCGCCATGGCGCGCCAGCATCGGATTGCGCGACCCAGCCAGCGCCTCGTCGCGCACCAGGATCTTCTCGCGCATGCCTTCATATTTGCCCTCGGCGCGCAGAATCTCGAACTGATCGTGCAGGTTGAACACCATCGCCGGCCGCGAGAAACGTCGCGCCGGACGGCTCGCATCGGGATGCAGCCCGACAATGAAGAACGCCTCGCCGCCGAAGCTCAGCGAGAAATGCGGGCTGTCCGGATCATGGCTCACCGACGCGTCATAGTCCTGCCCGCGCCATACATCCTTGTCGGACAGCGATTGGGCGCGCTTCCACAGCGCAGCCTCGAACCGCGCCTCATCAAGGTCTTCGGGGCCCTCGAACACCACCGCGAAGCTGCGGAAGAGGCTCGGCTCCTTGCGATAGGCGGCAGCGAAGGTCAGCAGCCCATCATGGATGCGCAGATCGTCCCAGGCGCTGTCGATCCGGTCGCAGGCGAGCACTTCGAGCGTGCCGCGCGCCAGCGCCGCCTTCGCGCCGACGCAAGGGAAGTCGGCATCGGACACATGGTCGTGGAGCATGCCCTCGAGCTCGGTCTGCGCGCGGTGTTGCCAGGAATGAAGCGGGGTCAGGTGTGCGGTCATATCGCAAACAAGACGCTTCCTTCCGCTTTACGTTCCCGGAAATATGGATGATCGAAAGCAAGTCAGTCCGGCAATCGGGCCTTTGGGAAGCCCGACCACACCTGATCATAGTCTTCATCGAGCGCGCTGGTTGCGAGTGCCTGGTCGGTGGGCGTGAATACCCAGCGGCTTTCGATCATGAAGGCCATGGTGCCCTCGATCTTGTGCGGCTTGAGCTCAGCCTCGCTCGCGCCCTTCCAGCTCGCGACATCGGGGCCGTGCCCGCTCATCTGGTTGTGAAGCGACAATGCACCGGGGACGAAACCATCTGCCTTGGCGTCATAGGCACCCGAAATCAGGCCCATGCATTCGCTCATCGTGTTGCGGTGGAACCAGGGCGGACGGAACGTGTCTTCCGCCACCATCCAGCGCGGCGGGAAGATCACGAAATCGACATTGGCCGTACCGGGCACGTCGCTCGGCGAGGTGAGGACAGTGAAGATGGAGGGATCGGGATGGTCGAAGCTGACCGTACCGATCGTGTTGAAGCGCGCGAGATCATATTTCCACGGCGCGTAATTGCCGTGCCAGGCGACGACATCCATCGGGGAGCGGCCGAGATTGGTGGTCCAGAGCTTGCCGAGGAATTTCTGGACCAGCTCGAAATCGCCCTCGCGGTCCTCGAACCAGGCGACCGGCGTTTCGAAATCGCGCGGGTTGGCAAGGCCATTCGAGCCGATCGGGCCGAGGTCGGGCAGGCGGAACGGGACGCCGTGATTCTCGGCGACATAGCCGCGTGCCTTGCCCTCCGGCAGAATAACACGGAACCGGACGCCGCGGGGGATCAGCGCGATCTCGCCGGGCTTCACGTCGATCCGGCCGAGCTCGGTATAGAGGGTGAGCGCGCCCATTTCGGGCAGGATCAGCAGCTCGCCATCGGCCGATACGAAGGCGCGATCGACCATGTCCTTCTCGGCGCGATAGATGTGCATCGCGACGCCGGCCTGGCTCTTCGGGCCGTCTCCGGCGACGACCATCGTCGTCAGGCTGTCGAGCCAGTCGGCATCCTCGATCTCGAGCGGACCCCAGCGCAGGCGATTGGGGGCAAGGGGTTCCTTGCTCAGGCCTGGAGCGAACTGCTTCGCGCCCTGGTAGCGGGTAAAGGCGGGATGCGCGGCTGAAGGGCGCAGGCGATAGAGCCAGGAGCGGCGATTCTCGTGGCGGGGGGCCGTGAAGGCAGTGCCGCTGAGTTGCTCGGCGTACAAACCGAAAGCGGGCCTTTGCGGTGAGTTGCGGCCGATCGGGAGAGCACCGGGGATTGCCTCGGTGGAGAAGTGGTTGCCGAAGCCGGTTTGGTAGTCAGGCATTCCCGCATCCTTTTTCCCCTCTCCCCTTGTGGGAGAGGGAGGGGCCCGCTGCCGCAGGCAGTGGGAGGGTGAGGGGGACACTCGATTGTCTCGAGCCTCATCCCCCTCATCCAACTCCGACTAGGCAGCAAGCTGCCAAGTCTCCGTATCCTTCTCCCACAAGGGGAGCAGGAAGTCAGGCCTCGACCTTCCCGGGCACCACGCCCCGCCTGATCTGGTCAAGCTCGATCGACTCGAACAGCGCCTTGAAATTGCCCTCGCCAAAGCCGTCATTGCCCTTGCGCTGGATGATTTCGAAGAAGATCGGCCCGACCATATTCTCGGTGAAGATCTGCAGCAGCAGCCCGCCGCCGGTTTCGGGTGCGCCGTCGATCAGGATGTCGCGCTTGCGCATTTCCTCGACGTCGTGGTTGTGCCCGGGCAGCCGTTTGTCGATCAGGTCGAAATAGGTCTGCGGCGTGGTCTGGAAGCGGATGCCGTTGGCGCGGAGCTTGTCCACTGTGGCGAAGATGTCATCAGTCGCAAGCGCGAGATGCTGGATGCCTTCGCCCCTATAGTCCTTGATGAATTCCTCGATCTGCGAATGCTCGTCCTGGCTCTCGTTGAGCGGAATGCGGATCTTGTCGTCGGGTGCCGTCATCGCCTTGGAGAACAGGCCGGTCGCCTGACCCTCAATGTCGAAATAGCGTATCTGGCGGAAGTTGAAGATGCGCTCGTAATAATTCGCCCAATAATCCATCCGCCCGCGCTGGAGATTATGGGTGAGATGGTCGAGCGTATGCAGCCCGACCGAATGATCGTCTGCGCCGGCGCCGTCGACCGGCTCGAAATCGATGTCGTAGATCGTCGCCGCACCGCGACGATCGACCAGATAGAGGTTCGCGCCGCCAATGCCCTCGATCGCCGGAATGTTGAGCTCGGCCGGGCCGACCTTGCCCTCGACCGCCACCGCACCGCGCTCCACGGCCAGCTTCAGTGCCTTTGCGGCATCAGCGACACGGAACGCCATCGCGTTGGCCGAGGGGCCGTGTTCTTTTCTGAAATCGGCGACCTGGCCGGACGCGTCCATGTTGAGCAGGAAATTGATATCGCCTTGCGCATAACGGCGGACATTCTTCGAGCGGTGGGTGCCGACATGAGTGAAGCCCATCTTCACGAACAGGTCGGCCAGCGCATCAGGATCGGGGCCGGTGAATTCGACGAACTCGAAGCCGTCCAGGCCCATGGGGTTATCGTGCGGGTCGGTCATGTCGGGATGCTCCGTGCGGGCAAGTGGTAACAGATGAAACTATATAACAGTTTCGCGCTGCCGTCCACTTCCCGCCTGCCATGCCATCGCGCCGTTCCAAATTTCCCGATCGGCAGGCCCCCTTCAGCAAAAAAGGGCGGCCTCGAAGGACCGCCCGGTTGGAATCAAAGGGCAGCGCGCTTGCCGCCATCGGCGTTGACGATGTGGCCGGTGATGAACGAGGCCTTCTCCGATGCCAGGAACAGGATCGTCTGGGCAATCTCGTCGGGCGCGCCGGCGCGCTGGAGCGGGATGGTCGCGACGAGCTGCGCCTTGCCCTCGGCCGATCCGCCAGTGAAGCGGTCGAGCATACCGGTATCGATCGGCCCGGGGGCAACGGCATTGACCCGGACACCATAGGGGGCGCCTTCAAGCGCAGCAGCCTTGGTCAGGCCCTCCACAGCGTGCTTGCTCGCTGTGTAGACCGAGGTGTTGGCGAACGCCGCCTGACCCAGCACTGACGAAACATTGACGATCGCGCCGCCACCCTGCGCCTGCATCACGCGCAGTTCATGCTTCATGCTCAGCAGCGTGCCGAGGACGTTGGAATCGAAGGTCGCAGCATAGCTCTCGACGGTCTGCTCGGTGACTGGCCCCGGCGTGCCTTCAGTGCCGGCATTGTTGACCGCGATATCGAGCCGGCCGAATGTCGCGACGGTCTGGTCGACAAGCGCGCGGAGATCCTCCTCACGGCGTACGTCGGCACGGATGAAGGCAGCCTCGCCACCCAGCTCCTTCAACTCGGTGACCAGTTTTGCGCCGGCATCGTCGTGACGACCGGAAACGATGAGCTTCGCGCCTTCGCGGGCAAAGGCCCGGGCAGTGGCGCTGCCGATGCCGGTAAGGGCGCCGGTAATGAGGACGACGGGTGCTGACATTGTGATGATCCCTGATAACTGGAGCAGCGCCGAATGCGCCGCGACACATCAAATATGTACGTACGTATTTATGCGCAAGAGTGCAAATACGGTCGTCCATATTAATTTTACAAGCTACTGTTTAACTTGTGTTATTTTCCACCATCGGCACGACGGCGCGGATCGGCCCCGTGCTCATCATCCCGCCCGATCCGGGAGATGGTTACCGCTTTCGCGGAAATGGCCAGCAGACGCCAAGGCGGGGAGGCCTTTAGCGGAGCAGTTTGTCGAGGGTGATTCGCTTGACGCGTTTCATCGGCTCGGCGCTTCGCTCGACCTTGGCGAGGAGGTTTGCGCCCTGCAGCGCGGTTACCAGGAAGGCAGCGATATCGTCGCAATCGAGATCCCCGCGCACGTCGCCTGCCACCACGGCGGCTTTCAGGCAGGAGGAGATCGCGTCGCGCACCTCACCGAAGATTTCCGCAAGGCGCGGGCGGATCGTACCGCTATCGCTCGCCTCGGCGGCGAAATTGCCGATCATGCAGCCATTGCAGGCGCCTTCGCCCGACACGCGTTCGACATTGGCGTCGAGGAACGCGCCGAGCCGTTCAAGGGGCGGGCGCGTGTCGTTGCGCAGCGTCTCGGCGAACAGCGCGAGGCTTTGCTGGAAATAAAGATCGAGAATTTCGAGCCCGAAGGCTTCCTTCGAGACGAAATGATTGGTGAACGATCCCTGCGGCACACCCGCCGCCTGAACGATATCGCGCACGCTGGCGCCGCCGAAGCCACGCTCGTGCACGACCTGCAACCCTGCGGTCAGGATCTTTTCGCGGTTCGAGACCTTTGCCATGACAAACAATATGGCCGTCCATATTATTCTGTCAAGCCAGGAAGGGGTGACGAAGCTGCCCGCGCGGGGTAGCAACAGCCGATGTCAGCGCTCAAGCTCGATCAGTTTCTGCCCTATCGCCTGTCGATCGCTTCCAATCGCGTGTCCTCGGCGATCGCCAGTGCCTATCAGGCATTGTTCGCACTCAAGATTCCCGAATGGCGGCTGATCGCGGTGATCGCCGAAACCCAGGGGCTGACCCAGCAGGCGCTCGGGGTAGCGACGCGGATGGACAAGGTGACGGTCAGCCGCGCCGCGATCGCCCTGGTCGATCGCGGGCTTGTCCAGCGCCGGCCCAACCCGGACGACCGGCGATCGCATCTCCTGTCGCTCACGGCGGCCGGGCAGACTCTCTACGAAAGCGTTGCCCCCAAGGCACTCGAGCTCGAGGCACAGGTATTTGCCGGTTTCACGGCCGACGAGATCGCGACATTCCGGGCAATGCTCGAGCGGCTGGAAGCGTCTGCCGCGCCACTCGACCCTGAACAGGCTTGATGCGCCCCCATCCACTGGCCTAAGCGCGGCCCAGCCCTCCCCAGGCAGACGCACTTACCCAGGAGGTCCAATGCCCGAAATGCTCGATCGCGCCGGCCTGTCGGTTGCCGCCCCGCTTGCCGCTTTTGTCGAAGAGCAGGTGCTCCCGCCGCTCGGCATTGACCCGGGCGTCTGGTGGCGGGGTGTGGCCGACATCTACAAAAGCTTCGCGCCGGAGAACCGAGCCTTGCTGGCGAAGCGCGACGCGCTGCAGGAGAAGATCGATTCGCGCTATGTCGCCGGTGGTGCGGTGGACGAGGCGTTCCTGCGCGACATCGGCTATCTCGTTCCCGAGCCTGCCTCCTTCACCATCGGCACCGCGAATGTCGATGCCGAGATCGCGACAATGGCCGGGCCGCAGCTCGTCGTCCCGGTGCTCAATGCCCGCTTCGTCCTCAACGCAGCCAATGCGCGCTGGGGGAGCCTGTATGACGCGCTGTACGGGACTGACGCGCTGCCGGGTATGGCCGTCCCCGGCGGCTATGATGCGGTGCGCGGCGCCCAGGTGATCGACTATGCGAAGGCGTTCCTGGATCAGGCAGTGCCGCTGGCGGGAGAGAAATGGGCTGATTGCCGCGGCGGCATGCCCGAGCTGCGCGACCCGTCCCAGCTGGTCGGTCGCAAGGGCGATTCCTTCCTGTTCCGCCATAACGGCCTGCATATCGAGGTCGTGGTCGATCGCGAGAGCGCGATCGGCCGCAGCGATCTGGCCGGCATCTCGGACGTTCTTCTCGAATCCGCACTGACCACGATCGTCGACCTCGAGGATTCCGTCGCTGCGGTCGATGCAGAGGACAAGGTTGCCGCCTATGCCAATTGGCTCGGGCTGATGCGGGGCGACCTGGAAGAGAGCTTCGACAAGGGCGGCAGGACGATCACGCGCCGGCTCAATCCCGATCGCGTCTATCAGGGCCTTGACGGCGACACGGTGACGCTGCCCGGTCGAAGCCTGCTCTTCGTGCGCAATGTCGGCCATCTGATGACGACGCCGGCCTTGCGGCTTGCCGATGGGAATGAGGCGCCCGAGGGAATCCTCGACGCGATCATGACCAGCACGATTGCTCTCTATGATCTTCGCGGGCTAGGCACATACCGCAACAGCCGCGCCGGCTCGGTCTATATCGTCAAGCCGAAGATGCATGGGCCCGAAGAGGTCGGCTTCACCAACCGGCTGTTCGATGCGGTCGAAAATCTGCTCGGTCTGGCGCGCCACACCATCAAGGTCGGGGTGATGGACGAGGAGCGCCGTACCTCGGCCAATCTCGCTGCCTGTATCGAGACGGTGAAGGACCGAATCGTTTTCATCAACACCGGGTTCCTCGATCGCACGGGCGACGAGATGCACACGGCGATGCGTGCCGGGCCGATGATCCCCAAGGCTGAAATGAAGTCGAGCGCGTGGATCAAGGCCTATGAGGATCGCAATGTCCGCATCGGTCTGGCGCATGGGTTTTCGGGCCGTGCGCAGATCGGCAAGGGCATGTGGGCAGCGCCGGACCGGATGGCCGACATGATGGACCAGAAGATCGCGCACCCCCGCTCGGGCGCCAACACTGCCTGGGTGCCGAGCCCGACCGCGGCGACGCTTCACGCGATTCACTATCACCAGGTCGACGTGTTCGAGCGACAGGAGGAAATCGCGCGTGAGGCGATTCCGGGGCTCCCCGGCTTGTTGACCGTGCCGGTCGCGCAGGAAGGGCGTAACTGGACGCCTGACGAGGCCCGTGATGAGCTCGACAATAATGCGCAGGGCATTCTGGGCTATGTCGTGCGCTGGATCGATCAGGGCGTGGGCTGCTCCAAGGTGCCCGATATCCATGACATCGGACTGATGGAGGACCGGGCAACCTTGCGCATTTCGTCGCAACACATGGCCAACTGGCTGTTGCACGGCGTCGCGACTGAAGCCGATATCGAAGGCGCCTTTGCGCGGATGGCGGCGAAGGTCGATGTCCAGAATGCCGACGATCCGCTGTACCGACCGATGTCCGGGCATCCGGAAAGTCTGGCCTGGCAGGCGGCGCGGGCTTTGGTGTTCGAGGGGCTGACCCAACCCAATGGCTATACCGAGCCTCTGCTCCACGCATATCGTGCCAGGGCGAAGGCCGCCGAAAAGGCTGGCTGAAAAAAACATTGCGGATCGAAACTGATCTTTGCGTCTCCGATAAAAATCGAATATCGGGTATCGTGGAGAGGGTCATAGAGCCATGGAACATTTTGACGTCGTCGTAGTGGGTGCGGGTATCTCGGGGATCGGCGCAGGCTGGCATCTCCAGACGCAGAGCCCCGATCGTACTTATGTGATCCTCGAAGGCCGCAAGGCGATCGGGGGGACGTGGGACCTGTTTCGTTATCCCGGCATCCGCTCCGATTCGGACATGTACACGCTCGGCTATTCGTTCCGGCCCTGGACCGAGGCAAAGGCGATCGCGGACGGGCCGTCGATTCTCAAGTATGTAAACGACACCGCGCGCGACTATGGCATCGACAAGCACATCCGCTTTGGCCACCACGTCAAGCGTGCTGCCTGGTCGACGCCTGAGGCGCGCTGGACGGTCGAGGCCGACGGTCCCGACGGGCCGGTCAGCTTCACCTGCAATTTCCTCTTCATGTGCAGCGGCTATTATAATTACGCGCACGGCCATACCCCCGACTTTCCCGATGCGGACAGCTTCAAGGGGAGGGTGGTCCATCCGCAATTCTGGCCCGAAGACCTGGATTATACCGGCAAGCAGGTCGTGGTGATCGGCAGCGGCGCGACCGCGGTGACGCTGGTGCCGGCAATGGCGGAAAAGGCGGCGCATGTGACGATGCTGCAGCGGTCGCCAACCTATGTCGTTTCGCGGCCCGCTGAGGACGGTTTCGCCAACTGGCTGCGGCGCAAGCTGCCCGCAATGCTCGCCTATGACATCACGCGGTGGCGCAACGTGCTGTTCCAGATGTTCTTCTACAATCTTGCGCGCAAGCGGCCCGAAAAGACCAAGGCCCGGATCCTCGACATGGTCCGCGAGCAACTCGGCCCCGACTACGACGTCGCGACCCACTTCACGCCGCGCTACAATCCTTGGGATCAACGCCTGTGCCTGGTGCCCGATGGCGATCTGTTCGAGGCGATCAAGACAGGCAAGGCCTCAGTCGTCACCGACAAGATCGAGCGCTTCACGCCGACCGGGATCAAGCTCGAATCGGGTGCCGAACTGCCCGCTGACGTGATCGTCACTGCGACTGGGCTCGAGCTCCAGGTGCTGAGCGATGTCGCGTTCAGCGTCGACGGTATGCCGGTCGACCTGTCCAAGACCTTCAACTATAAGGGAATGATGTACAGCGATGTGCCGAACCTGGCGTCGTCCTTCGGCTATACCAATGCGTCCTGGACGCTGAAGGCCGATCTCACCTGTGCCTATGTCTGTCGGTTGCTCAACACCATGCGGAAGCGCGGGTTGCGCCAGGCGACGCCGCGGATCGGCGACGACGTGCTGACGCCCGAGCCGTTTCTCAGCTTCAGCTCGGGCTATGTGACGCGGGCGATGGAGAAATTCCCCAAGCAGGGCAACAAGAAACCCTGGAAGCTTTACCAGAATTACGCTCGCGACGTGCTGTCGCTGCGCTTCGGTTCGGTTGACGACGGGATGGAATTCTCCAATCCCGCGCCGATCGGGAAACCCGCTCGATCGGACCGCGAGACGATCGCGGCCTGACGACAGGGAACCCCGGAGGAAGATCCGCGTTTTGGGCTGAGCCTGAAAATTCACGGTACTTTCCCGACATGCTTGATTTGTTCGTTCGAACGAATTAACGGCGCCGCGTGGTTCAGCAGCGGCTTCTCGACATCGCAATCCGCGAATTCGGTCTGAAGGGCCTTGAAGGCGCGAGCACTCGGGAGATCGCTGCCGCGGCGGATACCGCGATGTCCTCGATCACCTATCATTATGGCGGCAAGGAAGGGCTTTACCTCGCCGCCGCTGATCACATTGCCGCGCAGATGGGCCAGTATATGGCCGCTGCGCTCGATCTCGGCCAGATGCCGACGACGCCCCAGGAGGCACGCGCATCGATTCATCGCATTCTCGACGCGTTCACGGCGAAGATGGCAAGCGATGTGAATTCGGACTGGTCGCTGTTCGTCGTTCGCGAGCAGATGAACCCGACCGAGGCATTCGAACGCATTTATGGCGGGCTGATGGGCCAGATGATGCGGCGGCTCGTCGAGCTGGTCTGCATCGCGACCGGCCGACGCGACGCGCATGTCGCGCAAATCGCGACGATCACGCTGTTCGGGCAGGTCGTCGTCATCCGCGCCTCGCGCGCCTCGTGCCTCAAGCTCCTTGAGCGCGACCGGATCGACCCTTCGGCCCTTGCGATTTTCAGTGCGCGGATCGCCGCCAATACCGATGCCATTCTCGACAGGCTGATAGCCGAGCGACAGGAGCTCCCATGAGCGACGAACAGCCCAGGACGAATAATGATCAGGCTGGTGACGATCAGCCGCCAGGGAACGGCCCCGAGAATGGTGGGGTGGAGAAGAAGCCGTCGCTGTTCAGCAAGCCTTTGTTCTGGGTCATCCTGATCGGCGTCGTCGCCGTGCTGGTGATCGGCGCGCTCCTCTTCTGGCTCAATGCGCGCCAATATGAGTCGACTGACGACGCCTTTATCGACGCGCATATCGTCCGCATCGCGCCGACGGTGGCAGGAACGCTCAAGGAAGTCGCCGATGTCGACAATCGCCATGTCGAGGCTGGCCACCTCCTCGCGGTGATCGAGGCGTCGGGTACCGAGGCGCATGTTTCGGAGGCGGACGCCAATGTGAAGCAGGCCGAGGCGCAGTTCGAGCAATCGCGCGCTCAGGTCACCGCCGCCGAGGCGGCCCGTGACCAGGCCGCTGCCCAGGCGCGCGCACCGATCGCAACCGCGGCCAAGGCCGCCCAGGATCTCGCGCGCTATCAGGCGCTGCAGCGGCTCGATCCGACTGCCATTGCCGGGCAGCAGCTCGACGCCGCCCGCGCCCAGGCACGATCGACCGCCGCGGATGCGGCCGCCGCACGGCGCCAGATCGAGAGCGCCGCCGCCCAGATCGCGGTGGCACGCCGTCAGGTCGGCGCTGCCCAGGCGCTGGTCGAGTCCCGCCGGGCGCAGGTCGCGCAGGCAAAGGTGACTCTTGGCGACAATCGCCTCGTCGCGCCGGTTTCGGGCCAGGTGGTCAATCGTCAGGTCAATCTCGGCTCCTATGTGGGGCCGGGCACCCAGTTGATGGCAATCGTGCCCGACCATGTCTGGGTGACGGCGAACTTCAAGGAGACCCAGCTCAGGCGCATGCGGATCGGTCAGCCGGTGACGATCAAAGTCGACGCTTATCCCGACATTCAGTTCAAGGGCCATGTCGATTCGGTCCAGCGCGGCGCCGGCCAGGCCTTTGCGCTGCTGCCGCCGCAGAACGCGACCGGAAATTATGTGAAGGTCGTGCAGCGCGTGCCGGTGCGGATCGAGTTCGATACCAAGGACGGGCCGGATCCGCGCAAATATCCGCTCGGGCCGGGCATGTCAGTGGTCCCGACCGTCAAGGTCCGCTGATATGGCCACCGCAGCAGTGGTAGACGGCTGGAGCCCCAGTCGCTCGGCCGCGGGGCCCTATAGTCCGTGGCTGCTGGTCGGTATCATCAGTATCCCGACCTTCATGGAGGTGCTCGACACTTCGATCGCCAATGTCTCGCTCGACCATATCGCCGGCGGACTTTCGATCACGACCGACCAGGCGACCTGGGTGCTGACCAGCTATCTCGTTGCCAATGCGATCATCATCCCGATCAGCGGCTGGCTGTCCGATGCGATCGGGCGGAAACGCTATTTCATGATTTCGATCGCGCTGTTCACCCTGTCGTCGCTGATGTGCGGGCTCGCGCCCAATCTCTCGACGTTGGTCATCGCCCGCGTGTTCCAGGGGATAGGCGGTGGCGGCCTTGCGCCGGTCGAGCAATCGATGCTCGCCGATACCTTTCCGCCCCGGCAACGCGGCATGGCCTTCGCCGCCTTCGCGATCGTCGTGGTGGTGGGGCCGGTGCTCGGGCCGACGCTGGGTGGCTACATTACCGAGACCTGGAGCTGGCACTGGGTGTTCCTGATCAACGTGCCGATCGGGATTGCGTCCTTCTTCCTCGCCAGCATCTTCGTCGACGAGCCGCAGGGCATCAGGGACGATCGCGCCAAGCTGCTCAAGCGCGGCCTGCGAATCGATTATATCGGCGTCATCCTGATCGCGCTTGGGCTTGGCTTTCTCGAGCTCACGCTTGATCGCGGCGAGCGGGAGGACTGGTTCTCGAGCGGCTTCATCATCATGTCGGCGACGATTGCGGTGGTGTCGCTGATCGGACTGGCCCTCTGGGAGCTCAATCACGACGATCCGGTGGTCGATCTCAAACTGCTCAAGAGCCGTAATTTCTCGACGACGCTTCTGGTGATGGGTGTGACCGGGCTGGTCCTGTTCGGCACCACGCAGCTGATCCCGCAGATGCTGCAGCAGGTGATGGGATACAGCTCGTTCGATGCCGGGCTCGCTTTGACCGCCGGGGGGCTCGCGACTCTCGTCATGGTGCCTTTTGCCGGGCGCCTGTCAGGTGTTGTCGATGTCCGTCTGCTCTTGTTCCCAGCGTTGATGGTGCAGGCCTTCGCGCTCTGGAACATGTCGCATCTCACCGCCGATATTTCCTTTGCCGATGCGGCCTTCGCGCGACTGTTTCAGGCGGCGGCGCTGCCATTCCTGTTCGTGCCGATCAGCACGGCCGCTTATGCCGGGATACCCCAGAACAAGACGGCACAGGCGTCGAGCCTGTTGAACGTGGCGCGCAATCTGGGCGGCACGATCGGCATTTCGTCTGCGCAGACATTGCTGGCGTCGAACCTGCAGATCCATCAGTCAGTGCTGGTGGAGCAGCTGAATCCACTCGACCCGCGCTACAATGACTGGCTGGCAAAGGCGCAGAGTGCGTTCGGCAGCATCGGCGACACGACAACCCCGCTCGCCGTGCTCTACAGCCAGGTCCAGCGCCAGGCGTCGATGCTCGCCTTTCTCGATGTATTTCGCGAATTGATGGTGGTGGTGCTGGTGGTGGCGCCGCTCGTTTTCCTGATGAGCCCGGCCAAGTCCGGCGGTGGAGGCATGGCACATTGACCTGGAAACGCACATCGGCGGGGCTCGGCGCAATGTTGTTCGCGAGCGCCTGCACTGTCGGGCCGAATTATCATCCGCCGGAAATGGCCGTGCCCGCGGCGTATGGCGAGCCGCAGGCGGCGGTGCCCGGCGCGACGATCGATCCGGCGCGCTGGTGGTCGGCCTTTGGCGATCCGCAGCTCGACGCGCTGGTCGACCGCGCGCTGAAGGATAACCCGGATATTGCGGCGGCCGCATCGCGTGTCCGCCAGGCCCGGCTGCAGGAAATCGGCGCACGCGCGGCGGGCAAGCCGACCGTCGATGCGACGGCTGGTGCGAGCCATGTCGAATTCAGCAAGAATGCCGGCTTCGCCTCGCTCGCGCAGCTATTCTCGGGCGGATCCAGCGGAAATGGCGGCTCCAGCGCACCCGGCGGCATCGCGCTGCCTGGCAGCGGGATCACGACCTATTCCGTCGGCTTCGACGCAAGCTGGGAGGCTGATCTGTTCGGCGGCGACCGGCGTGGTGTCGAGGCAGCGGTCGCGCGCACCGATGCGGCGGTCTGGACGAAGCGCGACGCGGCGGTGACGCTGGCGGCCGAGGTGGCGCAGGCTTATTTCGCACTTCGGCTCGACCAGGAGCAGATCGCGATCGTCGAGCAGGAGCTGACGCGCCAGCGGCGCGCCCTGGAAATCGCCGGGAATGTCGCGAAAGTCGGGCTGGTGCCGCAAGTCGATGTCGTGCGCCAGCGCGGGTCGATCACCACCACCGAGGCGCGACTCGAGCCGGTCCGGTCCGACGCTCGGATGCGGATTCACGCGCTTGGCATCCTGATCGGTGAGCCGCCCGAGACGCTCGATGCCCAGCTCTCCGCACCCGGCGTGACGCCCGTCGTCCTGCCTGTCGTGCCGGCCGGCCTGCCGTCCGATCTGCTGCGGCGGCGGCCTGATATTCGCGCCGCCGAGCGGCAGCTTGCCGCGTCGACCGCCGATGTCGGCGTGGCGGTTGCCGATCTCTATCCGAAATTCTCGCTGACCGGGGTCGCTGAATTGCTGTCGACCTCGCTCGCCAATCTGTTCACCGGCGACAGCCTGCAGCTCAGCGGCTCGGGCGCGGTCAGCTTCCCGCTGTTCGATTGGGGCAAGCGCAAGGCGACGGTCGGCGTCCGCAAGGAGCAACGCGAACAGGCCTATGCCCAGTATCGCGCGACCGTTCTCGGGGCATTGCGCGACGTCGAGGATCCGCTTGCCCGGATCGATGCCGAACGGCGGCGAAACGCCACGCTGAAGCGCGCCGTGGCGGACGCGGAGACGACGGCGCATGCAGTCGAGTCGCAGTATCGCACCGGCTTCGTCGCGCAGGATTCGCTGCTGAATGCAGAGAGCCAGATATTGACCGCGCGCGAGCAGGTTGCGGCAAGCGACGCGCAGTTGCGGCAGGACAGCATCGCGCTGTTCAAGGCGATCGGCGGTGGTTGGCACGAAGAGGCGCCGCCCGCGCGCTGATTGGCGCCCGGGCGGGCTTGGGGCTAGGGTCGGTCGATGAGCGCCGATTCTTCCGCTGACCTCGCTGCCGCGGCGACCAGCCATCTCGAGCGGTTGATCGCGTTCGACACCACCTCGCGTGATTCGAACCTGGCCTTGATCCGCTATGTGGAGGCATTTCTCGGCGAGCATGGTGTCGCGTCACGGCGCGTGTCGAATCCCGAAGGGACCAAGGCCAATCTCTACGCGACGGTCGGGCCTTCAGTGCCGGGCGGCGTCATACTGTCGGGCCATACCGATGTCGTGCCGGTCGACGGGCAGCACTGGGCAAGCGATCCCTTCGCCCTGACCCGGCGCGGCGAACGGCTTTATGGACGCGGTACGTGCGACATGAAGGGCTTCATCGCGCTTGCGCTGGCCAGCGTGCCCGCCCTTGTCCGGCGTGGAACGACGAGGCCGATTCATCTGGCTCTTTCCTATGACGAGGAGGTGGGCTGCCTCGGCGCGCCCTCCATGATTCGCGAGCTCGTCGTCGAATTGCCGGCGCCCGAAGCCGTGATCGTCGGTGAACCGACCAATATGGAGGTAGTCAGCGGGCACAAGGGCATCTCGACATGGCGGGTCACCGTGACCGGGCATGAGGCGCATTCAAGCCTGACTCACCTCGGCATCTCGGCGAACATGGTCGCGGTCGGACTGATGAATCAGCTCCTCGAGCTTGCGCAACGCCTTGAGCGGCACGCTGATCCGGCATCCCATTTCCACCCGCCACATGCGACAGTGACGATCGGGCAGATCAACGGCGGTACCGCGGTCAACATCCTAGCGCGCGAATGCATGTTCGTGTTCGATCTCCGTGCGCCGCCCGGCCAGGATCCCGAGGCGATCATCGCTCCCTTCCTCGAGGCGTGCGGCACGACCGACACCGCGCTGAAGCGCATTTTCCCCGACGCCGGTGTGATTGTAGTCAGGCGATCGGCAACGCCGTCTTTCGCGTCGGAGCCGGGCGGCGATGCCGAGAGGCTGGCCCGGCGCCTCGCCGGCGACAATGGGCCGACCCGCGCGGTTTCCTATGCGGCTGAGGCAGGGCAGTTTCAGGGTGCGGGTTTCTCGACGATCATCTGCGGCCCAGGCTCGATCGAGCAGGCCCATCAGCCGGACGAATTTCTGGAGGTCGCGCAACTGGAGCGCGGTGCCGCTTTCATGGCGCGACTGCACGACGCGGTACGATAAGGTCCGCATCAACCGGGACGGTTTCGGTTTTATTATTTATTGTAAGCCGACGAGTCCGATGCAGGGCTCGCCTGTGTATTTTTCGTTAATCTCAAATCCACGCACAGAGCGCCTGCTGGGCTCGCAACCTGCCGTTTCGGCAATGGCCCGCCGTCACCTCGTATCCGGGCTGGTGGTATCGATCCGACTCCGGGCAAACCATTCTGAGACAGAGCGTTTTAGCCGGAAATCGGATCGATCGACTGGGTTACCAGGGGCGAACGGTTTCGCCGTAAATCAACGCGATGATGAACTGAAGCACTTGTTTTCTCCCTCGTGGCGCTCAGCCGAGCGCATCAAATAGTTAAGAGAAAATTAGCTATAAATCAATCCGTTTCCCGGGGCTTGCGGTTACTACGTAAGGTCCGGGGGTGGCCGCTTAAGAGTTCGTTCAGTCGCGCCTGCTACCGCTGCCTCCGATGGTGCGCGCCGTGCGAAAATATCGCTCCGACAAGGGGCAAAGGCCACGCGGCGTGCCGTTGTGGGGTTCGGCGGCGCTCGCAAATTCGCCGGAGCATGCTGACCGTGGCGCCGGCTGCGCCAACGCGGAGGCTCCTGCGACCGGCATGGATGTGTTTCAAAATGAAACACCGGCTCGTGATAACCTGCTATCCGACTATGACGACCGGACGACCTCGCCTTTGCCCAAAGCATGGCATTTCCTGTGTCTTGCCGAGATCGCCAATTTTGCGGCGTTGCGGCGTAGCCTCGGCCGGGCGCGCGCCAACCGGTTGCCGGTCGATGTCAGTGCCCGAATCAATGCGAGTCTTTCCGGCGCGCGGATTGCCGCGGTGGGGCGCACCACCATCGAAATCGCTTTCGAGGGCGACACCCTGACGGATCTTGCCGCTGCACTTGGTTGCCTGACCGCTGACTTCGATCTTCCGCTCAATCTCGACGGCGAGCAGCATCGGCTCGAGATGCATTTCGGCGCCGCCGCCGCGCCCGCCGGCGATGCGGAGGATGTGCGGCTGGCCGAGGAGGCCGAAAGCGCTCTCGATCAGGCACGTACCGAGGCCCACGCCGTCATCCGCGATCTCTCGGCGGGCACACCGGCCTTCGATCGCCTCACCCTCACCCGCGAACTGCCGGATGCGATCGTGAACGGTGAGATGTTCCTGCAATATCAGCCAAAGGTCCATGTTCGCCGCCAGCAGATCGCCAGCGCCGAGGCACTGGTGCGCTGGCAACACCCCACGCGGGGGCTGATCCTGCCGGGCGATTTCATCACCGTTGCCGAAGAGGCGCGCGAAATCTCGGCGCTCACCTTGTGGACACTCGAGAAGGTGATTGCCGACCAGAAGCTGATCGCGGCCGACGGCAATGATCTCACCATCTTCATCAACATCTCGGGTCAGTTGCTGGCTGATGTGCGCTTCGTGAAGCAGATGTGCACCAGGGTCGTCGAAAGTGGCGCACGGATCGGCCTCGAGATCACCGAGACATCGGTGATCCGTGATCCGGAAAGCGCGATCGCCAATCTTCAGGCCTTTGCTGATGTCGGGATTGCCATCGCGATCGACGATTACGGCGCGGGCCTTTCCTCGCTCGCTTATCTGAAGCAGCTCCCGGCCCGCGAGCTGAAGATCGACAAGATGTTCGTGCTCCAGCTCACCAGCAGCAACCGCGATCCGCTGATCGTGCGCTCGACGATCGATCTCGCGCATGCCCTCGAGATGGAGGTGACGGCGGAGGGTGTCGAAACCCAGGCTGCCATGGCGTTGCTCAGCGTGATGGGCTGCGACATGGTGCAGGGCTATCTGATCAGTCGCCCGGTATCGATCGAGGCCTTTCGCCAATTCCTCCGCGACGACAAGGCGCGCGCGCCGGAAGAACAGAGCCACGCCATGTTTCGTCGCCCGGCAAGCTTCTGGAAGAGCGCCTGACGATCTGCTCGGGGCTGCTCCTTAGCAAGGGCTTAAGATATTCTTGCCACAGTTGCGCGCGATGACGAGTTTCACCTTTCGCGCGACGTTCGCGGCTATGCTGATCGCGATGGCGGCGCTCTGCGGCGTGGCGGCGTCAGCACAAGCGGGCGCGGTCGACCCCGGCACGCGCTTTGATGTGATCGTCGCCGATGCCAAGGCGACGATGCTGATCGATCCTGCCAGGACGATCGCCAAGGCGAAGGCAGCGGAGGCCGCGGCGCAGGGGCTTGCCGGCCGTCAGCGCACGATCGGCATTGCGACCGCGAAATGGCTCCAAGGGGAAGCCTATCTCCGCTTGAACGATACGAAGCATGCCAAGCTCCCGATCGACGAGGCGCTTGCCGCGGTATCGACCGGGGGGCCACCGACCAAGCTCAACGGCGACTTGCTGCTGTCCCGCGGCGGCTATCACACCCTGACCGCCAATGTAGCGGCCGCGCTCAGCGATTATCAGCAGGCCCACAATATCTTCCGGGATATCGGTGCAACGCGCAGCCGCGCGGTGGCGCTGCAGAGCATCGCGGTGCTGTATCAGGAAGCCGAAGATTACGAGACCGCGCTGGCCTATTACAAACAGGCTGGAGAGGTCTATCGCGGCGACCCGTCGCTCGCCTTCACCAACGCGAACAATCGCGGGGCCGACCTGAAGGAACTCGGCCGTTTCGCCGAAGCCGAGCAGCAATTCCGCCAGGCACTGGCCCTGAGTCGATCAATGCAGAGCCCGGCGCTCGAGGTTCTCGTGCTGCGCAACATCGCGCGTGCCGATCTTGCCATGGGAAAACTGGACGCGGCCGATCGCGCGATTGCCGAAGGGGCTCGGATATCGAGCCGTGCCGGCGTTTCAGCGTCGGTCGAGCAGGATTGGAGCGTTGCCGCGCAGGCCGCACTCCAGCGAGGCGAGTTGGCGAAGGCCGAGGCGCTGATCGATCGCAGCTTCCGCGGCGTCAACCTCAAGGAGACGACGCTCTCGTTCCGCGAAGCCCACAAGACCGCCTATGAACTGTACAAGAAGCTCGGCAACGCAAAACAGGCGCTCCTTCATCTCGAAGCGCTGAAACGGCTCGACGACGATACCTCGACGCTCGCCGCCTCGACCAACACGGCGCTTGCGGCGGCGCGATTCGATTCAGTCAACCAGAAGGCTCAGATCGAAAAGCTCAGAGCCGACGAATTGCAGCGCAATATCGATTTCGAGCGATCGAAGGCGCAGACCCAGCGCATGATCTTCATCGGGCTCGGCGTGGTGACGATCGTGATCGTTTCGATGCTTGCCTTCGGACTCATCACGATCCGTCGCAGCCGCAACGAGGTTCGCGCAGCGAATATCGACCTGGCCGCGACCAACAGCGCGCTGGGCAAGGCACTGGCGGCGAAGACCGAATTTCTCGCGACGACAAGTCATGAGATCCGTACGCCGCTGAACGGCATCCTCGGCATGACCCAGGTGATGCTCGCAGACGGGAAGCTCGCCCCGTCGATGCGCGACCGGATCGAGATCGTTCACGGCGCCGGCGTCAGCATGCGGGCGCTGGTCGACGACATTCTCGATGTCGCGAAGATGGAAACCGGCAACATGACGATCGAGCATCTCCCGTTCGATCTCAAGGCCACCTTGCGAGAGGTTTCGCGCATGTGGGAGGAGCAGGCGCGCGCGCGCGGCATCACTTTCACGCTCGATCTCGAAGAGTGCCCGACGCATATTGTGGGCGATGCCGCCCGGCTGCGCCAGATCAGCTTCAACCTGCTCTCCAACGCGCTCAAATTCACTGAAAGCGGATCAATCCGCGTTAGTGCGAAGACGATCGGCGGTGCGGAGCAGCCGAAACTGGCGATCGAGATCAGCGATACGGGCATCGGCATCCCGGCCGACAAGCATGAGATCATCTTCGAATCCTTCCGCCAGGTCGATGCGGGAACGACGCGCAAGTTTGGCGGCACCGGGCTTGGCCTTGCGATCTGCCGCAATCTGGCGCGCGCGATGGACGGCGACGTCACCGTCCGCAGCGAGGCGGGGGAGGGCGCTGTCTTCAGGCTCGAGCTGCCGCTGATACGCGCCGAGGCAGCCGACGAGGTTGCACGGGAGGCGGGCGAGGCGCAGTCACTGGTCATTCTCGACCGCAATCCCATCACCCGCAGCATGCTCCGCGCAGTGCTGGAAGCGCGCGCAGGCAAGATCGTGTTCGCGGGGTCGGTTGGCGAGGCGATCGCGCTGATGCGCGCAGGGGGCGTGGCGTGGCTGCTGATCGATGACGCCACGATCAGGGCATGCGACAATATACCCGCGACACTCTCCCTGCTCGCGACCGCGGCGACCGAAACGAACACCGCGTCGAGCCTGCTTTGGCCGTCGCCTGACGACGATCAGCGCGCCGACTTGCTGGCGACCGGAATCGACATGGTGATCGGCAAGCCGATCTCCGGCGCGGCGCTTTCTGAAATGCTTTATCCATTGGATAAAAACGACATGGATGGTGCCAACCATCTTGTAACGCAGGCGGCATGATCCGATAAGATGTCCGAAATGAACCTATTTCAAACTCGAGCGGCGCCTGCCCCGGCACCCGCACCATGAATGTTCTCTTCATCGAGGACGATCCGATGAATCGTCGAGTCGTGAAAGACATGCTCGACGTGGCCGGTGCGACGATGACGGGCGCGGAGAGCGCCGAACTCGGTTTGCAACTGGTCGAGGAACAGGATTTCGATATGATCCTGGTCGATCTGCGGATGCCCGGCATGGACGGATTCGAGGCGATCCGCCGGATTCGCGGCCGCGGCGATGCCAAGGCCGGCCTGCCCATCATCGTCGTCACTGCGGACACGGCGATCGACCTGCGCCAGCGATGCCTGGCCGACGGTGCAGACGAAGTTCTGTTCAAGCCGGTCGCGATGGACTCGCTGTTCGATGCGATCGGGCGAATGCTCGCCAAGGGTTCCGGTGACGGAATGATC
This sequence comes from Sphingomonas oligophenolica, assembly GCF_039522915.1. Lineage (NCBI taxonomy): Bacteria > Pseudomonadati > Pseudomonadota > Alphaproteobacteria > Sphingomonadales > Sphingomonadaceae > Sphingomonas > Sphingomonas oligophenolica. The sequence goes on from NZ_BAAAEH010000005.1 coordinate 231,578, forward strand.
GGCTGAGCCAGTCCGGCCGAGAGACGGCCACGTCGTTCAAATACATATTTTACTGACTCGTACCGGCTGGCCGGCAGCAGTGAGCATAACCGCAGCTCCGGTTTCCCGCTGTTTCCCGCTGTTATCGCGTTTTTTTATTTTCGCCGCTGTTATGTTGGGTTTTGCGTTCAATTTTCCTGTTCATTATCAAGATTTTACCTGCAATCCTGCTGTTATTGAAGAACAGCGGGATAACAGCGGGGGAACAGCGACGATAACAGCGGCGGAACAGCGGCGGAACAGCGGGGAACAGCGGGACGGCTCGAAGGGCTGAGCCGCCGTCTGGAAAAAACAGTCATGTCAAAGAGCGGGGCGGAACCGGGACAGCATCCCGCCCGCTCGCGCTCCTGCCGCAATCTCTCCAAGGATTGAATCGAACCGATTATCGATCGCCGAATCAGGATTCACGCGTGCGCTCTATTCAGATCGGCCCGGCCGGAAGGACATTCGGCGGAACGCGCCGCCCGGCAGCGGGAGCATAGCCCGCGCCGCCGGGTGCCCCTAGTCGTCCTTCTTCCGCCTGAGCGCATCGGCCAGCGAGGTGGTGCCGCTGCCCCGTCTGGCGGGCTGCGGCTGCGATGGCGCGGGCGCCCAGCCGGTCAGGAACACCAGTTCGAAACGCTCGGACGTGCGGCCGTCAGGGTCAGCGCGCGCGGCAAAGGCCGCAGCGGCGCGCGCGAGCGTATCGCGGCGGAGCGCGGTACGGCCGACCAGAAGATTGGTGGCCGCCATGCCGTGCAAATCTCCCAGCAACCTCCCCAACTCGCCATAGCGCACGACCAGCGATTCCACGTCAGCCACCGGTAGCGCGAAACCAGCCCGGACGAGCAGGTCGCCGGCCGATCGGACGTCGATCTGCGGGTGGATGCGGGCAGCGGGGCGATCCGATTCAGCCTCGCGGAAGACGGCGCGAAGTGTCGACAGGCTGCCGGCGCCGGCAAAGGCACCGACGAAAAGCCCGTCAGGCCGGAGCGCTCGCCTGACGAGCGTCAGGGCGCCGGGGAGGTCGTTGACGCTGTCGAGCACGCCCGCTGAAACCACGAGGTCAAAAGACCCTTCGGCGAAGGGCAGACGATCCTCATCCGCCTGAATGCCGCCCACAGCCCGCGCGAAGCTGGAGCCGGCGTCGCAGCGGACGATCCTGGCGCCGGGCGGAGGCTGGAAGCTGCCGTCGAAGCAGCCGAGGTCAAGGACATCCTCGAAGCTGCGCGTGACGCTGTCGAGTCGCTCCCGGATGCCGTCGAGCATCGCTGCGCGGAGAAAATCATGGTCAGCGAAGCGTGCACTGGCGCGATCCCGACGCAGGCGACGCGCGGCGCGGTCGAAGATTTCAGGAACGCTCATCGCGCGGGCTTGTGCCGCCGGATGTGCGGCGCGACAAGGGCGCGTGGCGCGGTTGCTCGCTCCTTTGCGGCTTGTCGCCGATCTTGCGCTGCCCCCGCGCTGCCCCGGCTGCGGCGCGGTAACCGGTGAGGATCATCGTTTCTGCGCTGCGTGCTGGGGGTCGCTGCGTTTCCTCGCGCCGCCCTGGTGCGCAGCCTGCCACATCCCCTTCGCTTATGATCGCGGGCCGGAGTCGCTCTGCGCCGCCTGCCATGGCGAGCGGCCGCGCCATGCCGGGATACGCGCCGCGGTCGCGTATGGCGATGTCGCCCGCACGGTCGCGCTGCGCCTCAAATATGGCGGAAGAACTGCCTTTGCCGAGACGGTCGCGCGGCAGATGGCGCGGTTGATGCCGGAGCATGCCGACCTGCTGATTCCGGTCCCGCTCCATCGCTGGCGGCTCTGGTCGCGCGGTTTCAACCAGGCGGCGCTCATCGCGAAGGCATTGTCGAGATCGACCGGCGTGCCGAATGACCCGATGCTGCTCCGCCGGGTGCGTGCGACGCCCTTTCTGCGCGCGATGGGCGCCCGCGCTCGTGCCAGGACAGTTGCCGGCGCCTTTGCCATCCCGCCCGATGCACGGGAAAGGCTGCGCGGCAGGGCGGTCGTGTTGATCGACGATATCCACACAAGCGGTGCGACGACCGACGCCTGCACGCGCATCTTGCTGCGTGGCGGCGCCGCGAGTGTCGTGATTCTATGCTGGGCGCGCGTGCTCGATCCGAGCGCTGACGATTGACAAGCGGCGGGTCGACCCACATTTCATGATGATGGCCAAGATCGAAATCTACACCAAAGCCTTTTGCCCTTATTGCTCGCGGGCGATGCGGCTGCTCGATGACAAGGGCGTCGAGGTCGAAGAGTTCGACATCAGCATGGGCGGCCCAAAGCGCGCCGAGATGCTCGATCGTGCCGGTGGGCGCAGCACAGTGCCGCAGATCTTCATCAACGGCCGCCATATCGGCGGCTCCGACGAACTCGCAGCGCTCGAGCGCGAAGGCAAGCTGGACGCGTTGCTCGCGGCATGAAGATCGCACTGCTCCAGATGACGAGCGGGATCGACCCAGCCGCCAATGCGCGCACCATTGTTGATGCCGTTGCGGCGGCAGCGGCCGGCGGCGCAGCGATGCTGTTCACACCCGAGATGTCCGGCCTGCTGGATCGCGACCGTACAAGGGCTGCCGGTTCGTTATACCCCGAGACTGATGACCCGGTCCTGGCCGCGGTCCGTGAGGCTGCGGCGGCGCATGGGATCTGGGTGCATCTCGGCTCGCTCGCGGTCAGAGGGGAGGGCGGCAAGCTCTCCAATCGCGGCTTCGTGATCGATCCGGACGGCGATATTCGGGCTCGCTATGACAAGCTCCATTTGTTCGATGTCGATCTGCCGACCGGTGAGAGCTGGCGCGAATCCGCTTCCTATACGCCGGGCGAGGGTGCCGTGGTCGCGGCGACGCCTGTCGGGCAGCTCGGGCTCGCCATCTGCTACGACCTGCGCTTCCCTGACCTGTTTCGTGCCCTGAGCGATGCCGGGGCAACGATCCTTGCCGTCCCCGCTGCCTTTACCCAGCCGACAGGGGCTGCGCATTGGCATGTGCTGCTCCGTGCCCGGGCGATCGAGGCGGGGGCGTTCGTGGTCGCGGCGGCGCAGACCGGTATGCACGAGGATGGCCGCGCCACTTATGGCCACTCGCTGGTAATCGACCCATGGGGCGAGATCCTGCTCGACATGGGTGAGGCGGCCGGCATCGGCTTTGCCGACATCGACCCGGCGCGGATTGCCGATGTGCGGAGCCGCATTCCGGTCCTTTCGCACCGACGCGCCATTCCCACGGTGACCGCGGCATGATCGTCTTCGACCTGCGGTGCGCGCATGACCATGTGTTCGAGGCCTGGTTCGGATCGAGCGAAGCGTTCGAGGACCAGCGCGATCGCGGCCTGCTGTCCTGTCCGTTGTGCGGCGACGGGAATATCGGCAAGGCGGTGATGGCGCCCAATATCGCTGCCAAGGGCAACGCCCAGACGGCGGGGCAGCAGGAGGCCCCCAGCCCGATGGCGATGAAGGCAGCGATGCGGGCGCTGGCCGAGGCCCAGCGCAAGGCGCTCGAGAAATCGGAATGGGTGGGCAGCGCCTTTGCGGATCGTGCCCGCGCGATGCATGCCGGCGAAGCTGACCCTGCCCCGATTCACGGCCAGGCGACGATAGGCGAGGCGAAGGCGTTGGCTGACGAGGGCATTCCGGTGGCACCGCTGCCATTCCCGATCGTCCCTCCGGATGCGTTGAATTAGCATTTTGGGAATTGGAGCCCAGGGAACGACTTCGCACTGCCTGTCATGATTGACCGGCGCGGAGCCACTCTCTACCAACCGCCGCGTGCCCCCGTAGCTCAGCCGGATAGAGCGACGGTTTCCTAAACCGTAGGCCGCGTGTTCGAATCTCGCCGGGGGCACCATTCCAGCGTGGAGCGCTCAGCCGTCGCGTGCGAGCCTGACATAGGCATGATAGACCTTGTCGAGAGCGCTGCTCACCATCTCGCGCTCCTCGTCGGAAAGTGCTGCCAGACCCGCCGCCTCGGTCACCGCCAGTTCGGCGAACAGGGCGTCGAGTTCCTTCTCGCCGGCGGCAGTGGTCGATAGATGGTTGCGGCGGCGGTCGCTGGTGGATCGCGTCCGCTCGACCCATCCCCGCGCCTCCAGCAAATCGATGATCGGCACCAGCGCCGATTTGTCGAGGCCGATCTCGGCGCTTACCCGCGCCTGCGAAATGCCCGGATTGGCGGCCGGGCTGGTCCAGAGCCGGGCGATGGAAAGTGCCGATGGCCAGTTCCGGGTGGCCACGAGCGCGTCGGGCGGGCGCGGTACGCTCGCGTCGCGCCTAATCGGCGACGTGTTCAGTGCCGGGTTGCAGCACATAGCCTTCGCTACCGAAGACAGTTCGCAACTGGGCGCAAGCTCGTCGAGGGTGGAGTGGCGTATCGGCAAGTCGAAATAGTCGGGACATCGGCTGCCGGCCCGGAAGTGCTGAAAGATCGTTTTATCCCGGAGCGGATTGAGTCTCCAGCGCGTCTCATATCATCGATGGCCGGGGAGCCTCGCGAACGCCGCGCCGGCATGCACGATGCCCCACTTCCTAAACCGTAGCTCGAATATTCGAATCTCGCCGGGGGCACCGCCACCTCGGCGGCGATGCCCCCGTGGACATCACGCCTTGACGTGCTGCGCGATATACTTGTTCATCTCGAACATCGTGCACGACTTGCGGCCGAACACCTTTTCCAGCTTCGCATCGGCGAGGATCTCGCGCTTGTTGGCCGGGTTCTGCAGGTTGTTCGCCTTGATGTAATCCCACACCTTGCTGATCACCTGGCTGCGCGGGAGCTTGTCGTTGCCGACGATCGCGCCCAGCTCGGGGGAGGGCTGTACCGGAGCATGAATGCCGCCGGTCTTGGTTGGTGCAGTCGCCATAAATCTTCCTTCCTGATGTGTCGTTCATGCCGACATCGGTTTCACGCCTCCTGGGACGTGCCTCGCTTGTGCGCCGCCTTTTCGGCGTTGTCACGCCTACAATGACCCGTTTCACACCTTGAAATGGCCCTTCTCGCCGCTTTGGGCGAAGAAAAACCCCCGGTGCGGGCACCGGGGGCTTAAAAAGACGGGCAGGGCGGGCAAAGCCGCCCTGCGCCGGGATCAGAACTTGAAGCCCGCGGAGACGCCGTAGCGGCGCGGTTCAAGCGTGAAGATGTTGGTGAACAGGCCGGTTGAGGCGTCAGTGACATATTGGCCGGTGATGGCATTGTTGGCGGTCAGATTCTGCACGAAGCCGCGCAGATACCATTTCTCGTCGGGGCCGTTCAGGGTCATCGAGAGGTTGACGACTTCATAGCCCTGGATCTTGTCGATCGGCCGGTTGAAGCTTCGCGAGAAATACTCGCCGGTATAGGTGAGATCGCCACGCGTAACGAGGGTCATGCCGTTGCTGCCGATATCCATGGTATGCTGAGCGCCCGCCGAGAATTTCCAGGTCGGGGCGTTGGGCAGCTGGTTGCCGGACAGGTCGACCGCAACGCCGTCGGGAAGGCCGTTGGCCACACCCGCGGACGTCGTCGTGTACTGGAACGGCAGGACGGATCCCGCCGGTAAGCCCAAGGCGCCGCGCAGCGCCGTCTGGAGGCCGTACAGCCCCGCCGTTGCCGGCGTATTCGGCACCTGGCCGGCGATGAGGGTCGCAAGCGTGGAGCAGATTGAATAGGCGCCGGTTGTATTGGTGCCCGGTACCGGCGTCGGCCCCTGCAAATGGAACGCGTTGGTGTTGACAATGTTGACGAAGGCATTCGCCTGCGCCGCAGTGCCATTGCCTGTGGGGCGGACGACGCAGTTGGAAGCGTTGGTGATATCCTTGATGATCACCGTGTCCGAACGGCCACCGGAAGGATCGCGCGTATCTACCAGCGAGAAGTCCTTGATCTTGGTCTTGAGATAGCTGGCGGAGAGATTGACCATGAAATGCCGTTCGGGGCGGATGATCGCCTCGACCTCGGCACCATAGATATCGGCATTGGTGTTGTCGTTGAACGAGGTCTTGTTCAGGATTCGGCTGAGCTGCAGATCCTTGTATTTATAGTAGAATACGCTTGCGTTGAGACGCAGCGCTCCGTTCATGAAGGTGTTCTTGGTGCCAAGTTCGAAGGCGTCGATGCTTTCCGGCTTGAACGTGGCCGGGGCGGTGAACACCGATGGGTCGAACGGCGGATTGATGCCGCCCGATTTATAGCCGCGCGAATAGGACAGATAGATCATCGAATTGTCGCTGGGCTTGTAGTCGAGCACGACGCGGCCGGTCACGCGGCCGAACTGGACGGTGGCGTTGCGATATTGCTGGGCGCCGGCCGTGCCGGCATCCGCATCATAGGCCCCGGCAAAGGGCGACGAGAAGGCGTTGGCGGTGCCATAGGGTACGAGGACACTGAGCAGCGGGCTGCGATCAGTGACGAACTTCTGGTCGTGCGAATAGCGCGCGCCGATGGTCAGCTTCCATTTCGGCGAGAACTGGAAATAGGTTTCGCCGAAGATGCCATAGGACTTCAGCTGGTAGCGCTGCGTCTCGCTGTTGAAGAAACCTGGCGCGAGATAGGTGGTGCCGGCAGGCAGGCCGGCCCCAAGGCCCTTCGCATAGCCAATGATGTCAGCGGCATAGCTGCCAAGGCCAGGCGAGACATAATAGTCGCCGTCGGTGATGCCGGTCAGGTAGATGCCGCCGATCAGGAAGTTGAACATGCCGTCAAAATGCGAGTTGAGATGCGCTTCAGCCGACCAGCCTTCCGACTTGCTGCGCGATTCGTCATAATTGAGCGGACTGCTGCTGCAGCCATAGGTGTGGCCGCCGAATACGCCCGTATAGCTGCGATCGACCGCGGAGGTGCAGAGCTGGCCGGCGGAATTGAAGGCAAGCGCGCGGCCGGTGGCGAACGGCGAGCCCGGCAATGAGGCAGCGCCGAGGAAGGTATTGAGGCCGACATTGGCTGCAAGCGAGTTCGGCGTGTTGAGGAAGTAGCCGGCGGTCGAGTCGACGCTCGACCTGTTATAGCCGCCGATCACCGACAGCGACATCTGGCCGAAATCCTGGTCGATTCGGCCCTGGATGTTGATCTCGTCCGAGAAATAGGTCGGCTTCACGTTCGAATTGACCGTGCGCAGGTCGATCGGCACCGCGATGCCATTGAACCCGTCGGCTCCGTAAAGGCTGCGGACCGCGAACGGCGCCAGTGAGGGCGAGAGCGCGATGGTGAAGAACTCGCGCGATGTCAGGATGTCCTGGAACACGGCGTTCGAATTGACTGAATCGAAACCGAGGCGATCGGGCGAGCAGCCCAGGATGCCGGTCGGGTCGCGGTGGCAGAGCTGCTTCTGGATGCGCGAGCGGTTGTCGTCCTCGCGAAAATAGGAGCCCATGAGGTCAACGGTGGTCGAACTGCTCGGCTGCCAGCGGATCGAGCCGCGGACCTGATAGAGCTTGCGGCCGTCGATCTGCGAATTGTCGAAGGTGTTGGTCGTATAACCATCACGGTCCAGATACAGGCCTGCGAAGCGCACGCCGAGCGTGTCGCCGATCGGGACGTTGAGGACGCCGGTGACCTTCTTCGAATTGTAATTGCCATATTCGGCCGATCCCGAGGCGTGAATGCCGGTGAGATCGGGGCGGGCGGTGATGAAGTTGACCACGCCCGACGTCGCGTTGCGGCCGAACAGCGTGCCCTGCGGTCCGCGCAGCACCTCGACCCGCTCCATGTCGAGATATTCGGTTTCGAACAATCGGGTCGCGGGTACGGGCACGTCGTTGATGTGGATGCCGGTCGCTGCATCACATGAGAAGCCGGTGCAGAGATCGCCGATGCCGCGGATCGTGAAGCTCGACGCGGTGAAGTTCGTCTTGGTGTAGGTGATGTTCGGCAGGCTGAGCTGAAGGTCGAGCGAATTGTGGATCTGTTGGGTTTCGAGCGCCTTGCCGGTGAAGGCGGAGACCGAGATCGGTACGTCCTGAAGCCGCTCGGAGGTGCGCTGCGCGGTGACGACGATATCGTCGCTCGTGTTCTGGTCGGCGCCATTATCCTGCACCGCGCTCTGCGCGGGCGGAGCCTGTTGGGCGAGGGCCGGATTAGTATAGAACAGCGCGATCGCCGACGCGGCGAGCAATTCGAACTTCTTCATGATCATCCCCTCTTTGGTATGCTTACCGCTCTATCGGTGGTTAAGCATGTTAGTGGTTTCGGTATGTGAAAATGCCAGAAACGCGCTGCTATACTGCGCCCCCTTTGGGGCGTTGTCACCCGGCAATTATCGCAATGAAACCGAAGCGAAGGAGAGTTGACCGCTTCTTCAATGACGGAACCTTTTTTGTTTATTTACAAGGCTCTGTAACAAAAAACCCCCGGTGCAAGCACCGGGGGTCGAAGATCGGCGATGTGCGCCGGATCGATTTAGAACTTGAAGCCGGCGGCAATGCCATAGCGCCGGGGCTCGATCGTGAAGATGTTGGTGAACAGGCCGGATGACTGGTCAGTGACATATTGCCCGGTGATCGCGTCATTTCCGGTCAGGTTCTGGACGAAGCCACGGATATACCAGCGGTCGTCCCGCGAGTTCAGCTGGACCTGGGCGTTGATGACTTCATAGCCCTGCATGCGATCGATATTCTGATTGAAGATCGAAGCAAAGCTGCCGCCGGTATAGTTGAGATCGACCCGGGGAACCAGCGTCATGCCGTTGCCGAAGTCGATGACATATTGAGCGCCGACGGCGAATTTATAGGTCGGCGCCTGGGGCAGCTGGTTGCCGCGGATATTGACCGCCACGCCGTCCCCGAGCACGGTGAAGGGGAGCGCCGTTCCGACGGGCAGGCCGAAAGCGATGTCGAGAGCGGCGGGCGGCGCCGCCGCCGTCGCGGCCAGTGCCGAGCAGCTGCTGTACGCGCCGGTCGTGTTGGTGCCGGGAATCGGCGTCGGCGCGGCAAGGCCAATGCTGGAGTTGACGGCACCGACATAGGCATTGACAGCCGCGGCATTGGCGCCGGCCTTGGGGATGACAGCGCAGTTCGATGCGTTGGTGATATCCTTGATGATCACCGCGTCCGAACGGCCGCCCGACGGATCGCGCGGGTTGGCGATGAACTTGTCGGTCGTCACCTTCGAATGCAGATAGCTGAAATTGGCATTCACGGTGAACGCGGGGATCGGATTGATCACTGCCTCGGCCTCGAGGCCGTAGATATCGGCGCTGACATTGTCGTTGACCGCGGTGCGGGCGACGATGCGGGCAAGCTGGAGATTATTGTACTTATAGTAGAAGCCGGTCAGGTTGAGATGCAGTGCGCCGTGCATGAAGCTGTTTTTCGACCCGATTTCGAAGGCGTCGACCTTTTCCGGCTCGAACGTCGTCGGCACGGCGAAGATCGGCGACAGCGGCGGGTTGATGCCGCCCGACTTGTAGCCGCGCGAGTAGGAAACATAGACCATGTTGTTGGGTGTGATCTTGTAATCGAGCACGGCCCGGCCGGTCAGGCGCGAGAAGGCGACCCGGTCCTCGGTATAGGCCTGGTTACCGCTATGGGTCACGTCGAAGTCCAGCGCGCCGGCATTGAGCGCCTGGGAGAGGTCGGTCCCCCCATAGGGCAGGAACGGATTCTCCCCGTTCGAATCGACGAGGTAGGTGGTGCGCGCCTTCAGATATTTGGAGTCGTGATTGTAGCGCAGGCCGACCGTGAGCTTGAGCTTGTCGTTGAACTGGAAATAGGTCTCGCCAAAGATACCGTACGACTTGAGGCGATATTCCGCTTCGTCATTGTCGTAGAATGGGGTGGCGGAAATGACATTGGTCGGCACCGCGCCGAGCAGGCGGGGGATCGTGCCGACCAGGCCGGACGCATAGTCGAGCCCGAAAGCGTTCACATAATAGTCGTTATCCGTCACCTTCTGGTCGAGATAGATGCCGCCGAGCAGGAAGTTGAACATGCCGTCGAAATGGCTGTCGATATGGCCCTCCACCGACCACTGCTTCGTATCCGCCTTGGACCGGTCGAAATCGAGGCTCTGCTGGAAGCAGCCGACGCTCGCGCCGGAATAGACGCCGCCCGCATTATGCGTTGCGTCGGACTGGCAGACGCCACCGGCCGGGCCGTTCGGAATGAGCTTGGCGGCTAGCGCGGTGAAGGGGTTGACCCCCGCGGGGAAGGCAGCGCCCGGCGCCGCTGCATAAGCGGCGAGCGTCTGCAGGCCCGGATTGTTGGTCAGCGGGCTCTCGACCGCATTGGTATAGTCGGTACGCGAATCCACGCTGTTGCGGGCATAGCCGCCGGTGATGTTCAGCGAGACACGGCCGAAATCATGAAAGAATTTCGCCTGATATTGCTCTTCGTCGGCGAAATAGGTCGGGGTGTAATCGACATTGACGACTCGGTTGTTCGTCGGGTTGACGGCATTGGCGAAGACGTCGGTGCCATAGATGCTGCCGAGCGCGAGTGAGCGATAGATCGCCGCGACCGCGGCCGCCTGGGCCGGGGTGCCGCCGCCGCCGGTGACCGCGCTGGCTGACGCGATGCCGAGGAACTGGCTCGAACTCTGGATCGCCGAGAGGGTCGAGTTGCCATTGGTGGTCTGATAGGCGAGCTTGTCGGGCAGGCAGCCGAGGATTCCGGTCGGATCGCGATGGCACATCTGCTTCTGGATGCGGCTGCGATTATCCCTTTCGTGGAAATAATAGCCCATCAGGTCGAGGCGCGTGTTGCTGTCCGGCTCCCACGACAACGTCCCGCGGATCGAGTAGAGATCGCGGTTGTCGATCTTCGAATCATTGTAGAGATTTTCGGTATAGCCGTCGCGCTTCAGATACAGTCCGGCCACCCGGACACCGATGGTGTCGGACAGCGGGATGTTGAGCATCGCCTTGGCTTTTTTCGAATTATAATTGCCATATTCGGCTTCGCCGGTGGCATGGATGCCGGAAAGATCCGGCTTCGCGGTGATGAAATTCACCACGCCCGACGTCGCGTTGCGGCCGAACAGCGTGCCCTGCGGCCCGCGCAGCACCTCGACGCGCTCGAGATCGAAGAATTCGCTTTCGAACAATCGGGTCGAGACGAGCGGCATGTCGTTGACGTGAATTGCGGTCGCGCTGTCGCACGAGGTGCCGGTGCACAGATCGCCGATGCCACGGATCGTGAAGCTGGAGCCGGTGAAGTTCGTCTTGGTGAAGGTAATGTTCGGCAGCGACTGTTGCAGCGCGGTCGGGTTGACGATCTGCTGGCGATCGAGCGCCGCGGCGGTGAACGCGGAGACCGCGATCGGCACGTCCTGGAGGCGTTCGGACTGGCGCTGGGCCGTCACGACGATATCGCCCTCCTGCGGCGCGTTCTCGGGCACAGGCGTCGGTGCGGTCTGCGGGGTCTGTGGCGCGGCCTGCGCCATCGCCGGCGCGGTGTGCAGCAGAATGATCGCCGACGCGGCAAGCAATTCGAACTTCTTCATGATCGGCATCTCCTCCTGGTACGGTGGCTGGTCTCTCGCCAGCCGGTCATTGTTCGTAATCCTGGTATGGTGATTTTAGCGTTTCCGGGAATCGCGCGTCAATCATGAAAGTCGAACGAATACTGGTGTTTGGGGATGTGTTGCCTAAATGAGACGCTTTCCGAATCGAACCTGGTTAAGGCAATCGCGCTTGCCGTAACGTCACACCCGAAGCGACAACAAGGAAATGAGTATGGAAATTGGCCATGGCGATCCCGAGGACGGCGACATTGTCGAGCCGATGGCCAAGATTCCGGTGCCCGAAGAGGTTGCCGATGCCATCCGAACCCTGATTCGCTGGTCCGGTGACGATCCCGCGCGCGAGGGGCTGATCGACACGCCACAGCGCGTGGCACGGGCCTGGAAGGAATATTGTTCGGGCTATGGGGATGATCCTGCGCATCATCTCTCGCGGATCTTCGAGGAAGTCGGCGGCTATGACGAGATCGTGCTGCTGAAGGACATTCCGTTCCAGTCGCACTGCGAACATCACATGGCGCCGATCATCGGCAAGGCCTCGATCGCCTATCTGCCGAGCAACTGGGTGGTCGGCATCTCGAAGCTCGCGCGTGTGCTTCATGCCTATGCCCGGCGGTTGCAGATCCAGGAACGGCTGACAGCCGAGGTCGCCAACTGCATCTGGGAGAATCTGAAGCCGGTCGGCGTCGCGGTGGTCATCGAGGCGAGCCACGCCTGCATGACGGCGCGGGGTGTCCGCACGCCGGGCGTCTCGATGGTGACCAGCCGCATGATGGGCGTGTTTCGCGACGACGATCGCAGCCGCAAGGAAGTGCTCGCGCTGATGGGTTATTGAGGCGTGACCGAACCGGCCCGGACGGTGCTGATCACCGGTGCGGCGCGCCGGATCGGCGCGGTGATCGCGCGGCATCTCGCGGGGCGGGGCTGGCGGGTGGCGATCCACCATCATCAGTCGCCCGACGATGCCGAGGCGCTGGCTGCCGAGCTGGGCGCGGGGCAGGGCCGGGCCTGTGTGGTGACCGGCGATCTCGCCTTTGCCGATACGGCGGCGCGCCTTGTCGCCGAGGCACGGGCTGGCTTGAACGCGCCGCTGATCGCGCTGGTCAACAATGCCTCGCTGTTCACTTACGATCGACCACCGATCACTGACGCCGCCGCCCTGCCCGGACATATGGCGGTCAATCTCGATGCGCCGGTGCTGCTTGCCTCCGCGCTTGCCGCGCAGGACGATCTGGCGGAGGGCGCAGTGGTCAATATCCTCGACCAGAAGGTCGCGAACCTGAACCCGGATTTCTTCTCCTATAGTTGTGGCAAGGTCGCGCTCGCCGGCGCGACGGCGATGCTCGCCCAGGCGCTGGGGCCGCGCATCAGGGTCAATGCAGTGTCGCCCGGCCTCTCGCTGCCGAGCCTGGACCAGAGCGCCGCCGAGTTCGCCGCGGTGGCAGGGGAGAATTTGCTGCGGCGACCGGTCGATGTGCGGGCGATCGCCGAGGCGGTGGATTTCCTGCTGTCGGCACGCGGCGTGACGGGGCAGAACATCTTCGTGGACAATGGCCAGCATTTCCTGCCGCGCGACAGCGACGTCATGTTCGAGACGCGCCAGGCGAACAGGGGGCCGCATGGCTGAGCGCGCGCGCTTCACGACGATCCTCGAAGGGCTCGAACTGGTCATGGGCCTGGGCATCCATGCCGAGGAACTCGCCGCCCCGCAGCGCGTGGTGGTGAGCGTGCGGATGGAGGTCGAATATGCGGCGCCGCCATCCGAGGACAGGATCGAGGCTGTGCTCGATTATGATTTCCTGCGCGAAGGGATTCGGGCTCTGGTCGCGGAACGGCATTTCCATTTGCAGGAGACATTGTGCGAAGCGATCGCTGCACTTTGCCTCGCCGATGAGCGGGTGTCGCGGGTGACGGTGCGGTCGATGAAGCCCGATATCTATCGCGACGCGGCCGTGGGGTGCGAGATCGTTCGGAGCCGGGCTTAGGGCAAACAGCGCGTCAATAATGCGCAAACAGGCGGAAATGACATTGCCCTCGCGCTGCCCTATCTGACGCGCATGGCCGCACCGCCCTCGATCCTGTTCGTCTGTCTCGGCAATATCTGCCGCTCGCCACTGGCAGAGGCTGCGTTACGCGCCGAGGCGGCGCGGGCCGGCCTTGAGCTGACCGCTGACTCGGCGGGAACCGGCAGCTGGCATGTCGGCGGACCGCCCGACCGCCGTGCGCAGGCGACGGCGCTGCGCCGTGGCATCGACATCTCCGGCTATCGCGCGAGGCAGGTGTCGCCTGAGGATTTCAGGCGCTTTGACCAGATCTTCGCGCTCGACCGGGATAATCTCGGCCATCTGGAGGACATTGCACCAGCGGATGCGACGGCGTCGCTCGGCCTGTTGCTTGATCTGGTGCCCGGGCGTGAAGGCGAGGGGGTTCGTGATCCCTATCATGGTGGGGACGAAGGCTTCGAGCGAACCTGGGCCGAGGTGAGCGCTGCCGCGCGCGCGCTCATCGCGCGGCTCGGATGATGAATGGTCGATGCCGTCAGCCCTGAAGATCTTCTTCGACGGCGGCTGCCGGCCCAATCCGGGTGCAATGGAGATCGCCGTCGTGGCGGCGGGGCAGGCCCACATCCTGCGCGACCTGGGGCATGGCAACAGCATGGATGCCGAGTGGCTGGCGTTGATCCATGCACTCCGAATCGCGCACGCCCTTGGCGCAAGCCATTTCGTCCTGATGGGCGATGCTGCGGCGGTGGTGGCTCAGGCGAACGGAACGGTGAAGTGCCGCGGCCCCAGCAGGCAGCATCTGCAGGCGTTCCGCGCCCTTGCGTCGGGCGCCGGCACGCCGCGCATCCGGCACATCAAGCGAACGCAGAATCTGGCCGGGATCGCCCTGGCCGGGCTGCATTCCCGATGACGCTCCGATGTGCCGAAGCTTATGCGAGCTCGGCGATGATCAGCTTGCGCATCAGCTCGCGCGGGAGGGGTTCGTCGAAGCGGCAGCCAATCCGGCCGTCGGCGCACCAGATGACGGTCGCGGCAAGGGGCAGGCCGTCATTCAGCCTGAGCCACAGGCGCTCGCCGGGCGGGTGCTTGGTGGGCGAGACGACGCGGCAGCCATAGGTCGATATCTCGCACAGGACCGCCGCTGAGGCTTTCGCGCGGTGCGCACGCGCGGTCGCGCGGGTGATATGGACAGGATGACGCGGCTCCGCACGTCGATCGAGCGACGCTGCCTGTACGGCGCGATACTGGGATGCTCTGGATGCCATTTTTTCCCCAACCCGTCCAAGGGGATAGTCCGGCAGTGATGATGAAAAAGTTAAGAAGGCCGGGCTTCTGCCGAGACGGGGCGCCGGAGGCCGGGGCATGAAGGGCGGGGCGGGGGCGTGGCGGCTGACCGAAGGAGTCGCGGCACCAGTTCGACCGACCAGCAAACCACGGCCCGGCAGCTGAAAGATACCGGGCCGCAGCCTCAAAGAGGATGCATCCGGGGGGAGTACATCCAAAACGGTTCATAATTTTGTTACGCTGAAATGGCAAATGACGATTTTTTAATGTTTTGAACATGTTCGGCCAAAGTGCCGATTCGGGGCGAACCGCCAGCAGGATCTTGGCCGGCAAGGCGATGGTATATGGACGGTTGTTGGCCGTCGGTTGACGACCGGGAGAGCAGATGATGGCGCATCTCAGCGAAGATCTTCCCGAAGCGTTGCGATCGGTACGGACCCGGCCGCTTTTCGTGCTGCAACTGGATGTGAGCGCCCTCCATGCCGTGGGTGGGCCGGATGGCGCGCCGCGGCGCGTCGCGATCGTGCCGAGCGGCCGGTTCGACGGCGAGCGGCTTTCCGGCGTGGTGCTCGATGGCGGCAGCGACTGGCAAACGCTTCGCGGCGACGGCGCGACGACGCTCGACGTCAGGCTTGTGCTTCAGAGCGCGGACGGCGCGCTGATCGGCATGACCTATACCGGTATCCGCCACGGACCGCCCGAGATCCTCGACCGGATCGCGGGCGGCGAGGCGGTCGATCCGGATAGCTATTATTTCCGGATCAGCGCGACCTTCACCGCATCGGATCCGCGCTATGTCTGGCTCAACCGGATACTTGCGGTGGGAACGGGCCACCGCATTGCGACGGGGCCGATCTACAGTCTTTTCGAGATACTCTGATATGGCCGGATTCCGGCGGCAGGGCATGGTGGTCCCCTCCCCATCTGCGATGGGGAGGAAAAACTAAGCCGCGTTTGCCGCGCTCAGCACCGCACGAACCGAAGCGGTGGCGATGTCTGCATCGATGCCGACGCCGAACACCGTCCGCCCGTCCGAAGTGCGGCACTCGACATAGGCAGCCGCCTGCGCATCGGCGCCATGGCCGATGGCGTGCTCGCTATAGTCGACGACGTCGAGCTGGGGGCCGGTGGTGTCGGACAGCGCCGCGATCACGCCCGAGATCAGGCCGTTGCCGCGGCCGCTGATCGAGCGTTCCTCGCCGTCGATCGACACGCGACCGACGAACAGGCGGTCGCCCGCGGAGCCGCTCTCGTGATAATCGAGCAGCGCGAAGCGGTCGCCGGGCTTGCGCAAATAGGTCGCCTCGAACTTGCCCCAGATATCCTCGGCGTTGAGTTCGCGGCTGGTCTCGTCGGCGAGCGCCTGGACGTGGCGGCTGAAATCGGCCTGCAGGCGCTTGGGCAGCTTGAGGCCCTTGTCCTGCTCGATCACCCAGGCGACGCCGCCCTTGCCTGATTGCGAATTGACCCGGATCACTGCCTCGTAGCTGCGGCCGAGATCGGCCGGGTCGATGGGCAGATAGGGCACTTCCCAATATTCGTCGTTGCGCTCGGCCTGCGCCGCGAAGCCCTTCTTGATCGCGTCCTGATGGCTGCCCGAAAACGCCGTGAAGACCAGCTCGCCGGCATAGGGATGGCGCGGATGGACCGGCAGCTGGTTGCAGTAGGTGACGGTGTTGATGATCGAGTCGATGTCGGAGAAATCGAGCTTCGGATCAATGCCTTGCGTGTACATGTTGAGCGCGACCGTCACCAGGTCGCAATTGCCGGTGCGCTCGCCATTGCCGAGCAGGCAGCCCTCGACCCGGTCGGCGCCGGCCATCAGGCCGAGTTCGGCGGCGGCGACGCCGGTGCCGCGGTCATTATGCGGGTGGAGCGAGATGATGACGCTGTCGCGGTTGCGGATATGCTTGCCGAACCATTCGATCTGGTCGGCATAGATGTTGGGTGTCGCCGCCTCGACGGTCGCGGGAAGGTTCAGGATCAGCGGATGATCCGGGGTGGGGCGGAGCACCTCCATCACCGCCTCGCAGACCTCGATCGAGAAATCGAGCTCGGCGGTCGAGAAGGTCTCGGGGCTGTATTCGAAATGCCAGTCGGTGTCGGGCTGGGCGGCGGCCTGGTCGCGCAGGATCTTCGCGCCTTCGACTGCGATGCCGCGGACCTCGTCGCGGGTCATGCCGAACACGATCTTGCGCCAGGCCGGGCTGACCGCGTTGTAGAGATGGACGATCGCTTTCGGCGCACCGCGCAACGATTCGAAGCTGGTCTCGATCAGGTCGCGGCGGGACTGGGTGAGGACCTGGATCGTCACGTCGTCGGGGATGCGGCCCGATTTGACGAGGCCGGAGATGAAATCGAACTCGGTCGCGCCGGCGGCGGGGAAGCCGACCTCGATCTCCTTGATGCCGACCTTGCAGATCAGATCGAAGAAGCGGGTCTTCTTCTCGCCGTCCATTGGATCGATCAGCGCCTGGTTGCCGTCGCGCAGATCAGTCGAGAGCCAGCGCGGTGGGCGCGTGATGGTTCGCGACGGCCATTGCCGGTCGGGCAAATCGACCTGGGGGAAGGGGCGGTATTTTACGGAAGGGTCACGCAACATGGTTTCGGTCTCGCGGCTCGCGGGGTCGTTTGGGTCGGATTGGCCCTTAGGCGGGTCGCGCGCGCCCGAGGCACGCGTCGGAAGTCGCGCCTAAGGGCGCGTAAGTCGAAGCAGCGAAAGGCGGAGAGCCTGCGTCATTGCCTGCTGCGTTACCGTGTCAGGGGCGCGTCTGTCCAGCCCCGCGGCCATCGAAAAGCCGGTCGAACGGGCTTTTCGGCAGGAACCAGAGCAAGGCGACCAGTGCGGCACAGGCAATGCCGAGCCAGGGGGAGACCTGGGTGAGGGGGATGCCGGAAAGATAGACGGCGCTCGCAAACGCGCCCTTGCGGCTGGTCTGGCGGTGATAGGCGGCGGATCTGGAGTCCTGAGTGCCCGTCCGACGGATCACTGATTGCAGCCAGATATAGGCGAGAGACGGTAGCAGCATCGTCGCCAGATAGAGCCAGACGGCGTTGCGCTCGAAATGATGCTCGCCGAGATAGGAGGTCGAGAAGGGAACGAGCGACAGCGCGAACAGCAACAGCATGTTCGACCAGACCAGCCCGTTCGTCACATGAGTGGCGTGGCTGAACAGGCGGTGATGGTTGACCCAGTAGATCGCGACATAGGCGTAGCTCAGCGCATAGGCGAGGAAGACCGGCCAGAGCGTCCAGAGCTTGTCCCATCCTTCCGAGACCGGGGGATGGAGTTCGAGCACCATGATGGTGACGATGATCGCGATGACCCCGTCCGAAAAGGCCTCGATCCGGCCGACGCCGGGCCTGCCTTCGCTCTCGGACGGGGTGGTATCGCTCATTCAGGCTTGCTTCGCGCCAGTTATTTCTGGGCGAAGCCGGCATTGATGGTGAGATCGACCTTGTCGGACACCATGGGCACGCCAAAACCGAGATGGAAATCGCTGCGATTGATCGTCGTCGTCGCGGCAAAGCCGACATAGGGCTTTTTCGCGCCCATCGGTGCGTTGCCGGCGCCCACGAAGCGAGCGTTCAGAACGATCGGCTTGGTCACGTCCTTGAGCGTCAAATTACCTTCGATGGTTGCGGTTTCGCCCGTCACCGTCACCCGGGTCGAAACGAACTTACCCGTAGGATATTTTGCCGCGTCGAAAAAGTCAGGGCTTTTCAGATGGGTGTTCAGGGCGGCCACCGTCGTCGAGACCTGGTCGATCGGGAAGCTGACTTCGACCTTGTCGTTCGCGGCATTGGCCGGATCGAGCGTCAGGCTGCCGGTCGGCTGAGTGAACTGGCCCGTATATTCGGTAAAACCGAGATGGTTGACCGTGAAGAGGACCTGGGTGTGGCCGGTATCGACCTCATAGGTGCCGGCGACGACGCGGCTGGCGTCATGGGCGCCGGGGGGAGTCGTCGGCATTTGCGCGAGCAGCGGGGCCGCGGCAAAGGCGAGGGCGGTGGCGAGTACGAGACGCATCGAAACTTCTCCTGGTGGGGGTCGGCTGTCGCGGCTGATGTGCCCCCGACCAGGGAGCGGCGTCAAACGCCTAAATCGCAACGGAAGGTTTCCGGGTTCCTCCCACGAACGGGAAGGAACCCGGCGGTGTCAGTTCTTGTCCTTGTCGACCAGCTTGTTGGCGCCGATCCACGGCATCATCGCGCGAAGCTCGCTGCCGATCTTCTCGATCGGGTGGGCGGCGGCTGCCTTGCGCGCTGCCTTGAGCTCGGGCTGGCCGGCGCGGTTGTCGAGGACGAAGTTCTTCACGAACCGTCCGCCCTGGATGTCGGCGAGGACTCGCTTCATCTCGGCCTTGGTCTCGCTGGTGATGATCCGCGGGCCGGTGGTGATGTCGCCATATTCAGCGGTGTTCGAGATCGAGTAGCGCATATTGGCGATGCCGCCCTCATACATCAGGTCGACGATCAGCTTCACTTCGTGCAGGCACTCGAAATAGGCCATTTCAGGCGCATAGCCGGCCTCGGTCAGCGTCTCGAAGCCAGCCTGGATGAGATGGGTGAGGCCGCCGCACAGCACTGCCTGCTCGCCGAACAGGTCGGTCTCGCATTCCTCGCGGAAATTGGTCTCGATGATTCCCGAGCGTCCGCCACCGACGCCCGATGCATAGGCAAGCGCGATGTCGTGCGCGTTGCCGCTCACATCCTTGTCGATGGCGATCAGGCAGGGGACGCCGCCGCCGCGCATATATTCGCTGCGGACGGTGTGGCCCGGGCCCTTCGGCGCGATCATGATCACGTCGAGATCGGCGCGCGGCTCGATCAGCCCGAAATGCACGTTCAGGCCGTGCGCGAAGGCAATCGCCGCGCCCTGCTTGAGGTTGGCATGGAGATCATCGGCATAGATCGCCGCCTGATGTTCGTCGGGGGCAAGGATCATGGTGATGTCGGCCCAGGCAGCCGCCTCGGCATTGGTCATCACCTTGAAGCCGGCGCCTTCGGCCTTTTTCGCGGTGGCCGAGCCGGGGCGGAGCGCGATGGCGATCTCCTTGACGCCCGAATCGCGGAGATTCTGGGCATGGGCATGGCCCTGGCTGCCATAGCCGACAATCGCGATCTTCTTGTCGGTGATCAGGTTCAGATCGGCATCGCGATCATAATAGACACGCATTCTCGTTCCCTTTCTTTCCCCTCTCCCAGCGGGAGAGGATACGAAGACTTGCCAGCTTGCTGGCTAGTCGAAGTTGGTGAGGGCGATGAGGCGTGAGGACCGTTCGCCCTCACCCTCCCATCCGCTGTGCGGATGGGCCCCTCCCTCTCCCGCCGGGAGAGGGGATTAAGCGGCGTTCTTTCCCCGCGCGATGGCGACGATGCCGGTGCGGGCGACCTCGATCAGGCCGACTTCGCGCATCAGCGAGATGAAGGTATCGATCTTCTCGCGGCCGCCGGTCACCTCGAACACGAAGCTCGTGGTGGTCGCATCGACCACGCGGGCTCGGTAGACGTCGGCGAGGCGGAGCGCCTCGATGCGCTGATCGCCGGTGCCGGCAACCTTGAGCAGCGCAAGCTCGCGTTCCACATGAGGGCCAAGCGCGGTGAGATCAGTCACCGAGTGCACCGGGATCAGCCGGTCGAGCTGGGCGAGCATCTGCTCCATCACATGATCCGAGGCCGAGGTGACGATGGTGATCCGGCTGACCGCCTTGTCGGCCGTGACGTCCGACACCGTCAGACTCTCGATATTATAGCCGCGCGCGGTGAACAGGCCGGCGATCCGGGCGAGAATGCCGGGTTCGTTGTCGACCATCACCGCCAGCGTGTGGCGCTGGACCGTTTCTTCCTTGATGTGCATCAGACGAGGGCCTTGGCTTCGTCGTCCATCTCGCCCGAGACTTCGGTCGCCTGGAGGATCATGTCAGTGTGGGCGGCACCCGAGGGAATCATCGGGAAGCAGTTGGCGAGCTTCGCCACCATGCAATCGACCATCACCGGCCCGTCGTGCGCTAGCATCGCGGCGATGCCGTCCTCGAGCTGGTCAGGTCCTTCGATGCGGATGCCCTTCCAGCCATAAGCCTCGGCGAGCTTGACGAAATCGGGGAGCGAATCGCTGTAGCTCTCGGCATAGCGGCTTGAATAGGTCAGTTCCTGCCATTGCCTGACCATCCCCATATATTGGTTGTTGAGGATGAAGACCTTGACCGGCAGCCGGTATTGAGTCGCCGTCGCCAGCTCCTGGATGTTCATCTGGATCGAGGCTTCGCCGGCGATGTCGATCACCAGCGCCTTCGGGTTGCCGAGCTGCGCGCCGATCGCGGCGGGCAGGCCGTAGCCCATCGTGCCGAGCCCGCCCGAGGTCAGCCATTTGTTGGGCGCCTCGAAATCATAATGCTGCGCGGCCCACATCTGGTGCTGCCCGACCTCGGTGGAGATGATCGGGCTGCGCCTGTGCGTTGCCTCCCACAGAGCGCGGATCGCGCGTTGCGGCATGATCTCGGTCGTGCTCTCGGGGAAATCGAGGCTCCTGACCGCGCGCCAGCCCTCGATCCGGCGCCACCACTCGGCGAGGTCGGGCTTGGGGTGGCGCCGCGCCTTGTAGACCCGGACCATATCCTCGAGCGCATTGCCGACATCAGCGATGATCGGGAGATCGACGCGCACATTCTTGTTCACCGACGAGCGGTCGATATCGACATGGACCTTGCGGCTGTTCGGGCTGAACGCGTCGAGCCGGCCGGTGACGCGGTCGTCGAAGCGCGCACCGAGCGCGATGACCAGGTCGGCCTGGTTCATCGCCAGGTTCGCTTCATAGGTGCCGTGCATGCCGAGCATGCCGAGCCATTGCGGCGACGAGGCGGGGAAGGCGCCGAGGCCCATCAGAGTCGAGGTGACTGGTGCCCCGGTGATGCGCGCAAGTTCGCGCAGCAACTGGCTCGCCGCAGGGCCGGCGTTGATGATGCCGCCGCCGGTATAGAGGATCGGCCGCTCGGCTGCCGCGAGCATGTCGACTGCCTGCTCGATCAGCGACTGATCGGCCTTCACCCGGGGGCGGTAGGTCTTGTGCTTGATCGGGCCGGGCTTGGTGTAGGGTGCCGTCGCGACCTGGACGTCCTTCGGGATATCGACAACGACCGGGCCGGGACGCCCCGAGGTGGCGATATGGAAGGCCTCGTGCAGGATATCGCCGAGCTGGGCGGGATCCTTCACCAGATAATTATGCTTAGAGCAGTGGCGGGTAATGCCGACCGTGTCCGCTTCCTGGAACGCATCGGTGCCGATCAGCCCGGTCGGGACCTGGCCGGTGATGACGACCATCGGGATCGAATCCATCAGTGCATCGGTGATTCCGGTGACGGCATTGGTCGCGCCCGGGCCCGAGGTGACGAGCACGACGCCTGGCTTGCCGGTCGAGCGGGCATAGCCCTCGGCGGCATGAGTCGCTGCCTGTTCGTGGCGAACCAGGATGTGCTTGATCCGCCCCGAGCGGAACAAGGCGTCGTAAATGGGAAGAACCGCGCCGCCCGGATAGCCGAACACGATCTCCACGCCGAGATCGCACAGCGCCTCGACCAGGATATCGGCTCCGCTCTTTTCCGTCATCGGTCAGTCCCTTTTTCCCATGGCGCAACATTACAACAGGAAATGCGCCGTTAGTGATTGATAATTTGTCCGTCAAGCCCTATGGCGGAATCTAGTTTCAAATTCGTTCAGCAGCACGCATGTTTCTGTCGCGCTGCTGCGGTGCCACATAGCGGGAGGTTGGTTCCGAAACCACGTAAATTGTCGTTTGGCATATTGGCGGGTGGCGAGTTGCGCCGCGGCAAGGGCTTGCGGGAGGGTGGAGGTGCCGGCAAGCATGGCGCCGATCTCCGGTACGCCGATCGCCAGGCGGACCGGGGCGGTGGCGAGAATGTCGGTTCGGGCGAGGACGGCGCGCGCTTCCTCGATCGCACCGCCGGCGAACATGCCCTCGAGGCGCGCATCGCAGCGTGCGAGCAGCCAGTCGCGTTCGGGCAGCAGGACCATGGCCATGAGGTCGATCGCGTCGCCGATCCCGCCGGCCTTCGCCTGCTGCCATTCAGCGAGCGGCCGGCCCGTCGACCGGATAACCTCGAGCGCGCGCGCGACACGCGTCGTATCGGCGGGGGCGAGCCGGGCGGCAGCGGCGGGATCATGTTCGGCGAGGGCGGCATAGGCATCGGCGACCGGCATTGCGCGCGCCGCCTCGCGGATGGCCGGGTCGATCGGCGGGACGGGGGCGATCCCGTCAAGCAGGGTCCGCAGGTAAAGACCGGTGCCGCCGACCAGCACCGGCAGCCTTCCGGCCTCCCATGCCCGCTCGATTTCGGTGCGCGCCTCGGCAGCCCAGCGTGCCGCCGAATAGATGTCCGCGCCGTCGACATGGCCGAACAGGCGGTGCGGCACCCGGGCTTCGTCCTCGGGGCCAGGGCGCGCGGAGAGGATTCGCAGGTCGCGATACACCTGCGCCGAATCGGCGTTGATCACTACGCCGCAATATTGTTGCGCGATACGCATCGCCAAAGCGGACTTGCCGCTTGCGGTCGGCCCTGCGATGAGCGCCACCTTCGACCTGGGAGACTCCATGTTCATTGCGACGCTGATAGCAGCCGAAAACCTGAGCGGGGGCGATATTTCGGCTGCGCAGGACCGGCTCGACCAGGCCGGGTGCCTGCCCGCGGCGCATGTCTGGATAGACCGTGGCGTTGCGGCGGACGTGGATTTCGGGCTGAACCCCGAGGCGGCGCGCGCGGCGCTGGCAGGCGCCTTCCCGGCGGTCGACATCGTGATCCAGCCGGTGGAGGGCCGGGTGAAGCGGCTGCTCGTCGCCGATATGGATTCGACGATGATCACCGTCGAGTGCATCGACGAACTGGCTGATTATGCCGGGATCAAGCCGCAGATCGCCGCGGTCACCGAAGCGGCGATGCGCGGCGAGCTGGATTTCGAGGCAGCGCTCGAAGCGCGCGTCGCGTTGCTCGAGGGCCTGGAGGAGGCAGTCATCGAACGCTGCCTTGCCGAGCGGGTGCGAATCATGCCGGGGGCGGCGGCGCTGGTACGGACGATGAAGGCGCGCGGCGCGCTGACGATCCTCGTTTCGGGCGGCTTCACGCGGTTCGCCGAACCGGTCGCGGAGATGATCGGGTTCGACCGGGCGACCGCGAACCGGCTGGATATCGCGGGCGGCGTGCTGACGGGCACGGTTGCGAAGCCCATCGTCGGATCGGACGCCAAGTTGCAGGCGTTGCTGAATGCCGCCGCCGAGCTCGATATTGGCCTGGAAGGGACGCTGGCCGTCGGCGATGGCGCGAACGACCTGGCGATGATCCGGCAGGCCGGCCTGGGAGTGGCCTATCACGCCAAGCCGATCGTCGCCGCCGCGGCGGCCGCGCGGATCGATTATGGTGACCTGACGGCGCTGCTTTATGCGCAGGGGATTGCAAGGAAGGATTGGGTGACCGAATAATTCCTTCTCCCGCCGGGAGAAGGAAAGGTTACGGCGCCACCGGCACGCAGGGCGTGCCGGTCGGCTTCACCGCCGCGCAGACGCGCGACGCCTCGGCGCTCGACGCCAGCGGCCCCGCCTGGAGCCTGGTGAGCGAACCGCCATTGTTGAGGAAATAAGGCTGGAGCCCGCTCAACGCACCGACCTTGCCCTTGAGTTTCGCCCATAGGGCCCTGGCGTTACCCTCGTCGCGAAAGGCGCCGAACTGGATGCGCCAGCCGTGACCGGCGACCGCCTTGGCCGGTCGGGCAGGGCTTTGCGCGACGGTCACCGGCGGCTCGGCGCGGACCGGTCGTGCCCGCTCCGGCCGTGGCGCTTCGAGATTGGGCTGCGCGCCGCCATTCTGATCATAGGCTGAGGGCGGCAGATCAGTGCCGCGCATGCCTGGCTGACTGCCCTGGCCGGCGATCTCGGGGGGCAATTGGGGACGCTGCGCCTCGGCTTCATATTGGCGCGCGAGGACGAGCCCCTTCTGGCGATCGTCGGCGGGAATATATTGATCCATCTGCGCCTGCACTTCGGAGGCGCGGGGCAGGCCCGAGGCAGAGGATCGGACGATCAGCGCATAGGCGCGGGGCCAGTCGCGCGCGACGCCGTCCCCATTATAGAGCATTGTCGCAAGCACGAGTTGCGCACGCGGTTCGCCGCGGGCGACCGACTTGTTGAGCCATGGCAAGGCTTCCGCGCGCTTGCCGTTCTGAAACAGAATCAGGCCGTAATTATCCTCGGCTTCGATATGGCCCTGGAGCGCTGCCTTGCGATACCAGCTTTCAGCCATCGGCAGGTCGAGCGGAACCCCGCGCCCGAATTTATAGGCCTGGGCGAGATTGAATTGCGCATCGGCGTCTCCGGCGATGGCCGCCGGTCGCCATTCCTCGACTGCCTTTCGATAGTCGCCGCGAGTCCAGGCATCGACCCCCGCCTTCACGTCGGCGAACGCCGGTGTCGTCGCCGCGATGACCATAGCGGCAAGCCCGATTCCGAGCCCGACTATTGCCGGGCCGATCGCCGCCGGCCGGAACGCCTTGCGCATCATGTCGTCACATCCCCGCTACACAACCCAGGATTGGATAATGACCTCTATCGGCTATTTGGCAAAGAATTCGTTAGGCAAACTGTACCAATCCGGGTTTCGCAATCTGGCGTTAACCGCTTCTTGACGTGTTTCGTGTCACTTCGGCCTCCACAGACAGCGGAGTTTAAGGGGCACATGCGCGTTCTCGCGATGGCATCGCAAAAAGGCGGATCGGGCAAGACTACCTTGTCCGGACATCTCGCCGTTCAAGCCCAGCTGGCAGGCGCCGGCCCGGTCGTGTTGATCGACATTGATCCGCAGGGGTCCTTGTCCGATTGGTGGAACGAGCGGGACAGCGAGTATCCGGCTTTCGCCCAGACCACGGTCGCACGGCTCGCCGCCGACCTGGAGGTGCTGCGTCAGCAGGGCTTCAAGCTGGCGATGATCGATACGCCGCCGGCCATCACCATGGCGATCCAGAGCGTGATCGCGGTCGCCGAGCTGATCGTCATCCCGACCCGACCGTCGCCGCACGATCTTCGCGCGGTCGGCGCCACCGTCGATCTGTGCGAACGCGCCGGCAAGCCGCTGCTGTTCGTCGTCAACGGCGCGACGCCCAAGGCGAAGATCACCTCCGAAGCCGCGGTCGCGCTGTCGCAGCACGGCACGGTCGCGCCGATCACCGTCCACCACCGCACTGATTTCGCCGCGTCGATGATCGACGGGCGCACGGTGATGGAAGTGGATGGCAATGGCCGGTCGTCGCAGGAGATCCAGGCGCTCTGGACCTATATCTCCGACCGGCTCGAAAAGAATTTCCGCCGCACCGTGTTTTCCGCACCAGGCGTATCGAACGGGTATGTCGCGCAGCGCCCTGCAGTCGGTGGCTTCGGCCGCCGTGTGATGAGCTGATCCGATGACGATGTTCGGACAAAAACCGCTCGCATCGCTCTCGTCGACGCTGCTCGCCCGCAAGGGTACAGCCCGGCCCGCAATGCGGCCGCAGGGTTTCGGCGGTTTCGGCACGATGCCCGGGCAGCATGACGATCTCGGCTGGAACGACATGGGCGGCCCCGATTTGCGGCCGCCTGACGATTTCCAGCCGGAACAGGCTTATGCGCAGCCGGAGCCGGTCTATGCGCCGCCGGCGCAGCCCGCCCTGGTGCCGCCGGTGCTACGCCAGCGCGAGGCGCTGCAGGAAGAGTTCTCGGCGCCCATGGCGTATGAGGACGAGGCTGAGGCTGAGGAGGAGTCAGAGGGTACGTCCTCCGGCTACGCCTCTCTCGAGCGGCCGATCCCCTTGCGCACCTTCCCCGAGAACGCTTTCCCGGAACAGGCGCCCGACGACGAGCCGCATTATGCGCCGGAACAGCGTCATGTGCCCGAACCCTATCGTGCACCGGAGCCGGAACTGCAGCCAAGGCCGATTTCGGTCGCTACTGCCCGGCGGATCGCCCGTGAGACCCATGCCAAGCCGGGCAAGGCAGCCTTCACCCTCCGGCTCGATCAGGGGCGCCATCTGCGCCTTCGTCTCGCCAGCGCGCTGCACAATGTCTCGGCGCAGGTTCTGGTGACCGAGGCGCTCGACCAATTTCTGCAATCACTGCCCGAGGTTCAGGAGCTGGCCAGCCAGCTTCCCTCGCGGGCCGAACGTTGATCACAGGGGACTTGCGATGAAGACCGGGGCCGCTTTCACTCTTGGGCTTTCAGTACTCGCGCTGGGCGGCACGCTAGCCGCCGTTGCGACTCAGGCCGGCGGCATGGCTTTCGCCAGCGCCCGCAGCGAATCGCAGGCCGAGAAGGAGGCTGCGTCCGAAGCCGCCAAGGCACAGAAGGCGCTCGCAAGCGGTCAGGTTGCCCAGGCAGTCCTCCATGCCGAAGCAGCAGTCGGGCTTCGCCCGCAGGTCGCCGCGTTCCGGGTGCTGCTCGGCACGAGCTATCTGAAAGCCGGGCGCTTCGATTCGGCCCGCCAGACCTATGCCGACGCGGTCGCGCTCGAACCGGGCAACGGCAAGGCAGCGCTCAACCTCGCGCTCACCCAGATCGCGACCGGCGACTGGTCAAGCGCACGCAAGACCCTGGACGCGCATACCGACTCGATCGCACCAAGCGATCGCGGCCTGGCGATGGCGCTGGCGGGCGATCCCAACGGGGCGATCGAAATATTGGATGCAGCGGTGCGCAGCCCCGGCGCCGATGCCAAGACGCGCCAGAACCTTGCGCTGAGCCTCGCGCTCGCCGGTCGCTGGCAGGAAGCCAAGACCATGGTCGCGGTCGATCTCGCGCCGGCCGATGTCGATCAGCGGATCACGCAATGGGCGTCTTTCTCGCGCCCCAAATCGGCCTATGATCAGGTCGCGACCCTGCTCGGCGTGACGCCGGTGCAGGATTCCGGCCAGCCGCTCGCGCTCGCGCTCAACGGCGCCGGGCCCGCAATGGCGAAAGCGGTCGAGCCGATCGAGACGCCGGCCGCGCCCGCCACGGAGAACGCAGCTGCCGTCGCACAGGATGCGCCGGCCCCCGCCGCCGAAGCGAGTGTCGCGGTCGCGGCAGCATCGGCGCCCGCCGTGGCCGCGCCGACCTCCGCACCCGCCTTTTCGAGCGTCGTGTTCGGGCCGCGCCAGGAAGTCGTGCAGCGGCTGCCGGCCGTCGCCAGCGCTGCCGCGCCGGTTCACATGGCACGCCAGCCAGTGTCGCCGCGTGTCGCGGTCAAGACCGCCAAGGGCAGCTTCTTCGTCCAGCTCGGTGCTTTCCAGAACGCCGCCGTGGCGCGGGACGCCTGGGGCAGGGCGACCCGCCGCGAGGCCAGTTTCTCCGCTCACACCCCGTCGGGCATGAACTTCTCGACGAGCGCGGGCAATTTCTACCGGCTGTCGGTGGGCGGCTTCGCCCGTAGCGACGCAGTGGCGCTGTGCGAAAGCTATCGGGCCAAGGGCGGCACCTGCTTCGTCCGCCCGGCCGCGGGCGACCAGACCGCGTCCTGGCTGCATTCCGGTGGGCAACTCGCCTCGCGCTGAGGCGCGCCAGCGCAACACCACTATCTTACTCCTCTCCTTTGGGGAGAGGAAATCGGACGGACTGAATGTCGATCGGTCCCAGAAAATTCTTCAGGCCAGTTCAGCGCCGCCTTTGAACAGGCGCGCCACCTTGCCCTGAACCGGCAATTTGTCGAACGGGGTGTTGCCCGCCTTGGCGGCCATGCGATCGGTATCGATCTGCCACGGCGCGTCCCTGTCGAGCAGCATGAAATCGGCCGGGGCGCCAACCTTCAGCGCGCCGGTCTCGAGGCCCAGTATCCGGGCCGGATTCGTGGCGAGCAGCGCGAAGAGCCGATCGATCGCGACCGTCTCGTCGCGCACCAGCCCCAGCGCCAGCGCCAACAGGGTTTCTGCCCCAGCCATGCCCGGTGCCGAATCGGCGAAGGGCAGGCGCTTCTCCTCGGGGCCGCGCGGATCATGGCCCGAGCACAGTATATCGATGGTGCCGTCGGCGACCGCGGCGCGCGCGGCCTGACGGTCGCTTTCGGCGCGCAGCGGCGGGGAGAGATGCGCGAAGGTGCGGAAGTCGCTCATCGCGATATCCGACAGGAAGAGATGCGCCGGCGTGATGCCGCAGGTGACCGGCAGCCCGCGGCTTTTCGCGCGCCGGATCAGATCGAAGCCGGCGGCTGTCGTCACCTGGCGGAAATGGATCCGCGCGCCGGTCTCCTCGGCGAGCAGGAGATCGCGGGCGATGGCCAGCGCCTCGGCGATGGCGGGCGCTGAGGGCAGGCCGAGCCGGGTCGCGGTCTCGCCGGCGGTCGCGACCGCATTGCCGGTGAGGCCGGAATCCTCAGCATGGACGATCACCGTGAGGTCGCAATCATGCGCATAAGCGAGCACGCGGCGCATCACCCCTGAATCGGCGATCCAGCGCCGTCCGGTCGCGACGGCACGGGCGCCGGCGTCACGCGCGATCGCGATCTCGGCGAGATCGACACCGGCGAGGCCACGGGTGGCGGCGGCGATCGGGTGGACCCAGATGGCCGGCTTGCCCATGTCGGCGGCGCGCTGGATGATGCCGGGATCGTCGAGCACCGGGGACTGATCGGGCATCAGACCGACCCGGACGATGCCGCCCGCGCGGCAGGCCGCCTTGTCCACCGCGAACACGCCGAGATCGATGATCGCCGGCGCCAGCAGACCGCCGCCGCGGACGAGCTGGGCGCAATCGACGATGTCGGCATCGCCCGGGATGGCGTTGGGCGCGACCGCGGCGATCGTGTCGCCGTCGATGACCAGCGTCGTGCCCTGCGTGTCCGCGGAGACGAGGCGGGTGTTGATGAAGGCGCGCTTCATGCCCAGCCCTCCACGCCGCGCGCCCGCCTGGTCAGCACATCCAGACAGGCCATGCGCACCGCGACGCCCATCTCGACCTGCTCGGTGATCGCCGAGCGCGAGGCATGATCGGCGACGTTGGAATCGATCTCTACCCCGCGGTTCATCGGGCCGGGGTGCATGACCAGCGCATCGGGCTTTGCGCGGGCGAGGCGATCGAGGGTGAGGCCGTAGCGCATATGATATTCACGGGTTGAGGGCACGAAGCCGCCCGACATGCGCTCGGTCTGCAGGCGCAGCATCATCACGACATCGGCGCCGTCCAGCGCTGTATCGAAATCGGTGAAGGGGGTGACCCCCATCCGCTCGATCGCGGCGGGCATCAGCGTGGAGGGCGCGCAGACCCGGACCTCTGCGGCGAGCGCGGTGAGGGCGAGGATGTTCGAGCGCGCGACCCGGCTGTGGAGCAGATCGCCGCAGATCACGACGCGCTGGCCCGCGACCGACCCGCGCCGGCGCCGGATGGTGAGCGCATCGAGCAGTGCTTGCGTCGGATGTTCGTGGCTGCCGTCGCCGGCGTTGAGCACCGGGCAATCGACCTTGTCGGCGATCAGACGCACCGCGCCCGAGCTCATATGGCGGATGACGATCACATCGGCGCGCATCGCGTTGAGCGTCATCGCGGTGTCGATCAGCGTCTCGCCCTTCTTCACGCTCGATTGGGCTGCGTGCATGTTGACGACATCGGCGCCCAGCCTTTTCCCGGCGATCTCGAACGAGAGCAAGGTACGGGTCGAGTTTTCGAAAAAGGCGTTGATCTGGGTGAGGCCCTCGAGGCGCTTGTCGCTCTTCGCGCGGCTGCGGTTCGCCTCGATCCATTGTTCCGCTTCATCGAGCAGGAACATGATCTCGTGGGGCTGCAATCCGTCGATGCCGGTCAGGTGCCGGTGCGGGAAAACGGCGCCGCCTTTGATGAGGGCGGCGGGGCGATGATCTGAGGCTGACATTAAAGGGATCGGGTAGCGGGGGAGGGGGCGCTGTGCAAGCGCCGCGGGGGCGAGAAATGGTTATCGGGTGAATGAGGAAGGAGGGTTCGCGCAGAGGCGCTGAGGCGCGGAGAGGGTGTTGTCCTGTGCTCCGCGCCTCTGCGCCTCTGCGCGAACCATGCGCCTGTCCGAATGGCCGCGGCATCGCCTGATCTCGTTCACCCGATTGCCCTGATGTGGTGGGTGCCAGTCATCTGGTGCAGGATCAGCGGATCTGGCGGATGGCGATCACCTTGAGATAGGTCATCCGGTCGGCGGCGGGGACCTGCATGCTGACCTGCGACCAGCGGCCCGGCAGCAGCCGGCACAGGGTGGGATCGACCTGCGGGCCGATCGGGCCGATCTGCACTTTCATCGGCTGGGTCGTCTCATAGGTGACGACCCGGTCGACGACCGGCTTCCACGCATAGAGCACGGCGAGATAGTCGCGCACGTCGCGCGAATCCTCGATGGCGTCGAAGGTGCCGAAGCCGCCGGGCTTGGTCTCGGGCTGGCCGGGCGCGAGCGCCATCTGGAAGCGGGTGCCGACCGGCAGGATGCTGTCCTGCGGGGTGAACCAGTCGGGCCAGGGCGGGGTGGTCTGTTCGAGCTTCTGATAGGCGGTGGTCGCGTCAGCGTCGCTTGCGTAGCGCCAGCGTTGTTCCTTCCACCAGACGCTGCCCGGGATCGAGGTGACCGATTGGGGGTCGATGCAGGGTTTGGGCGGGGCTGCGGCGGCGGTGTGAACATCGCCGGCGGAGGCGCATCCGCCGAGCAGGCCGGTGAGCGCCAGGGCCAGGGCGAGCAGGGCGTGACGATTGGTGGTGTTGGTTGTCGGTTGCGTCATTGGCTGTCCCCCCGGTCATTCCAGGCTTGCCGGGTTATCGGAATCCGGGCGACGCTGCGACCGGAACTTGATCCGGACTCGCTGTTTTGGGCGTGCGGTGGATCGCGGGATTGGCCGATGTCGCGGCGTCAGGGCGATCGCGGTTTTCGCTGTTCCGAGACCAATAACAGCGAAAGAACAGCGTAAATTATTTTTTCTGCGGCATTTCGGGGCTTTTCGGGTAGTTTTTCGTGAACTTTTTGGCGTATTTACAACGGCTTGTGACAGTTTACGCTGTTATTCAATAACAGCGTAAAATTTCGCATGGAACAGCGAAAGCCGCACGCGTAACAGCGAAAACGGTGCCCGTAACAGCGAACGATCGTTCGATAGCAGGGACGGGAGAAGCGCCGAGGTTTCGACCGTCATGTGAAAGAGCAGGCCGGAGTTTTGAGGACTCCGTCCGGTTTACACAGTGCTACATTTCCGGTTGCGGTTGAATCGATCGACACGGTCCGGGGCTTGGCATTTCGTCCGTTTGGGCTTGGCTGCACGCTCATGAACGGGAACGACCGCAGCAACCCATCCGTGGACTTTCCGTCATGTTTTTATGCGATCCTAAGACCAGTCTTTATCCGACGGCCGCTCCGGCAAGAAAGCGCCCAAACGTCGCCGCTCCGAGCGCCGATTGATCATCCCGGAATCGGCCGTACCATCACATTGGCCCAACGCGCCGTCGGGGCGACTTATATGGGACTTAGTGGACAACCGGGCGCCAAGGTCGATACATTCCGGCCAAGAGGAAGGGATGTGTCAACGCAAAATCTGAAACTGCTCGCGGGGCTGCTAGGTCTTGCTGTCGTCGCACTCGCGGCTTTCTGTGTTCTCCAAACGCGCTCGCTGGGTGAGGTACGGCAAGAGAATGCATCCCTGGTGGCACAGCTAGCCGAGAGCAAGGATAAGGCGCTCATCACTGCCAAACGGGAATGCGCCGAACGAGCTGCCTCCGTTTTTCATTCGATGGGCTATTCCGACAAGGGAGACGGCGGGAAGCTCGGCCTCGATACACAGACATACACCAACCATTACAGCCCGCGCCTCAAGCGCTGCCTCATGGAGCTCATGATCAACGGCTATCAGAGCGGAGGCACGGAGACGGTCCAGCGGTTTGTCATCGATGCGGATGAGCGTGCCGACTTCGGCGACTACTCGTGGGTTTCGAGTCAGACGAAAAAGTATTGGGAGCAGAAGCCCGTAATCTGCAAGATGATACCGCCTGGGAAGGATGAGATGTATTGCAAATCAACGGACGAATGGGACGCGTACGTTAAGTCGTTGATGAGTTGAGTTGGGGTTCCGGTGACATATGCAATGACCTCGTTTTTTACATGATCACGGTTCCGGTGACATGTGCAATAACCCCGTTTTTTACATGACCACGGCGTCCTGAATTAAAGGCGTTATTGCACGTGTCACTGTAATTAGGATCGCGAGCTTTTCCTCGTCGCTCCAGCGCCGTCGGCGCTCGATCCGAACAAGCACTCCGCCATCGGTCCGATCACTCATACGAGGCTCGTTTGACCGCTCACCACCCATCACTCGCCGCCTTTCGTGAAGGTCCGCGAGCTGTCCTAATCTGCCGCCGTCAACAAGACCGGGTTCCGTCGGCGCTTACCTCTTAAAAGCTGATAACCTTATTGAATATGACAATTACACCCGCACAAAATGGATTTATCAAGGGCCTAGGAATCACCCTCCTCAGCGCCGTTGTCGCTTACGTTTCCGATCCATCTCATCTCACGTTCCTTAGCGGAAGCGTGGCACTCATCGTCGCCGCAATCGCGTCGTCTCTCGAGTCCGATATCAAGGATCAGACCGGACGCGGCCTCTTGGGAGCCGTAAAAGTTCAGTAGCACTACTTTCTCAGTTTCGTGCGACGTGGTAAAATCCCCGCTAAATAACTTAGAGGGGATTTTGCCGTGAACCACTTTTTCGCCGTGTCTGCATTGATTTTGGCCGTTCCAACGGTGGCCTTGGCACAAGGCCCGGCTTATATTGGTTCCGTCTCCGCCCTGGTGAGCGGCCGGCAAATCCCTCTCGAAAGCCAGGAAGCGCAGATGAAAGGGCACTTCGGCCTATCGTCCATGCTCGGACGCTTTTTGGAAGTTAAATATAACGGCTCGCGTTCTCCCGTGCGGATCCGGGGCGGGGATCACGTTGTGCTCATAGCGCGGATCGCCAGCGAGGATGTTGACCCGGATACGCTGTTTTCTATGCGGAAGCTGGACGCCAAGAAGGACGCCCGGATCGACCTCGGCAAAAGCTCTATGAGAATTTCAATCTCGGTACAGCCGTATGGCCGCAATCTCGTAAAGATTGTACCGAGCGCACCGCTTGCCCCTGGTGAATATGTGGTGGCGAGCACGCCGTCGTTCCAAAGCCCGACGACCCGCGCCCATCTTTTCGGCGTCGATTGATCTAAATAGGCGCAACCCCGACATTGTATGCGGGGTTGTTCGGCCGGTTAAGGGCGTGGAGTATGAATGTTGTAAAAACGGATGGATCGTTACTTTGGGGATGGTCCGACCGAAAGAAGCGCCTGCTCTGAGGATATCACCCTCATGCGTTCGTCACTCACGCTATGCACAGGTATAATCTGAGTAGGCTCTGGCCGAAAGGAGGTGATCGACATAAACTAAAACCGCCCCTTATGAGGGCGGTCTTTTTAGTTAGGCGAACATTGCTGCTTAAAATCGCAATACTGTACGTTCCACCCAGACGGTCGGTAGCGAAGGGATTTAAGTGGACTGTTGTCTAATTGATTTGGTCATATCGTTGATCTCTATTCGCTGCATCTGACCTTGGTCTATGGTTGTCTTCGCGGTCATGGGCCGATCCATTGGGATCGCTATCGTCCATGCCGCATGATCGCGGTCAGGCGGGCAGTGATGGACGTCCCAATGTCACCGACGTGCTGGTTGAGCTACAACAGTACAACGCGGGATCGTCCGGTTTTGGCCTTCGGTCATGGTACTGCGGGGATCAGGCCCAGCAGAACTCCTTTTCCGAACGCCAAAGCGTGTGGAGCAGGATGGCGAGTTTGCGCGCAACGGCGACGCGAGCACGTTTTGCACCCCGCGTCTCGGCGAGGCGCCGGCCCCATGTCTGAAGGGCGCAAGGACGCTTGACTCGCGCCAGCAGGTTATTCGCCGCCTCATAGAGCGCCGATCGCAACATCGGATCGCCCGCCTTGGTAATGCGGCCCCGGTGATCTCGCTCGCCCGACTGGGTGCGCCTGGGGGTGAGTCCGGCAAAGGCGCCGGCGTCGCGACCGCACGCGAACCGCCCGGGGTCCTCGATGCTGCTCTTGAAGATGAGCGCGGTGAGCGGTCCAACGCCTGGTACCGTCATCAGCCGCGCCGCGACCGGATCGGCCTCGGCCGTCGCCGCGAGCAACCGGGTCGCTCGCCGGATCTGCCCCTCGATCGCCTCGAGGCTTTCGATCAGTGGCCGCATGACCGGCGCGATCTCGGGCTTCTGTGCGAACAGCGCCCGCAAGCGCTCCGCCCGCTTATTCGGTGTCGTCACCTTGCCCAGCCGAAGCCCGAACAGCTTCAGGAGGCCGCGCAACTGGTTTGCCATCGCCCGGTGCGCCATGACCAGCTGCTCGCGGATCTTGAGCTGCGCGCGGTCGAGATGCGTCGCCTCACCCTTGATCCGCACCGCCTTGTACCAGCCGGTGCGGGCGAGCTGCGCCAGCCCTTCGGCATCGTGCGGATCACTCTTGTTGATGCGCGCCGACAAAACACCCTTGGCGTGCCGCGCGCAGATGCACAGCACCGGCACTTCGCGCTCGATCAGGCCATGGTAGAGAAAGGTCGACAAGGGCCCTGTCTCCAGAACCACCCGCGACAACCCGCGCGCCTCCCGGCGCAGCGTCTTCGCAACGACTTCGGGATCGCTCGCGCATACGCCGCGCCACACTATCGCGCCCGTACCATCGACCACGCAGATATGCGTCGTCTTGTCACTCACATCCAATCCGGCATAAATCGTCATCGGTCATCCTCCTGCCTTGGAGCACCTGCCAAGCGACTCCGTCTTACGCAGGAGGATGGCTACCTCAATTACGCCATGTCACCGAATTCCTTGTCACCGAATTCCTGCTAACAAGCTGGGCGGAAGACCGCCGCATAACAGAGGCGATTAAATACACCGTCACCGGGACTCCTCCAATTAGGTGTAACAACACTTATCGCCGCAATACTCGGTCATTCTGGAGGATCAATCACGTTACGATAATACTCGAATCTGGCGTTCGCGTCGGCCTCAGCTTGGGCACGGTCGGCCGCTGTTCCATTTTCCAATCGCTCGTGCTGCCGCCAGGCGCTTTCATCGCAGACTATGAAAGGCTCGCCGCATTCGATCGCCGATACGGGAAGCCGTTCGCCGCCCTTGCCGCCTAGGAAAGGCGGCTTGATGGCAGCAAAGCGATTATTTGCGCTGAGCCACGCGATCAGTGGAATGAATGCTACTATTAGGACGAGCGGTGCGGCCTTTCGCCAATCGCTGAGTTTTCGGAGGGAAGTGAGGAAACGGCGGTGTAGAAGCCCTTTCTCGGCATTATCGAGCCCCCGGATAAGAAAGTAGGCTGCAGTTATAAGCGAGATTCCCCTTTGGAAGGGCGAGCCGAATGAGCTAAATCCGAGGACGGTCAACGTCCCAATAGCGCCTGCAATCTCAATGGCTCCGTACGTGGCGGGACTAATTTTTCGAAGAGCAAACAGACAGATCGCGATCAGGCCCGCGAGCAGCGCTGCCCATGGCGACGCGAAAATGGCTGGCAGGTAGAACTCGACGAAGGTTAGCCCGGAGGTTCCGAGAAGCATCAGGACACCAAAGCCGAACGTGAGACCACCGACCTTGAGCAGATCTCCGCCAATTCTGCGCGCAAGCTCAAGACCGCTCCCAAGAAAACGCAGCAGCGCGCCAATTGAAGTAAGAACGACCGCACCCGCGAAAAGCCAGAGCACTTGCGATCCTGGCATCAAAGGGGGGAGATAGAAGGATGACATTTTAGGACGATGCCATCAAACAAAGCGTCAGAAAAGCCAAGATTGAC
Source organism: Sphingomonas oligophenolica (assembly GCF_039522915.1). Lineage (NCBI taxonomy): Bacteria > Pseudomonadati > Pseudomonadota > Alphaproteobacteria > Sphingomonadales > Sphingomonadaceae > Sphingomonas > Sphingomonas oligophenolica. The sequence continues at coordinate 268,151 of NZ_BAAAEH010000005.1, forward strand.
CACTGTTACAAGCCGGCGCGGGGATTTCTATATTGGCAAAAGACAAGTGATAGAACCGGCGTGGGTGTCCGGTTGCCCCAGCGGTCCACTCATCTGCTTCCCCCCAAGCACAAGCCCGTCCAACGGGTACCATCAGGCCGCCCGCATCAGCCCGCTCAGCCGGCAGCCAGGTGCGCGGTCAGCCGGTCCATCATCTCGATCATCTCCGCCTGCTCCGCTTCACTAAGCACCGCCAGGTTCTCCTGCTGCTGCCGATACAGCCCAAGCCCGACCTGCTCGAAACGCGCCGCGCCTTCGTCGGTCAAATGCACGATGTGCGCGCGGCGGTCGGTGGGGTGGCGGCAGCGCTCGACCCGGCCCTCGCGGTCGAGCGCGTCGAGAAACAGCACCAGCGACGATTTCTCCATGCCGGTCCCCCCGGCCAGATGCGTATCAGCGCGCCTTCAACCCCTCGTTTGACCGTTCCAGTTTGAGGCGCAGCGTGTTCTGGAAATAGGCAACGTTCGTGAAGTGGCCGATCAGCACCAGCAGTTCGAAACGCTGATGATCGTTCAGGCGCTCGCCGAGCTTGTCCCAGGTTTCATCGGTCACCATCGCGTTCCCGCGCAATTCCTCGCAGGCGCTGACGATGGCTCTGTCATCCGCGTCCCATCCGGACGCAGACGATCCAATGATGATGCGATCGATATCGTCTTCCGAGAAGCCGATCTTCCTGCCGTGTTTGACATGCTCGCCCCATTCATAGGGTGCCTGCAGCAGCCAGGCGGTGCGCAGTATCGCCAGCTGGCGGGCGCGCGCGGGCAGCACGGCGGTGGCGTTTTGCAAGGGGAGCGACAGGTCGATGATCGCACCCCATAATTCCGGATAGCGGCAGAGCGTGAACATGATCTCGGGGATCATATCGAGCGGGATCGGCGCGGCGTCGCCGACCACCTCCTCGCGCAGCTTCGCGGTTATCGCCTGAACCTCTGCCGCCACCGATGCCCGGTCGACGGGCGCGAGGCGCGGCGGCTTGCCGAGGATTTCGGCTTCCCGCGCTGCAATCCGTTCCGCCTGAGCCGGGGCGTGGCCGGCGCTGCTGCGGTCGCCCAGCGAGGCCTTCACCATCTTTCGACTGCAGCGTCGAGATCGAGCGGACGCTGGTAGGACACGTCGCTTGAATCGCGCGCGCCCTTGATGAAGCCGCCTTGCCTGAATTGCGGGAGCGAAAGGATGCTGGCGTCTCCAGCGATCAGCAGATCGACCGTGCACCTTCGCACGGCAATCGCCCATTTTCCCGCGCGCTTCTCCATCCGGTCGATGTAGCGGCCGTTGATGAAACGAACCGACTTGCCGTCCGGGTTGAGAAGCCCGACCAGCACATAGCTTTCGACATGCGCGGTATCGCCATCGATCTCGCAATATTGCGTGGTGATATTGTGGAGGCAAAGTTGCGATCCGCCGGCGTGAATGCGGTTCGCCCAGTCCGGATAGTCAGCGGCCGTGTTGATCGCGCCGGAACCGTGCTCGTCGATGCCGTCGTCATGATAGGCGGCGCGCATCAGATCGACATCGAAGCGGTCATGGCCGCGCGCATGGGAATGCACGACGTCTTCGATGGCACGGCGATCGATCAGCCTATCCACGTCGCGCCGCAACTGCTGCAGACCGGCCTCATCCATCGCAGCGTTCCTTTCAGCGAATGACGTTGGGATAGAAGGGGCGCGGCGCGATGCCGTGCGTGGCACGCACTGACGGCGGAACCTTGCCGCCGCGATCGACGATGCCGTAATGCGCGCCGATCTCGGCACCGATCAGGGTTTTGCCGCTGAGCGCCATCAGCTCGGGATCGCTGTAGAGTGCCCAGATGACGTGCCCGGTGAACTCGGGCGTTTCGAGCGACTCGGCGAGGTGGCCATATCTGGCCGGATCCGCATCGATCATCGCGAGCAATCGCTCGGTCGCCAGCGAGCCCATCCAAATCGACACGGCCGCCACGTTCGCCTCACGCAGGTCGATGCTCATGTCGTGCGCCATCTTGTCGACGCCCGCCTTGTGCGCGCCATAGGCAGGACCGAACACATAATGGACCGATCCGGGCGCCGAGGTGAAAACGATCAATCCACGCCGCTGCGCGACCATCGACGGCGCCGCGTACCAGCCGGCGACGAAGCCGCTTCGCAACCCTACATCGATCATGTCCCCGATCGCGAGGGGTTTCTCCCAGAAATGGCCGGGCGCGCTCAGCTGGTCGTGGATCGCACAGGCATTGTTGACGAGGATGTCGAGGCGCCCCTGATCGGCGCTGATGCGTTCGAAAAGGGCGGTGACCTGGCTATCGTCGGCATGGTCTACCCGCACCGCGATGCCGGTGCCGCCTGCTGCCGTAACCGCGGCGGCGGTCTCGTGGATCGTGCCGGGAACGCTCGAGTCGCCCGACGTTTCGGACCGGCCCGTGACATAGACGGTGCAGCCATGGCTCCCCAGGGCCACCGCGATGCCGCGCCCCGCACCGCGGCTGGCGCCGGTGACGAGTGCAACGGGCGGGTTACCAGACAAAGGGTTCGTCGCCCCTGATCGTCGTGCGGTGCATCAGCCGACCGCTATCGTGCGGATAGGCAAGGACGCGGTGCATCGTGCCGGTATTGTCCCAGATCACAAGATCGCCGACGGTCCATTGGTGCGAATAGACGAACCGGGGCTGGGTCGCATGGTCGCGCAGGCGAACGAGCAGGTCGAGGCTTTCGCGCAGGCCCATGCCCTCGATATGCGAAGCGGTCGACCCGAGGACCAGCGATTTGAGGCCCGACTTGTGTTTCCACACCAGGGGAATGGTGGCGGGCTTGAACCGCTGCCAGTCCTGCACCGTGCGATAGTCAGGCTCGGGGTTCACGTAACGCTGGGACGTCTCGAACATGTGGACGACCTGCAATCCCTCCAGCGCCGCCTGTTCGGACGCCGGCAGGTCTGCGAAGGCGGCATATGTATTGGCGAACTCAGTCGTGCCGCCGATGGGAGAGGTGCGCCGGCAGCTCATGACCGAGGCGAAGATCGGCACGTCCGACATCGTCCCGTCGATATGCCAGAAAAAAGCGCCCCTGGTGTAGGCGAACAGCGGGTTTTCCAGCGGGTCCATGCTGATCTTGAAGATGTCGTCAGCCATGGGGCCGAGCGTGTTGGTGAACACGACCTGTTCCTCATCGGTGAGGTTGAGTTCGCGGAACAGGAGAACGCCGCGCTCTTCGAGGATGGCGCGCAGGTCAGCACCATGGTCGCCCGAGAGCAGGGCTTCCTTGTCGAGCGTGATTGCGGAACCGATGGCGGGCGACAGGTCATGCCGAGCCGGTTTGTGGATCGTATCGACTGACATGGGCCCTCCTGCATCGCCAACGCCTCTCCGCGTTTGCTATACAGTCGTATGGCGCTTTGGCGTGCTCCCGTCAATGGCGGTCACCCTCGGTCATCATCAACCGGCGACGACTTCCGAGGCTAAGGCGCTGGTTCGACCTCGCTCAACCAGGCTTCCACAATCGCCCGCGCTTCCTTGTGTCCGATTGAAATGCCCAGTCCTTCCTCCATCACCAGGCCGCGTGCGGCGCCGGCCAGCAGAAGAGAGATGCCGACTGCGGAAAACGCAGACGATGCGTACCGGGTATCAGCGAAAATGGTGGCGAGCGCTTCGGCCTGAAGGAGCCGCGCGCGCTCGCTATATCTGGCGATTTCGTTCCTGATCGACTTGCGATGATTGGCGAGCGCCATGAACTCGACCGCCAGTGCGGCCTGTCGGGCATCGCTGCTCAGCGCCCACAAACGGTGCAGCGGTTGCGGCGATGAGAGCGCTGCGACCTGATTGTCGATCGAAAGATCCGCCGCGCGCCGGTACAGGGTCAGAAGCAGCGTATCCATGGTCGGGAAATAATATTGGACGAGCGCTGGCTTGATCTGCGCCTGGACCGCCACCCGACGCGCGGAAACCGCGGCATATCCCTGCTCGAGCATGAGGGTTTGTGCGGCATCAAGGATTGTTACGTGCGTCGCGGATTGGGCTGCCCCGATCCTTCGCTTTTCCTTCATGCGCTCTCTCCCTTTGCCCGCCCGATAGCGTCGACTGGCGTCGCAATGTCCTGCACGTCAAGGCCAAGTGCGCGTCACTTGCCTTCCCGACAGCGAGCAGGAGGAATGCGAGATTTCGGTGACCTCACCGAAACCCGAAACCGCCGCCGAGAAACAGCGCCAGCGAGGATTGCTCTGTTTCAACGTTTCAACCCGATCGGATGGTAAGTTCGACCTCGTCGGTGAACGACATGGTGAGGTAGCCATTGTCGGGGTCGCCGACATGCTCCAGATATTCCGGGCAATGATCGGCGTTGTCGGCGACGATGATCGCGCCGGTGCGAAGCCGGCTTTCGACGAGGCCGAGCACGTCCATGTAAAGCGATTTCGCGCCGTCGAGCAGCAGCAGGTCGATCGTGTCGGGCAGGCCTGACGCCAGCGTCTCCAGCGCGTCGCCCTCGCGGATATCGACCAGATCGGATAGCCCGCCGGCCGCCAGATTGCCGCGCGCGCGATCTTAGTCGGCTCGAACTCGGATGTGATCAGCCGGCCGCCGCCATTGTCCCGCAGCGCCGCGGCGAGATGCAGCGTGGAAAGACCGAACGACATGCCGAACTCGACGATGGCGCGGGCGCCGGTAGCGCGTGCCAGCATGTAGAGAAGCCTGCCGGTATCCCGGGAAACCGGCAGCGCATAGTCCTTCAGCCCGGCATAGAAATCGCGATAATCCGCCTTGCTGCGCATCAGCCGAAGGCGCTCCTCACCGGAGACCGAGGCGAAGGCGGGATCGCGCACGCGCTTCATGCGCCGCCAGAGCATCAGCACAAGCTTCGTCAGCTCGTCAGGGCATCAATCGCCGCCCTGCAGGATATAAGCCGCCGCCATCTTGTCGACGAGTTCGGCGCGCTTCGCGCGGCTGACATCCTGCTCGATCAGGGTGCGGGTGACTGCCTGGGTCGACCAGCCTTCGTCCTGGAGCAGGATCGGCAGGCCGAGATCCTCCATGTTGCGGGCAAAGGCGCGGCTCGATATTTGCAGGCATCGATCCGCCGGATCGGCCAGACCCTTCAAATGCACGCGCTCTGACAGGGCTTGAGGGATATTCCCGATTGCCGCAACTGTGGTGCTGATGTCTCGTGTCATCGATTGGAGAAGGTTCGTTGGTTGAGTGGACTGTGATCGTTCCGTTTTTCAACGAACGCGCCTGCATAGCTGAGACGATCGCCAGCCTGGCACAGCAGACGATGCCGTTCCGCTTGCTCCTCGTTGACAATGGTTCGACCGACGACAGCGCGGCGATCGCTGACAAGGCGGCCCGTGTGCACGCCCTGGACTATACCATCGTCACCGAACCCAGTGCAGGCAAGGTCTCCGCCCTGCGCGCCGGCTTGAGAGAGACGCATACGCGCTGGATCGCAACTTGTGACGCTGACACACTCTACCCACCCCAATATTTGGCCGCGGCAAGCGCGCAACTTGCCCGGAGCGGTTGTGTGGTCACAGGCGCCTATCGCGTTCCGCGCGGGGCGGGCCCGATCAAGCGCGCCGCCAAGGCCTGGCAGATCCGCAATACGGCGCGATTGCTGCGACGCCAGTCACACAGCGGGGGGTGGGGACAGGCATTCTGCACGGGGTCGCTGTGCGCGGTGGGCGGCTTCGATCCCAGCGTATGGAACTTCGTGCTGGAGGATCATGAGGTTATCCATCGCCTGATGCGGCAGGGCAGGATGCGCTATTCGAACGACCTCTGGTGCATGCCGTCGCCCCGCAAGCGCGATCGCGATTCGGTCCGGTGGACATTCATCGAGCGCCTGACATATTCCCTGGTCGCGCCCTGGGCTGGGGACTGGTATTTTTATTCATTCCTTTCGCGCCGCTTGCAGCGGCGCAAGCTGTTCAGTCACCGCCTTCGCGAACGTCAGTATCAGCAGCCAGATGAGCGGCCGCTGTTCGCGTCTCGCCCTATTGATGTGACAATAGCGACCCAAGCGAACCGCGAAACAGGGCATCGGCTCGGCGCGTGAGGCAGCGCATCGTCGCGAGCCCGGGACTTCCTAGCTGCTCATGTCCGTTTCGAGTGCTTTGATAGCGGCGTTCCAGGACAGCAGGTTTGCAAGAGCTTCTTGTACGAACGCGGAGCCACTAATCCAGGCGAGGAACTTGTCGACGAACCATTTGCCCGGTTGCTTAAGCGGGCGCCGCACCTGCAGGAGCAGGACGACCCGGGTGCCGTCGGTGTCGTTCCACACTTCATGGTCAAAGGTGTCGTCGAAGACGAGGACGCCGCCGTCGCTCCAGTGGACGATCCGATCGCGTACCCGCATGCCCACATCACCTTTTTGGGGAATGATAAGCCCCAAGTGGCAAGTGATGAGGCCCTTGGTCACGCCCCGGTGCGGCGGAATATGGGTCCCGGGGGCAAGTATCGAAAAGAATGCGGTGTTGAGGCCCGGAATTCTCGCCATCACCGATGTGGTTACAGGGCACTGGCCGAGGTTTTCCTGGATAAGGTAACCATAGCCCCACAGGAAGAACGACCGCCACTTGTCGACGGCGGCAATTGCCCGATGATCCGGCGAAATATTGGCGAGCGAGGGCGACGGTTTTTCCAGGGCGGCCGCGACAGCCTCGTCGCGGATCGCTTCCCAATTGTCGCGCAGCAACGCTGTCCAAGGGAAATCACCGACGTTGAGCACCGGCTCAGTCGAGATGAGCGAACATCGCGCGATCAGCCAATCGCAGACCCCACGTAGATGCTTGCCATATTTGATCAGGAATGGCCGCCCCGGATCTGCACGCAACGGCGGTTCGCGCTCGATCGCTTCTGATGTCAGGGGGGCACAGGCTTGGCGCTGTGGGACGACAAGCGACCTTGCCTGCCGTTGGGCAATGTCGGAAAGGATGGCCATGTAATTGTCCCCCTCGCTTTGCGGGAAATCCGCAATACCGTCCTGAAAGGAATAATTAACCGCGGGCATTGGGGAATCTACGGACTAAAAGATGGCCGGGTTGCGAAACCGTGGCGGCGTCATCTGTATTTTTATCTGTATTTTTCATTGGGCGTTGCCTTTGCAATCTCGCTTTCCATAGGTCTGCGCGAGGTCGCTTCGGGCTGTTTCAACCCAATCGGATGGTAAGTTCGACCTCGTCGGTGAACGACATGGTGAGGTAGCCATTTTCGGGGTCGCCGACATGCTCCAGATATTCCGGGCAATGATCGGCGTTGTCGGCGACGATGATCGCACCGGTGCGAAGCCGGCTTTCGACGAGGCCGAGCACGTCCATGTAAAGCGATTTCGCGCCGTCGAGCAGCAGCAGGTCGATCGTGTCGGGCAGGCCTGACGCCAGCGTCTCCAGCGCATCGCCCTCGCGGATATCGACCAGATCGGATAGCCCGCCGGCCGCCAGGTTGTCGCGCGCGCGCGCGACCTTCGAGGGCTCGAACTCGGATGTGATCAGCCGGCCGCCGCCATTGTCCCGCAGCGCCGCGGCGAGATGCAGCGTGGAAAGGCCGAACGACATGCCGAACTCGACGATGGCGCGGGCGCCGGTGGCGCGTGCCAGCATGTAGAGAAGCCTGCCGGTATCTCGGGAAACCGGCAGCGCATAGTCCTTCAGCCCGGCATAGAAATCGCGATAATCCGCCTTGCTGCGCATCAGCCGCAGGCGCTCCTCACTGGAGACCGAGGCAAAGGCGGGATCGTTCATCGGATGTGCCGCCTCGGCTTCCTTGAAAAGACGGTCGAGCAATGGCGCGACGGGTGCGTTGGTGAGCGTGGTCATGCGTTTCTCCTCGGCGTTTGCCTGCCGGAAGAAATACGATTAATTCGTCAGGTTTGCCTATTCGCATTGGCGGGAGCGCTTTCGATCATGCCGCGAAACCCAGGTGTTTCCTCGAGAAAGGCGCCGAAGCAGGCGCGCTCCAACGCGCTCGTCGCGGCAGTGCTCGATGCCGCTATTCAGGTTCTGGAGGCGGAAGGCGCGCATCGGTTCACCACCGCGCGAGTCGCGGAGCGGGCCGGCGTCAGCGTCGGGTCGCTGTATCAATATTTCCCGAACAAGGCGGCCATCCTGTTCAGGCTGCAAAGCGACGAATGGCGCCGGACCTCGGCTTTGCTGCGCGACATTCTGGAGGACCGGGCGGCGGCGCCGAGCGCAAGGCTGCGCACGCTGGTCCATGCGTTCATCCGTTCGGAATGCGAGGAAGCCGCGATCCGGATCGCCCTCGGCGACGCAGCGCCCCTCTATCGCGACGCACCCGAAGCGCGCGAAGCACATGCCGAGAGTGCGCAGATCGTGCAGGCCTTCCTGCGGGAAAGCGCGCCCCGTCTCGGCGATGGGCAGCGCCTGCTCGCCGGCGACCTCATGAAGGCTACGCTGAGCGGCGCCGGCAGCAGCTTTTCGGCAGTCCCTCGCACCCCAGGCGAAATCAACGCTTATGCTGATGCATTGGCTGATATGTTGTGCGCGTATCTCGATCACCTGGCGGGGGGCGGATAAGGACGGCAAGAGAGGCGCCAACCGCTTCGGAGAAGATCCGCGCAGCTGATTCGGGCAATCCAGCGGATCGAGCGGTTGGTGAGATCAGCCGATGACCAGCCCGTCAATCGCTCCCTGCAGGATATAGGCGGCTGCCATCTTGTCGACCAGCTCGGCACGTTTGGCGCGGCTCGCATCCTGTTCGATCAGGGTGCGGGTGACGGCCTGGGTCGACCAGCGTTCGTCCTGGAGGAGGATCGGCAGGCCGAGATCCTCCATGTTGCGGGCAAAGGCGCGACTCGACTGGCTGCGCGGGCTCTCGCTGCCGTCAGTGAGGTTGAGCGGAAGGCCGATGACGATGCCCTTCACCTGCTGCTCGGCGATGAACGCGGCAAGCGTTGTCTTGTCCTTCTGGAACTTGGTGCGCCGGATCAGCAGCGCCGGGCTGGCGAAGGTCCACTGTGCGTCGCACAAAGCCGTGCCGATCGTCTTGGTGCCGACGTCGAGCCCGATCAGGCGGCCGGCGCCGGGCAGGGCCTCGCGGAAGAGGGCGCGATCGGCGGTGATCATCTCAGTGCGCGCTCGCCGCCTTGAACGCCGCCAGCCGGCGCGCGGCATCGGCGCGGACATTGGCCCAGAACAGGCTGTAGTCGTAGACATGGTAGTTGTTGCCGGGCAGCACATAGTTGCCGAGATCGGGCGGCGTGCCGATCAGCAACAGCCCGCGGCCCGAACAGTGCGCCGGGATACGACCCGGGACAAGGGCGGCCTTGTCGAGCTCGGCATCGGGGACGAGCGTGCCGAGATTGGCGGTCGCGGGTGCGGCCGCATCCGGCGTACCGGTGATCGGATTGGTGCAGATCAGCGCAGTGCCCTTGCGGGGCGCGCCGGTGAAACCGGTAGTGGCGTCGAACGTGTCGAAGATCAGCGATGGATCGGCTGGCTCGGCAAAGCTCTGCCAGGAGAGAATGCAGCCCGGCTGATCGGCGGTGGCGCATTCGGGCAGGCCGAGGCGCGGCAGATCAGCGCTTTTCGAGACCGGCCAGCCGACGACATAGGCAGCGACGATTCGCCTGGCGAGCGGCGTGCCCGCGATCCGGTCGTGCAGCAGGCGGGCCAGGTGATAGGCGCCCTGACTGTGGCCGGCGAGGATGATCGGGCGATCACCGGCCTCTTTGAGGAACTGGTCGAAGGCGATGGAAACGTCGCCATAAGCAAGGTCGAGCGCCTGCTTGGCCTCCGCCCGGTTGGTGAGGAAGGCGCCGAAGGTCGCCTGCCGGTAGCGCGGCGCCCAGATCATGCCGACGTCGTTGAAGGCGCTCGCCTGCGCGCGCAGGAACAGATCGGCGCGGGCATTCGCCTCGGGATCGTCGAGCGGCCCGTTCCAGCGCGCTCGGTTCAGATAGGAAGTCGGGTGGATGAAGAAGACTGCTGCCTCCGGGGCGGCGGCGGGCTTGTAGCCGGGGGGCGTCCAGAGCGCTGGATTGCCGGGCTTGTCGGGTCGGGCGATCCACATTTTCGGGCTCGCATAGGCATTGGGCGCGGCGCCCGGCAGCGCCTCGAACGGTGCGGTCGGGATCAGCGACGCGCGCATGATCTCGGCAGGGAACAGGCGATAGGCGAAGCCGGCGGCGATCGCGAGGACGATCAGGACAGCTACGATGTAGAGAAACTTCCGGGCCAAACATCGAACTCCAGGGCGCGGCGCAACGGTCGCCGGCGATGATGGGGATTCCGTGCAGCAGGAACGCGGCCCTTGCAATCGGCTTCAGGTCTGCGCTCAATCCGCCGCGAGAGGGGCGAGACCATGACCGATGCTGAGACGATGCCGACCGAGGAGGTCGATCGGAGCTGGCGGCTGCGGCCGGCGATCCTGGCGGCGATCGGGCTGATCGCGGCGATCATCGTCCAGCAATTGGCGGATCAGCACCGGCCGAGCGCGGTAATTCCCGAAGCCGTCACTACCCTGCGACTCGCGTTGGCGATAGGGATCGGCACCGCAGCGCTGGCCCTCGGCTTCGGGATGGAGCGGACACGGCTGCTCTGGTCGGTCTCCTTTGCGCTGCTCGCCGGTGCAGTGACCGGCCTCATCTATTTTTGGAGCGGCGGTGCACCGGGCTGGTGGTTTGGCGACTGGCGTTATGCGAGCCTGTGGCTGTCGATCGCGATCACGGTGCCGTTGTTCCAGACAGCGCGCGACGAAGGGCGCGCGCGCTTCCCCTATGCCGAGGTCCATGGCCATGCCTGGACCAATGTCGTGCTGTGGTGTGCCTGCTGGGCGTTCACCGGGATCGTCTTTCTGCTCGCCTGGCTGCTGTCGGCGCTGTTCGACCTGATCGGGCTGCATTTCCTGCGCGAATTGCTCGAGAAGTCCTGGTTCGCCGCAGCGTTGGCCGGGGCGGCCTTTGGCGGCGCGCTGGGCCTGCTCCGCGAGCGTGACCGGATTGTGCGGCTGCTGCAGCGGGTGGTTACGGCGGTGCTCGCCGTGCTCGCGCCGGTGCTTGGCGTCGGGCTGTTGCTGTTTCTGGTCGCCTTGCCCTTCACCGGCCTCCACGCCCTGTGGGAGGCAACCAAATCGACCACGCCGATCCTGCTCAGCTGTGTGATCGGCGCGCTGATCCTCGCCAATGCGGTGATCGGCGATGGCGAAGACGAGGAGCTTACCAACCCGGTATTGCGCTGGGGCGCGATGGCGCTGGGGCTGGCGGCGCTGCCGCTCTGCGTGATCGCGGCGATCGCGACCGGGCTCCGGATCGACCAATATGGCTTCACGCCCGATCGGCTCTGGGCGCTGGTTTTTGTCATCCTCGCGACCACCTATGGGGTCGCCTATTTCGTGTCGCTTGTCCTCGGGCGGAACCAATGGGCAGCGAGGGTGCGTCCCGCGAACCTGCGCATTGCCTTCATCGTGGCGGCGGTCGCGCTGTTTCTCGCGACACCGATCCTTAGTTTCAACGCGATCTCGACCGCGGACCAGGTCGCCCGGCTCGAATCGGGCCGGATCACGCCGGACAAGTTCGATTGGGCGGCACTGGCGTTCGATTTCGGCGATCCGGGCAAGGCGGCGCTCAAGCGGCTCGCGGCATCGAAGACCGCGGCGATCGCGAGGCGCGCTCAGAAAACGCAGACACAGACCAATCGATGGGATGTCGACGAGAGCGATCGGCAGGCCGACGCGGCCGACGCGCTCACCAAAAGACTGCGTGTCCTGCCGGGCACTGTGCCGGTTCCGCAGGATCTGCAGGATCAATTGACGAGCTATGATGCGTGCGGCCGCGAGGCGGACCACAAATGCACCTTGCTCTACACGCCTGGTGCCACCGAAGCGTTTGCTGTCAGCGACGCGTGCATCGACCGTCTGGCTGCTGAACCCGACACGAAGCAGAAGCAGCGCACCGGGGTCAGGACGATTGTCTATGAGGGGCTTCACGAGACGTCCTGTTCGACCAAGCGCTATCGGCTGTCCGACGGCAAATGGGTCGAGTTCGAGGCAGCCGCACCCGACGCAATGGCGCGCGCCGCACTGAGGCAGGGGATTGCGGGTGGCGCGGTCGAAGTCCGCACCGTGCCGCGGCGCCAGCTGTTCGTGGGAGGCGTGCCGGTCGGCGATCCGTTCGAATAGGTTGCGCTGCGCCAAGCCGTGGTGCTAGCCGCGCGGCCATGTCAGTCAATATCGCAACCGTGAAGAAGATCGCGAGCCTTGCCCGCATCGCGATCACCGAAGAGGAAGCCGCGCGCATCGCGCCCGAGCTCGACAACATCATGGGCTGGATCGAGCAGCTCGGCGAGGTCGATGTGACCGGCGTCGAGCCTATGACCGCGGTGATCCCCAATCACCTGCGGCTGCGCGACGACGTCGTCACTGACGGCGATGTCCGCGACGCCGTGCTCGCCAACGCCCCGCAGGCCGAGCATGGCTTTTTCACCGTGCCGAAGGTGATCGAATGACCGACCTTACCGATCTCGGCGTCGCGGCCATCCGCAACGGCGTGCGCAGCGGCGCCTTCTCGGCGCGCGAGGTGACTGATGCCTTCATCGTCAAGGTGAGCAGGGCGAAGGCGCTCAACGCCTTTCTGGTCGAGACTCCCGATCATGCCATTGCGGCGGCCAAGGAGGCCGACACGGCGCGCGCCGCCGGCGAGGTGCTGAAGCCGCTCGCCGGCGTGCCGATCGGCATGAAAGACCTGTTCTGCACCAAGGGAGTCGCCTCGACCGCGGCGAGCCATATCCTCGAGGGCTTCACCCCGCCTTATGAGTCGACGGTTTCCGGCAAGCTGTGGGACGCCGGCGCCGGCATGCTCGGCAAGCTCAACATGGACCAGTTCGCGATGGGCTCGTCCAATGAGACGAGCGCCTTCGGCAATGTGATCTCGCCGTGGCGGCGCGCCGATGGCGGTAACGCGCCGCTCGCGCCGGGCGGCTCCTCGGGCGGCAGCTCGACCGCCGTCGCGGCGCGCCTCTGCCCCGCGGCGACCGGCACCGACACCGGCGGATCGATCCGCCAGCCGGCCGCCTTTACCGGCATTTCGGGGATCAAACCGACCTATGGCCGCTGCTCGCGCTGGGGGGTGATCGCCTTCGCCTCGTCGCTCGACCAGGCCGGGCCGATGGCGCGCGACGTGCGCGACTGCGCGATCATGCTCGAGGTGATGTCCGGCTTCGACCCGAAGGACGCGACGTCACTCCAGCTCGACGTGCCCAAATGGGAAGCAGGCTTGTCGAACAGCCTTATCGGCAAGCGGATCGGCATTCCGAAGGAGTATCGCGTCGACAACATGCCGAGCGAGATCGAGGCGCTGTGGCAGCAGGGGATCGACTGGGCGAAGGACGCCGGGGCCGAGATCGTCGAGGTCTCGCTGCCGCACACCAAATATGCGCTGCCGGCCTATTACATCATCGCGCCGGCCGAGGCCTCGTCCAACCTCGCGCGCTATGACGGCGTGCGCTACGGCCTGCGCGACCTGCCCGAGGGTGCGAACCTGCAGGACATGTACGCGGCGACGCGCGCGGCCGGCTTCGGCGACGAAGTGAAGCGCCGGATCATGATCGGCACCTATGTGCTGTCGGCCGGCTTCTACGATGCCTATTTCACCCAGGCATCGAAGGTCCGCACCCTGATCGCGCGCGATTTCGAGCGGGCCTGGGAGAGCTGCGACCTGCTGCTGACGCCGACCGCACCCTCGGCGGCCTTCGCGCTGGGCGAGAAGAGCGCCGATCCGATCGCCATGTATCTCAACGACGTGTTCACCGTGCCGAGCTCGCTCGCCGGGCTGCCGGCGATGTCGATCCCGGGCGGGCTCGACAAGGCGGGGCTGCCGCTGGGGCTGCAGATCATCGGCAAGCCGCTCGACGAGCAGGGCGTGCTGAATGCGGGGCTTGCGCTCGAGGAGCGGGCGGGGTTTGTGGCTCGGCCCGAGGCGTGGTGGTAAGATGATCGACTGGATCGATTGGCTGAGCGTGCTGGGGGATTTGAGCCCCTTGTACCGGCCAAAGCGATCCGACGATCAACCTGCTCGCCGACGGCGCAAGCCCGAGGCACCGAGCCAAGCTTCCCGCAAGAAGCATCGACTATTCAGACGTCCCGAGACTGGACCGAAACGAAATGACTGAAGCAGCATACCGCATCCGTGGCGCCACCGGCTATTGGGAGGTCGTGGTCGGCCTCGAAGTCCATGCCCAGGTGACCTCCAAGGCCAAGCTCTTCTCGGGCGCCGCCACCACCTTCGGCGCCGAGCCGAACACCCAGGTGTCGCTGGTCGACGCAGCGATGCCGGGGATGCTGCCGGTGCCGAATCGCGAGTGCATCCGCCAGGCGGTGCGCACCGGCATGGCGATCGAGGCGAAGATCAACACCTGGTCGCGGTTCGACCGGAAGAATTATTTCTACGCCGATCTGCCGCAGGGCTATCAGATCAGCCAGCTCTACCATCCGCTGGTGGGCGAGGGGGCGATCATGATCAGCCTCGACGACAAGAACCCGGACGACGCGACCAAGACGATCGGGGTCGAGCGGATCCATGTCGAGCAGGATGCCGGCAAGCTGATGCACGACCAGCATCCGACTCGCTCCTATGTCGATCTCAACCGCTCGGGGGTCGCGCTGATGGAGATCGTCAGCCGGCCGGACATGACCTCGCCCGCCGAGGCCGGCGCCTATCTGCGCAAGCTGCGCTCGATCCTGCGCTATGTCGGCAGTTGCGACGGCAATATGGAAGAGGGCTCGATGCGCGCGGACGTGAACGTCAGCGTGCGCAAGCCGGGCGATCCGCTCGGCACGCGGACCGAGACCAAGAACGTCAACTCGGTGCGTTTCGTGATGGCGGTGGTCGAGCAGGAAGCGAAGCGCCAGGTTGCGGTGCTCGAGGATGGCGGGCGGATCGTCCAGGAAACGCGGCTCTATGATCCCGACAGGAACGAGACCCGGTCGATGCGCTCCAAGGAAGATGCGCATGATTATCGCTATTTCCCCGATCCGGACCTGTTGCCGCTCGAGCTCGACGATGCCTTCCTCGCTGAATGCCGCGCCAGCCTGCCGGAGCTGCCCGACGCCAAGCGCCGCCGCTACGAGGCGCTCGGCATCACGCCGTACAATGCCGGGGTCCTGACCGCCGAGGTCGAGGCAGCGCGCTGGTTCGATGCCTTGCTCGATGCCGGGGCGAAGCCGGTCGCGGCGGCGAACTGGGTGACATCGGAGCTGTTCGGCGCACTCAACCGGCTCGGCAAGGGCATCGAAGAATCGCCGGTGAGCCCCGCCCAGGCTGCCGAATTGCTGGGTTTGGTCGCCGACGGCACCCTGTCGGGCACGCTCGCCAAGCAGGTCTTCGAGATCATGCTCGAAACCGGGCAGGGTGCCGGCACGATCGTCGAGGAGCGGGGGCTCAAGCAGACCAGCGACACCGGCGCGATCGAGAAGGTCATCGCCGAAGTGATGGCCGCAAACGAGGACAAGGTCGCCGAATATCGTTCGGGCAAGGACAAGCTGTTCGGCTTCTTCGTCGGCCAGACGATGAAGGCGATGGGCGGCAAGGCCAACCCGGGCGTCGTCAACGAGCTGCTGAAAAAGGCGCTTGGTTGATCCTCGGCGATAGGAGGCGAATAAATCCGTTTCGGGTGATTTGCGTCGGAAAAAAAGTTTGCTGAACCGTTGAGCCAGATTTAAACTTCTCCACCAGGCGCCGTTGAAGAACGGCTCGTCCGGGGGGAAGAATAAATGAGAGGACGTTTTTTTGCGGCGCTTGCCGCGGCATTTCTGTTGTTCCCGGGTCTCGCTTCGGCGCAGGAGCGTTCAGCGGTCAAGCCCGGTTTCGAATTTCCGAAAGATCATCAGGTTTCGATCGTGATTTATCGGCCCGACGTGCATGTCGGCACGTTGACCACGGGTGGCGTCGACGAGCCCAATGCCGACTGGACCTCTGCCGCCAGGGGCCTGATCGCCGACGCGCTGAAGGCGAACAGCAAGGTGGCCGATACGAAAATCATTTTCGCCGATGATCCCGAGGGCGACGACGGGGCGTATCTGGCCGAATACCGTGCATTGTTCGGCGCCGTCGCGAACGCAATCGAGGTGAACAAGCTGTTTGGCAGCCTGCCGACGAAGAAAACGGCCTTCGACTGGACGCTGGGAAGCGGCGTTGATCGCATCGGCAAGATCTCGGGCGCCGACTATGCGCTCTTCCTGTTCACGCACGATGCCTATGGTTCATCCGGACGCAAGGCGGCACAGTTGCTCGGCGCGATGTTCCTGGGTGTCTATATCCCGCCGGGAGTCCATATTGGTTATGCAGGGCTCGTCGATCTCAAAACGGGCGACGTGATCTGGCTCAACGCCGACGCGCAGATGGGCGGCGACGTCAGGACGCCGGAGGGCGCCGCCAAGCGTGTGAACGAGCTGCTCAAGGGCCTGCCTGGTCGTGTCGAGCCGATTGTGGCGACCGCGTCGAAATGAAGGTCCGCCAATGGGGGCGGGGCGCGATGTTGGCGTCGCTGCTCTGTGGCGCGGCGCATGCCCAGGCGCTCGAGACTCAGGCGCCGAATCCCGGTGCTCCCGTACCACCCGTCCTTGCCGCCTATGCGCCGCAGGACAAGGATGAACGCGGCTTATGGATGCAGATGGACGAAGAGGAACGGCGGCTCAAGAATTCGAACTTCGTCATCCGTGATTCCGCCCTGAACGCCTATGTTCATCAGGTATTCTGCCGGACCGTCGGCCCGCGTTGTTCGGAAATTCGCATCTACATCATGCGGACGCCCTATTTCAACGCGACCACCGCGCCCAATGGCATGATGCAGCTCTGGTCGGGCCTGCTTCTTCGAACAAACAACGAGGCCCAGCTGGCAGCAGTGCTCGGCCACGAATTCATTCACTATCAGGATCGGCACTCACTGGCGCTTTTTCGCCAGATGAAATCCAAGACCGGCACCTTTGCGATCATGGCCGTCATGGGGCTGGGCTTGTTCGGGCTGGGGATTTTGTCCGATCTCTTCAAGTTTTCGCGCGAGCAGGAATCGGAGGCGGATGCGGGCTCCCTGCAATTGATGGCGAAGGCCGGCTATGATCCGATGGAATGCTCCCGGATCTGGGAGCAGATGCGGGCCGAAGCCGATGCCACCGCCGCTGCCAGAAATGTCAAAAGTCGCAAGGACAAGAATGGCGGTATGTTCGCGACCCATCCGCCAACAGCGGAGCGGGTCGCCGCATTGCGCGCGCTTGCCGCGAACACGCCGGTAGCGGGTACGCCCCGGGTCAATCGTGCCGAATATCGCGCTGCGCTTGGGCCGCTATGGGCGAGCTTCATCGATGATCAGATCAAGATGAATGACTTTGGGGCGACCGATTTTCTGATCACCAATCTGGCCAAGGATGGCTGGACGCCGGAACTCAATTATGCGCGGGGCGAACTATACCGTTCGCGCGGCCGCCCCGAAGATTTGAAAAGCGCGGTCGGCTTTTATCAACAGGCCACGATCGGCGACAATTCACCGGCCGAAGCGTGGCGGGGACTGGGTTTGTCCCTGTTGCGATCGGGTTCGCAAGCGGAGGGGCAGGCGGCGTTGAAAAATTATCTGGCACGAAAACCGGATGCTTCGGACAAGGCGATGATCGCCATGATGGCGGGGGTATGAAATGAACATTTTCAAGAATCTTTCATTGGCCGTGGCAGCATTTGGACTGGTGGGGGCCGTGCCCGCTGACGCCGCCAAACTGATGCCTAAGGGCAAGGCGCAGACTGTCGCGAAATCCGGACTGACAGTTACTCCGGAGAGAGACTGGAATCGCATCGGCGCGAGGCCCGGGCGCAACGCGGAAAGCTGGACGCTCGACGGCCTGACGTTGAACGACCTGACCTTTTACGGCGGCATCCCAAACGACACGACGCTGTTTCGCGATGCAAAGAAGAAGACTGAGCCGCTCCCGAAATTCTCGTCGACGATGCTGATCCCCGACATCGCCCAGTTGTTCGAGAGTAGCTATCGCGTGTCGGTCGGCACCTCGCTGATGTCGATCGACTCGATCGAGCCGGCGACCTTCGCGGGAAGCCCCGGCTTTCACTTCACCTACAGCTTCGTGGTCGAAGGCGAGGAGGTCCATCGCAAGGGCGAGGCGAGCGGTGCCATCATCGGCGGCAATCTGTATATGGTCACGTTCGAGGCGCCGGCGATTCACTATTTCGACGCCGGTGTGGAGGCGTATCGCAAGATCGCCGCGAGCTCGATCGTCGCACCTATCTCCAAGCGCTAAAAAACTGACAGGCGCGCGGCACCTGTCCAGGTGCCGCCCTGTCGGTGCCTTGGCTGAGTTTCGCGAAGCTCGCCACGCCCGTCAGCCTGGCTCCCGGGCGGGCGCCATTCAGACGTGTCATCGCCACACCTTGCAGCATCGGCGGCACAGGCGGTCTCGGGCAAGGACGCCGAGCTGCTCTCCTGCTCGGAGTGATCAAATACTCTGCTTGACAGAGTGCTCTGTTTCGTATCCTCTGTACCGCAGAGGAAACTGGGAGGCAGAGCATGATCACGCGAAACGAAGCCGTCGAATCGCTACGCGATGTGGAGCGGGTGAGCCGTCGCACGCATGTTGCGAGTGCTTATGCGGTCGCGAGTCCGCACCTCATTTTGTGGGGACTGGTCTGGGTGGGCGGTTATACCGGTACCGGGCTGACGGCACCCGCTTCATGGGGATGGGTCTGGCTGCCCTGTATCGTCGCTGGGGCGATCGGGAGCGCGATTCTCGGGCGTCGCGCAGCGCGCTCAGGCGCCGCAAAGCCCGGCGGCTCGGCCAATCCCAACGCCCGATCGCTGCTGATGGCGCTGATCATCATGCTCTTCATGGGCTCGGTCTATCTGGTGTTCAAACCGAGCTCGATGCTGCCCTATCTCGTCTTTCCGGCGTTGATCATGGCGCTCACCTACGCACTGGTCGGCACCTTCGGGTTGCCGCGCTTTACCTGGATCGGTGCGGGCATATTCGTCATGGTGATGCTCGGCTATCTGCTCGCCCCGGGCTTGATGTCCTTCTGGCTCGCAGCAGCGGGCGGCGGCGGGTTGATCCTGGGCGGCCTGTGGATGCGGACGATCTGACATGGCGAACCCGGACGAAATCATCCACCAGTCGCTCAGGTTGCGGATCATGGCGGCCCTTTATGCGGCCAGGGACAGCGAGCCGATCGAGTTCAGCAGACTGAAGGCGCTGGTCGAGGCGACTGACGGCAATCTCGGCAGCCACCTCGCGACGCTCGAAGGGGCCGGCTATCTCAGGCTCGAAAAGGAATTCGTCGGCAAGAAGCCGCGGACCCGGGCGGCCATCACCCGCGCCGGAAGCACTGCGTTTCTCGAACACACCAGCTATCTGCGCAGCCTCATCGAGTCGGCGACTCTATGAACCGGGCGCGAGACGTAGGCTCGGGCGGGGCGGTAGCACATCCGGTGTGCGGATATTCGACGCGAGGCCGATCCGTTCAAGGAGCTTGATGAAAACGTAACCCCAATCGCTCTGGCCCGGATACAGGCCAATGCGCGCCGACCCCGGAAAAGCGTGATGGTTGTTGTGCCAGGCCTCACCCATCGTGATCAGCCCCGCCCAGGGAACGTCATGTGCCTGCACGCCGGCATCGCTGACGATCCAGTGCTGCGGCCCGCGCCGGTGCGCGAGGTGCCCGATCAGCCAATGCCCGTGGACCGACGCGAACACCCGCGCGCTCACGCCCCAGACGACGAAGGACCAGCCGCCCGCGAGCCAAAGCAGGGCGGCGATCGGCAGTTGCTGCGCCATCCAGCTTGCCTCGAGGAGACGGTGGAAGCGATCCTTGCCGATCCGGCCAAGGTCGAAACGCGGCGGATGATCGAGCACCAGCCTGCAGTGAAGCTGCCACAGCGCATCGATCGGCATCGGGCGGCGATGGGATAGATAAGGGTGGCAATCACTCTGGCGCTGCGCCCAGTCGCGCAGATCATGCGTGCGCATCATCCAGAACGGGCCGCTCATGCCGACCGTGGTGCCGAACCACGACAAGAGACGCTCCAGCCAGAGCGGGCACTCGAAGCTGTCATGGATCATGCGGCGATGGAAGCCGACCGAATGACCGAGCAGCAGACCCGCCCCCGTGGTGACGATGAAAACAGCGATTGCGGCTGGGCTCGCGGTGAGCGGTGCGAAGACCAGCGTCACGACCATCATGCCGCCGTTCCAGATCGAATGAACCGGGTCCCATCGTACGACTCCGAAGCGCGGATCGGCCAAGGAGTCGGGGACCAGACGATGTACCTCGTGCGGATCGTGCATCACAGCCTCGTGAGGTTCTGAGTCGACAGGTATTTAAGAAATTACCTAATTACTCATTTCCCCATCGCCCGCAAGCCCGTTCGCGATTATAGAAGAGGTATGGAACGCGTCTTCGAAGCCCTGTCATCCACCACGCGCCGAAAGATCCTCGCCTATCTCGCTCACGCTGAATTGACGGCCGGCGAGATTGCGTCGCGCTTCGCGATGTCGAAGCCGGCGGTGTCGCAGCATCTTTCAGTGCTCGAAAATGCCGGGCTCGTCGCCAGCGAGAAGCGCGGGCAATATGTCCATTACCGGTTGGTGAACGATCACCTGGCGAACACGCTTCACGGCTTTCTGCAGGAAGTCTGCCCGGTCTCGCGCCCGCTGAAGAGCGAGAGCAAGGCGATCGCGCGCAAGCGGTCGTAGCCGCCCGCGCGCGCATCGCTTATTGCACGTCGTCCTGATTCTTCGTCACGCCACCGGTGCCGCCGACGCCGTCCGGCTCGCCGGCCGAGGTGAAGGAATCGGGCTCGTCCCCGCCTTCGCCGCGCTCTACCGCGTCCTTTCGGGCTTCGACGATCTGCTCGATGTCGCTGCGCTCATCATTGTCGTTCTCGGGCAGGCTGTCGGGATGGGGGTCGCGTTCATCGGTCATCATGATGTCCTTTTCAGTCTGTCGGCTGGAACGGTTCGCTCGGCTCGCTGCCGGGCGAGGGTATATCGACATCGGGTGCGTTCGGGCCGACCTCGGGCGGTGGCGTCTCGGGCTGGCCGGGCTGGCTCGGCGGCGGCAATTCAGTCGGGGGCGTGGTGGCCATGGCTTGATCTCCTCGAAACAGACAACGCCTTTGCGCGGTGCCGGTTGCCTGCGCGCTTGCCCCCGGGCGCATCACTGGTATAGACGCGCCGACCGACGGTGTCCCATGCGGGCGTGGCGGAACTGGTAGACGCGCCTGGTTTAGGTCCAGGTATCGCAAGATGTGGGGGTTCGAGTCCCTTCGCCCGCACCAGTCTCGTCGCGCCGGGCGAGGGGTGCCGCGACACCGATTCCCTGAAAAGGCCCAGAGTTAAAAAAGGCAAGTGTTGAAATGCAGACTGTCGAGACGTTGAACGAGGGCCTGAAGCGCGCCTACACGCTGAAAATCACGGCCAAGGATATCGATTCCAAGGTCGATGCCGAACTGAAGCGCGTCGCGCCGCAGGTACGGATGCCCGGCTTCCGCCCCGGCAAGGTGCCAGCGAACCTGGTTCGCAAGATGCACGGCCCTGCGCTGATGCAGGATGCGCTCAACAGCTCGATCCAGGAAGGCGTCCAGACCCTGCTCGCCGAGCAGAAGCTGCGCCCGGCGATCCAGCCTTCGGTGAGCCTCGATGAAGGCTATGAGCTCGGCATGGATGCCGAGGTGAAGGTCGAGCTCGAAGTGCTGCCCGATGTGCCGACTCCGGCGATCGATTCGCTCAAGCTCGAGCGGCTGACCGTTCCTGCCGACGAAGCGAGCGTTCAGGCGCAGCTCGAGAAGTTCGCCGTGCAGCAGAAGCGCTGGGACGACGCCAAGCCGACCTACAAGGCGAAGATGGGCGACCTCGTCGTCCTTGATTTCGTTGGCAAGGTTGACGGCGTCGCCTTCGAGGGCGGCACCGGCGAGGACATGTCGGTCGAGCTCGGCTCGGGCCGGCTGATCCCGGGCTTCGAGGATCAGGTCGTCGGCGTGAAGACCGGCGACGAGCGCCAGATCAAGGTGACCTTCCCGGCCGATTACCAGGCGAAGGACCTGGCCGGCCAGGACGCGACCTTCGACCTGACGATCAAGCAGGTGAAGACCGCCGGCGAAACCAAGATCGACGATTCGCTGGCGACCTCGCTCGGCCTCGAGAGCCTCGAGCAGCTCAAGGGCCTGCTCAAGGGCCAGATCGAGCAGGAGCTCAACGGGCTGACCCGCACGCACATGAAGCGCAAACTGCTCGACCAGCTCGCCGAGGGCCATGATTTTCCGGTCCCGCCGTCGATGGTCGAGGCCGAGTTCAACCAGATCTGGCAGCAGCTCGAGCATGAGGCGACTCATGAGGAGGATCCAGCCGCGGCGCTTGCCGAGATGGAAGCCGAGCGCGCCGACTATCAGGCGATTGCCGAGCGCCGCGTGCGGCTCGGTCTGCTCCTGTCGGAGATCGGCCAGTCAAATGGCGTCGAGGTCAGCCAGCAGGAAATGAACCGGCTGATCGCCCAGGCCGCCCAGCAGTACAGCCCCGAGGACCGCACCCGGTTCATCGAATATGTCCGCTCCGAGCCGATGGCGGCGGCCCAGCTGCGTGCACCGCTTTATGAAGACAAGGTGGTCGACTGGCTGTTCGAAAAGGCGGAGATCAGCGACCGCGAAGTAACCCGCGAGGCGCTCGAGGCAGCGATCGAGTCCGAGGACGGCTTCGATACCGGCACGCACAGCCACGATCACGACAACCACAAGCCCAAGGCCAAGAAGGCAGCGGCGAAGAAGGTGGCTCCTGCCAAGGAAGAGGCCGAGGAAACCAAGCCGGCGAAGAAGGCCGCTGCCAAGAAGGCCGAGCCCGAGGATGAAGCGCCAGCGGAAGCAGCAGCCGAGCCGGTGAAGAAGCCGGCCGCCAAAAAGGCCGCGGCCAAGCCCGCGGCTGAGGAAGCTCCGGCCGAAGAGGCACCGGCCAAGAAGCCGGCCGCCAAAAAGGCGCCAGCAAAGAAAGCCTGATCGCCCGGATCAGTTGCGTAACGCCGTCATTTCTCGCGAAATGGCGGCGTTACGCATTTCAGCGTCCCGTCGGTGCGCTCAGGCGAAGACTTCGGCAATTTCCGATCCGGCAAGACTGTCTTGCCCTTTGGCAATGCCACGCACGAGCGCGATGGCGGCCACTGCTACCGCAATTTCCGCGGCGATATGCACCACGATAGTGGTCAGGTTCCGGCTGTCTCTGTTCGTGATATTGGAGATATAGGCGAGGATGTTGGTGGCCAGCCACAATCCCCACCAGACCGAGACAAGGCTATCATTGGTGTCGTGCGGCCAGATATTGCGGCTGGCGTTCCACAGCTCGCGCATGGCCTGGAAAGGCTTGAACAGCGAGGCGACGGGAACGAAGAACCACCAGATGCGCGAGGCCGGCGTGAACTCCAGCTCGTCCATGCCGACCTCCACCAGGTTGCGACCGGCCACGTAAATCCATCGGCAGAACAGGATCATCGTCAGGATCTTGAAGCCGAAGACGAAGCCGTCCGCCATCCCGGCGACCGGCGTGATATAGACGCTGAAGGTGCCCGGAGAGAGCCACGCCACGAGCAGGATCGCTGGCCGCAATGCTGCATCGATCACGATCATGATGGTCAAGATCAGTGTCAATAACCGCAAATTATGAGCAGGCATCGTCTATCCCCCCGTTGTTCCGAAAGGAGGATGTGCGCCCGGCACCGGTGCGTCAAATCACAAAGGGGGTCGAATCGGCGCGCATTGCATCTTATGGCGTTGCCATGAACTCCCGCATTGCCGTCCTGCTTCCCTGCTACAACGAGGAAACCGCGATCGCGCAGACGGTGGCGGGCTTCCGCGCCGTGCTGCCCGACGCGGTGATCTACGTCTATGACAATAACAGCCGCGACCGCACCGTCGAGGTCGCCCGGGCGGCGGGTGCGATCGTCCGTACCGAGCGGATGCAGGGCAAGGGCAATGTCGTCCGCCGCATGTTCGCCGACGTCGATGCCGACATCTATGTGATGGCCGATGGCGATGCGACCTATGACGCGGCCTCGGCGCCAGCGCTGATCGCCCGGGTGCTCGACGAACAGCTCGACATGGTGGTGGGCTCGCGGGTGACTCAGGAGACCGCTGCCTATCGCCGCGGTCACCAGTTCGGCAACCGGGCGATGACCGGCATCCTCGCACAGCTGTTCGGGCGCAGCTTCACCGACATCTTTTCGGGCTACCGGGTTTTTTCCCGGCGATTCGTGAAGAGCTTCCCGGTGCTCTCCGCGGGCTTCGAGATCGAAACCGAGATCAGCGTTCATGCGCTCGAGCTGAAAATGCCGGTGGGCGAGATCGAGACGCCTTATTATGCCCGCCCCGAGGGCTCCGAATCGAAGCTCAGCACCTATCGCGACGGCTTCCGGATCGCGCGGACCATCATGACGCTCTACCGGATCGAGCGGCCGCTGCTGTTCTTCGGCGCCGTCGGCGTGCTGTTCGGCCTGGTCGGCCTCGCACTCGCGGTGCCGCTGATCATCACCTATCTGCACACCCATCTCGTGCCGCGCTTCCCGACCGCGATCCTCGTCACCGGGCTGATGATCATGGCCGCGCTCAACGGCTTTGCCGGGCTCATCCTCGATACGGTGGTGCGCGGCCGGCGCGAGATGCGGCGGCTCGCCTATCTTTCGCATCGAGCCCCGGGCGGGGACGATCGCCGTCAGGATTTGGGCGGGGCTTGAACTCGTTTCCGCCAGCGCCGATGTAGGGCGCCTTAGGGGCACAAGGATCTAAAGGCTCATCATGCACAACCCGTTCGACACCGGCGACTTCGCACGTCCTCTCACCAATGCTGGTTTCAGCCAGTCGCCCGAGGGTGGTCTCGTCCCCATCGTCATCGAGCAATCCAACCGCGGCGAGCGCAGCTTCGACATTTATTCGCGGCTGCTGCGCG
The DNA here is from genome assembly GCF_039522915.1 of Sphingomonas oligophenolica. Classification (NCBI taxonomy): domain Bacteria; kingdom Pseudomonadati; phylum Pseudomonadota; class Alphaproteobacteria; order Sphingomonadales; family Sphingomonadaceae; genus Sphingomonas; species Sphingomonas oligophenolica. Next base: position 293,076 of record NZ_BAAAEH010000005.1, read on the forward strand.
AGCGAATCATCTTCGTCACCGGCGGGGTCGAGGATCACATGGCCTCGGTCATCACTGCCCAGCTGCTCTTCCTGGAGTCCGAGAACCCCAAGAAGGACATCTTCATGTACATCAATTCGCCGGGCGGCGTCGTCACGGCGGGCATGGCGATCCATGACACCATGCAATATATCCGTCCTCGGGTCGGCACGGTCTGTATCGGCCAGGCAGCCTCGATGGGCAGTTTCCTGCTCGCCGCCGGCGAGCCGGGAATGCGGGTCGCGCTGACGAATGCGCGGATCATGATCCACCAGCCCTCGGGCGGGGCGCAGGGCATGGCGAGCGATATCGAGATCCAGGCGAAGGAAATCCTGCGCATCCGGCATCGGATGAACACGCTCTACGCGCAATATACCGGCAAGCCGCTCGAGGAAATCGAGAAGGCGATGGATCGCGACAAGTTCCTCGAAGCGGATGAGGCGAAGGCATTCGGGCTGATCGACGAGGTGTTCGACAAGCGTCCGGCAATCTCGGAAGACGGCACGCCGCCGGTGCTGCCTGCTTCCTGAGCCGCGTCGGAGCCCTGGCCGAGCCACCCGATATATCGCCGGCGTTGCCATCAACGACGCCGGCGACGGCCGCTCTCCCATATCGGGGCGGGCGGCAACGGCTTGTTTCCTCTTCCCAGCGTAAACATATTGGCTATCGTCGGCGCGCAACTATCATTAGGTTGCTGTGCCGGACGATGACGGCGACGACTTCAGAGTCCCTCGCAGGTGCGACGGGTGTGCGGAATCGAATGAAGGTATCTGGTTTATGACGAAGCTGAGCGGTGGCGACTCGAAGAGCACGCTATATTGCTCGTTCTGCGGCAAATCGCAGCACGAGGTGAGGAAGCTCATCGCCGGACCCACCGTGTTCATCTGCGATGAATGCGTCGAGCTGTGCAACGACATCATCCGCGAAGAGACCAAATCGGCGCTCGTGTCGAAAAAGGACGGGGGCGTGCCGACCCCGCAGGAAATCTGCGACGTGCTCGACGATTACGTCATCGGCCAGAAGCGCGCCAAGCGGGTGCTCTCGGTCGCGGTGCACAATCACTACAAGCGCCTGAACCACGGCCAGAAGGGCGCTGACGTAGAGCTCGCCAAGTCGAACATCCTGCTCGTCGGGCCGACCGGCTGCGGCAAGACTTTGCTCGCCCAGACGCTGGCGCGAATCCTCGACGTGCCCTTCACCATGGCCGATGCGACGACGCTGACCGAGGCGGGCTATGTCGGCGAGGATGTCGAGAACATCATCCTCAAGCTGCTCCAGGCGTCCGATTACAATGTCGAGCGGGCGCAGCGCGGGATCGTCTATATCGACGAGATCGACAAGATCAGCCGCAAGGCCGAGAATCCCTCGATCACCCGCGACGTGTCGGGCGAGGGCGTGCAGCAGGCGCTGCTCAAGCTGATGGAGGGCACCACCGCCTCGGTGCCGCCGCAGGGCGGGCGCAAGCATCCGCAGCAGGAATTCCTGCAGGTCGACACGACCAACATCCTGTTCATCTGTGGCGGCGCGTTCAGCGGCCTGGAAAAGATCATCGGCGATCGCCTTCAGGGCAAGTCGATCGGCTTCGGCGCCTATGTCGCCAGCCCCGAGGAGCGCCGCACCGGTGAGACCCTGAAGTCGGTCGAGCCCGAGGATCTGCTGAAGTTCGGCCTGATCCCCGAATTCGTCGGCCGTCTGCCGGTGATCGCGACGCTCGAGGATCTCGACGTGCCGGCTTTGGTCACGATCCTGACCGAGCCGAAGAACGCCCTGGTCAAACAGTATCAGAAGCTGTTCGACATGGAGGATGTGAAGCTCGGCTTCACTGACGACGCGCTCGTGCAGGTCGCCAAGAAGGCGATCGATCGCAAGACCGGTGCGCGCGGGCTGCGTTCGATCCTCGAGGGCATCTTGCTCGACACCATGTTCGATCTGCCGGGCATGGATTCGGTCGACGAGGTGATGATCGACAAGGATGTGATCGAGGGCCGCAAGGAGCCGATCCGCGTCTATGCCAAGAAGGACAAGGCGGGCGCCGGCGCCGCGTGAGCGCTGACGCCGACTCGCTTTCCCCAGTCCGGATCGCGGGCAACCGCGACCGCGCAGCGATTGCCGCCACCCTGGCCCGCGCCTTTGGCGAGGACCCGGCGACCAGCTTCATCTTTCCCGATCCCGTCCTCCGGGCGAAGCGCTTGCCGCGCCTGTTCGCGCTGCTGTTCGACGAGGATGTGCGCGGAATGCGTCTCGTGACGGCGGGAGGCGAGGCGGCGACCCTGTGGCGTGGTCCGGGGCGAATCCGTACCACCCGACTCGATCTGCTGCGCGAGGCATTGCCGCTGCTGGCCACCTTCGGCACGGCGCTTGGCCGCGCCCTGGCGGTATCGGATGCGATCGACGCCCACCTGCCCCAGGGTGATTACTGGTACCTCCACATCGCCGGCTGCGAGCCGGCCGCGCAGGGCAAGGGCTTTGGGGGCATGGCGGTGCGCGCGGGCCTCGAGCGAGTCGCCGGGAGCGGGTTGCCGGCCTATCTCGAGACTCCGCTCGAACGGAATATCGGCTTCTATCAGGGGCTCGGCTTCGAGGTGATCGGTGACTGGGCAGTGCCCAAGGGCGGGCCGCGATTCTGGTCGATGTGGCGGGCGGCTTAACCCATCGACGTCATGCCGGACTTGTTCCGGCATCCATGCTTCCGCAAACGCTTCAGGCGTTGTGCGCGCGGCACGACGGACCCCGGGACAAGCCCGGGTTGACGTTCGAGAGAGATCTTTATTCGTCTTCCGCCAGAAAATCGCCGAGCTGATCGAGCCGCATCTCCCACAATGACCGCCGGTCGCGAATCCATTGCTCGAGCGGCAAGAACCCTTTCGTCTCCAGGCTGCAGGTCCGCACGCGGCCGATCTTCTCGGTGCGGACAAGGCCGCATTCCTCGAGCACCTGAAGATGCTGCGCGACTGCGGTCAGGGTGATCTCCAGCGGCCCGGCCAAGCTTGAGACCGAGAGCGGTCCCCGGCTCAGCCGTTCGACGATCGCCTTGCGCGAGGGGTCGGCGAGGGCGCGCAGGATGCGGTCGACGCTGATCTCTGGAGTAGCCGTCATTGAGCCAGTGTTGCTGCGAGCCTGTCGAGCAGCGCCCGCCACCCCGCCTCGCGCATTTCGGGGCCGTCCGCACCTTCGAAGAATACGCCCTGATGGATGCAGACGAGATCGGTTCCGGTTTCGGTCGCGATGAGCTCGATCGTCACCAGCGAGACGGAGAAATGCCTGCCGGCGAGCGACATGGTCGAGGCGCTGACGATGCGGCGATCGGGAACGATATCGTGGAACTGCTCCTCATTGACGATTTCGGCCCCTTCGAAGGGCGTATCCGGGCCGAGCCGGTAGCGCAGGATCGACTCGCCGCCGACGCGGAAATCCATCGTGAAATCGGCCACGTCATGACCGTCGCGCTCGGCATACCAGCGGCGCTTCTTCTCTTCCTGGCTGAGGGCGGCGAACACGCGCTCGCGCGGCACGGGGTAGCTCCGTTCAATCACGAAGGTGCTGGGGACAACGGCTTGCTCTTTCATGGCCAAAGACTCCATTGGTGAAGTTGTGGCTTCAGTATTGCGAGCCGATTGATGATTGTCAAGTGGTGACTTCAGTATCGTCGTTTGGCCATCAGCACGGCGTAGCTCGCAAGCGCCAGGAACAGCCCGGTGAACCACGCATAGGCATAGAGACCCGTCCAGAAACCGCTGATCGCCCCGAACACGCCAGGCGCAACCGTCGCGAGGAAGCCGGGCAGGTTGGGCAGCACGCCGATCGCGAAGGCGGCGAGCGCCCGCCCGTTCCAGCCGTTCTTATAGGCGTAGCGTCCATCCTCGCGGTACAGGTCGCCGACATCGAGCTGCGCGCGGCGGATCAGCCAGTAATCGGCGATCAAGATGCCTGCGATCGGCCCGAGCAGGGCGCTGTAGCCGGTCAGCCAGACGAAGATGTAGCCGCCGGTCGTGGCCAGCAGCTTCCACGGCATGATCAGCACGCCGATCACCGCGGTGATCAGCCCGCCGGTGCGATAGGAAATCCGTCCCGGCGCCAGCGACGAGAAATCATAGGCGGCGCACACCAGGTTCGCGGCGATGTTGCACGAGATGGTGTCGATCGTGATGACGATCAGTCCGATCAGGACCAGCGGCCCGGCCAGCGTGCCCGAGAGCGCGACCGGATCCCAGATCGCATGGCCATAGATCACCACGGTCGCCGATGTGGTGATGACGCTGGCGAGCGCGATCAGGCCCATGCCGGGCGGCAGGCCGATTGCCTGGCCGATCATCTGGTCGCGCTGGCTGCGCGCGAAGCGGGTGAAATCGGGGATGTTGAGCGCAAGCGTGCCCCAGAAGCCGATCATGCCGGTCAGCGAGGGCCAGAACACCATCCAGAACTGGCCGGCTTTGGCGCCGCCCGGTACGAAGGCGGACGGGCTCGAGAAGATCGGGCCGAGCCCGCCGGCGCGGTCGACCGCCCACCAGACGAGCGCGATGCAGACGAGGATCTTGACCGGCGCCGTCCATGTCTCGAGGCGACGGATCGTGGTCAGCCCCTTGCGGACGAAGAAGAGCTGCAGCGCCCAGAAAGCGGCGAAGGCGAGTGCCTGGCCGACGCCCATGTCGAGCAGCGGGATGGGCGTGCCCCTGAGATCGTGGCCGACGAGCACGCCGAGCAGGGTCAGCAGCGCCTCGCCGCCGATCCAGGTCTGGATGCCATACCAGCCGCAGGCGACCAGCGCCCGGGCGAGCGCCGGCAGCCGCGCGCCGCGCGTTCCGAACGAGGCGCGCGCCAGCACTGAATAGGGAATGCCGTAGCGCGCGCCAGCATGGCCGATCAGCAGCAAGGGCACGAGCACGATGACATTGCCGAGCAGCACGGTGATCGTCGCTTCGCCCGCCGACATGCCCTGTTCGATCAGCCCCGAGGCAAGCATCCAGCTCGGCACTGCGACGATCATGCCGACCCAGAGGGCCGCATAGTGATACCAGGCCCAGGTCCGCTGCTCCGGTCCGGTCGGTGCGAGATCGCGGTTCCAGAGCATGTCGGCGGCTTGGTCGGTCATGCGGCTTCCCCTGGTCGGGAGAGTGGCCGCGAATCCTTGGTCAGCGCAAGAGGGACGCTAGATGCCGAGCCATTCGAGGCCGCCCGGCAATGCCTCGGCGGCATAATCGATCTGAAGCACGCGCCGTCGGCTGGGCGCGAGCGCGGCGTTGGAGGCGTGAAGGATCGGCGTCGCGTAGAGCCAGACATCGCCCCGTTCGGCGTGACAGGTGGCCACACCGCACGCAGCGACGATGCCGTCGATCAACGGTTCAGCGACTCGACCGAAGCGATGCGACCCCGGGGCGATCATCAACGGCGCGTTGTCGGCGCCGACCGGGTCGAGATGGAGGCGCAGCGTCACCATCCGCGTCAGGAGATCGAAGGGAGGCGCAACGTGGAGCAAGCCGGCCTTGATCGTCCAGGGGCCGAAGCCGTCGACATCGCGGCGCTCGGCGACGACGATGGTCCTGTCCTGATGCCATCCAAGCGACCAGTTCGTCGCCGCGGTCTTGTCGAACAGGATCGCCCGTACCGGCCGCGACGGCCGGCCAAGTGCTTCGGCGGCGATCGCGCAGATCCGCGTGCCCGTGCCGACCAGCGCAGGCAGCGCGCTGATGCCGTGCAGACGGCTCCCCGCCCGGTCGGGCGCGAGCGCGCCGAGAGCTGCTTCGATCCGCGGCAGGACGGCATTCGCGGCCGACGCGAAAAGCTGCGCGCCGTCGCGCTCGAAGGTCATCATGCCGATGTTCAGAAAACCCCCGGGACGAACCTTTTCACCCGCGCGGCATAGGCGTCATAGTCGGCGCCGAACTGCTCGCGCAGGATGCGTTCCTCGTGGCGGACGCGGAGCCAGGTCGCAATCGCGTACATCGGCACCGCGAGCAGCAGGTTGCGCGTATGGCCATAGGCGATCGCCATCGCGACCATGAAGAAGAACAGGGCGACGTAGATCGGATGGCGCACGACCGCGAAGGGGCCGGACTGGACAAGCTGATGGTCCTCGCGCGTGCGCGCCACCAGGCTCCAATTCTTGCCCATGGTGCGCGACGACGCATCGAATAGCCAGACCGCGCCCAGCATTAGCAGCAGCGCCGCCGTGCCTTCGGCGATCGCCTTGGGCGAGCCAGGATCGAGCAGCACACGGAGGGGGCCGAAGCCGACAATGCCGATCGCGATGCCCTGGACGATGATCCAGACGATCGATGCGTTCTTTCGACGGGTGACCGCCACCGTCGCGCCGCGACCGGCCCGCAGCCGTGCCGCCAGCAGAGCGAAGAGGAAGATCACGAAGCCGAGCGCGATCGCGGCGAGGCCGGGCAGGCCGACCGGATCGCTATGGATAACCATGCTCATGCGCTCTTCTTATGCCATGTGTATTATATTGGCAATACACTATTGCCTTTTCCGCGCCTGAGCTGCTTTCCAGGCCTGATACGCCTCGATTGCGCGCGATCGCTTGAGAATGCGGCTGTCCGGATCGACCACGATGTGCGCGCCTGGCGCGACCGCGATGCTGTCCTTGCCGCCGGTCATCGCCAGCCTCTCGACCCGGCCGTCGACCTGTACCTCGACCGGCATCGGGAAGGGCAGATCGCCGGGCGCCTTCCAGGCCAGGGTCAGGGTGCCGCCGTCGCGCGTCTCAATCAGCTCGGGAAGCGCTGCCTGGCGGAGATAGACGTCGAAGAACCAGCCATAATCCTTGCCCGTCACCTGCTTGACGAAGCCCTCATATTCAGGCGTCGACCCGTAGCGCGGCTGGAAATTGCCCGGTTTCGGGTCGAGCCGGCCATAGACGGCGAGACGGGTGACATCGAGGAAAGCCTTGTCGCCGATCAGGTTGCGCAGGGTGTGGAGCATCCACGAGCCCTTGTAATAAATATCCTGGCCGGGCCCACCCTTGTCGATCTCATAGACTTCTTCCTCGGTGCGCGCCTTGCCCGAGACGATCGGCCTGAGGTTGGCGATCTTGTTGCGTTCGTCGTCGAGCATCGTCGCATACCGCGCTTCGCCCTCGCGCCAGCGGCCGTAGAATGGCTGCATGTACGTGGCATAGCCCTCGTGGAGCCAGTAATCGTCCCAGTCGGCGGCGGTCAGCTGGTTGCCGAAATATTCGTGGGAGAATTCGTGCTGGAACAGCCAGTCGAACCCCTCGGGCGCCTTGGCATAGTCATTGCCATAGGCATTGATCGTCTGGTGCTCCATGCCCTTGTGCGGCGTCTCGACCACGCCGAGCTTTTCGTCGCCCCACGGATAAGGGCCGATCTCGCTTTCGAAGAAATCGAGGGTCGGCGCGAATTCCGCGAACAGCGCCTTCGCCTTTGCCTCCTCGCCGGGAAGATACCAGTAGAACATCGGGATCTGGTTGCCGAAGCGGCTCTTGTAGAGGCCCGACATCTCCTCATACGGACCGACATTGAGCGCGATGCCATAGGTGTTGGGCTGGCGGACGCTCCAGTTCCAGGTGATGCGGCCATCGGGGAGGGTGTCCACACCGATCAGCTTGCCGTTCGACGGCGCCTTCAGGCCTTTCGGCACGGTGATGTGGAGCGTGACCCGGCCGGGCTCGCCGGTCGGGAAATCGAGACAGGGCCAGAAGAGGTCGCAGCCATAGCCTTCGGCCGTCGTCGCGAACCAGGTGCGGCCGTCGGGGGTCTTCGACCAGACCATGCCATCGTCCCAGGGCGCGCGTACGGCGACGTGCGGGGTACCGCCATAGGTGATCGTGGCGGTCACCTGGCCGCCCGCGGCAATCGGCGCGGGAAGGGTGATCGTCAGCCGCCCGTCGGGGTCGGCAAAGGCGCTGCGGGGGAGGGGGCTGCCATCGATCGCGACTGTGCTCGGCGCAATATTGCGATCGAGATCGAGCAGCAATCTCCGGAGCGGCGCCTTTGCCGTGAAGACCAGAGTCGCGACGCCCTTCAATTGCTCGGTCTCGGGCAGCACCTCGAATTTCAGATCGGCCGAGTCGAAGCGCAACGCGGCCTGCTCCGGGTCGATCGGGCCGCCCGATCTCTGGGTCTGTACGCTGATCGCTGGCTCGCCGATTCCAGGCAGGTGGGCAGCGCCGGTCAGCGAAAGCGCGGCGAGGGCGAAAAGCGCGCGAAAGAGCATCGAAGAAGCGGGCGCTGACGGACGATCTGCCCGTGTCGACAGGAAAACCGGCGCCAGAAAAACCGTGCCGGCGGCATCAATCGTCACAGGGCGATTGATGGATCGCTTACCTGCACCATATAAGGGATAACTTGCGCCGCGTTCAGGCGCTCCCGGAGTATCCATGACCCAATCCTACCCAGTCCTGCCGCTTCGCGATATCGTCGTCTTCCCGCACATGATCGTGCCGTTGTTCGTCGGTCGCGACAAGTCGGTCGCAGCGCTCGAAGCCGCCATGGCAGCCGACAAGGAAATCTTCCTCGTCGCCCAGCTCGATCCGGCCGAGGATGATCCCGATCGCGAGGATCTCTACGATATCGGCGTCACCGCGACCGTGCTTCAGCTCCTGAAGCTGCCTGACGGCACGGTTCGCGTGCTGGTCGAGGGCAAGATGCGCGCCGCGCTTGACGCGCTGTCGATCACTGACACCTATCTCGCCGCGACCGTGCTGCCGGTCGAGGAGAAGGAGGCCACCGGAACCGAGGTCTCCGCACTGATGCGTTCGGTCGTCGACCAGTTCGAGAATTATGCAAAGCTCAACCGCAAGCTCCCCGCCGAGACCGCGGTGCAGCTCGGCGAGATCGAGGAGGCCTCGCGGCTTGCCGATGCGGTCGCGTCGAACATCTCCGTCAAGGTCGCCGACAAGCAGGCGCTGCTGGTCGAAGTCGATCCGGCACGCCGGCTCGAAATGGCGTTCGCCTTCATGGAGGGCGAGCTCGGTGTCCTGCAGGTCGAGAAGAAGATCAAGAGCCGGGTCAAGCGCCAGATGGAGAAGACCCAGCGCGAATATTATCTCAACGAGCAGTTGAAGGCGATCCAGCGCGAGCTCGGCAATGAGGGCGAGGAAGGCGAGGGCGACGAGATCGCCGAGCTGACCCAGAAGATCGCGACCCTGAAGCTCTCCAAGGAAGCCCGCGCCAAGGCGACCGGCGAGCTCAAGAAGCTGAAGACGATGGCGCCGATGTCGGCCGAAGCGACGGTCGTGCGCAATTATCTCGACGTGCTGCTCGGGCTGCCATGGGGCAAGAAGTCGAAGATCAAGAAGGACATCTCCGCCGCCCAGGCGATCCTCGACGAGGATCATTATGCGCTCGAGAAGGTGAAGGACCGGATCGTCGAATATCTCGCGGTCCAGGCGCGCACCAACAAGCTGAAGGGGCCGATCCTGTGCCTCGTCGGCCCTCCCGGCGTCGGCAAGACCTCGCTCGGCAAGTCGATCGCCAAGGCGACCGGCCGCGAGTTCGTGCGCCAGTCGCTCGGCGGCGTGCGTGACGAAGCCGAGATCCGTGGCCACAGGCGGACCTATATCGGTTCGCTGCCGGGCAAGATCGTCACCAATCTCAAAAAGGCCGGCAGCTCGAACCCGCTGTTCCTGCTCGACGAGATCGACAAGCTCGGTCAGGATTTCCGCGGCGACCCTGCCTCGGCATTGCTCGAAGTGCTTGATCCGGAACAGAATTCCAAGTTCCAGGACCATTATCTCGAGATCGATCTCGATCTCAGCGACATCATGTTCGTGACGACCGCGAACACGCTGAACCTGCCCCAGGCGCTGCTCGACCGGATGGAGATCATCCGCCTCGAAGGCTATACCGAGGACGAGAAGGTCGAGATCGCGACGCGGCACCTCATTGCCAAGCAGATCGAGGCGCATGGGCTGAAGGAGGGCGAGTTCACCCTTACCCCCGAGGGCCTGCGCGCGCTGATCCAGTATTACACGCGTGAAGCCGGCGTTCGTACCCTCGAGCGCGAGATCGCCAAGCTCGCGCGCAAGGCGCTTCGCCAGATCCTCGAAGGCAAGGTGACGAGCGTGACGGTCACGCCCGACAATCTCGCCGAGTTCGCGGGCGTGCGGAAATATCGCCATGGCCTGGGCGAAGAGGAAAACCAGGTCGGTGCGGTCACCGGTCTTGCCTGGACCGAAGTGGGCGGCGAGCTGCTGACGATCGAGAGCGTCACCGTGCCCGGCCGCGGCGTGGCCAAGGTGACCGGCAAGCTCGGCGATGTGATGAAGGAATCGATCGAGACTGCCTTCAGCTTCATCAAGGCCCGGTCGCCGAGCTATGGCATCAAGCCGAGTATCTTCTCGCGCAAGGATATCCATATCCATCTGCCCGAGGGTGCGGTGCCCAAGGACGGGCCGTCGGCCGGCATCGGCATCGTCACCGCCATCGTTTCGACGCTGACTGGCGTCCCGGTGCGGCGTGACATTGCGATGACCGGCGAGGTGACGTTGCGCGGTCGGGTGCTGCCGATCGGCGGTCTGAAGGAGAAGCTGCTCGCAGCGCTCCGCGGCGGCATCACCACGGTGCTGATCCCGGCCGAAAACGAGAAGGACCTGGCGGAGATCCCCGCCAATGTCCGCGAGGGGCTGACGATCATTCCGGTCGCCCATGTCGATGAAGTGCTGCGGCTGGCGCTGACCGGGCCGCTCACCGCGATCGACTGGACCGAGGCTGACGATCTGGCCGCCCAGCCCCCGGCAGGGGTTGCGCCGATTGGTGGGGAACTGCATCATTAATCAACAACGGCGCGTTAGCGCAGCTTCTGTTGCACTATTACGTCGTTTTGTTTTGACAGCCCCGTTTCAAGCCGTCTTACTGTACCACCGGCTTTGTGCCGCGACTCATTTTGTGTACCATTTCAAGACGGGGGTTCTCCAGGCATGAACAAGCAGGAACTGATCGGATCGGTCGCCGACGCATCCGGATTGAGCAAGGGCGACGCCAGCAAGGCGGTCGAGGCGGTGTTCGATGCGATTTCCGGTGCGCTCAAAAAGGGCGACGAGGTCCGGCTTGTCGGCTTCGGCACTTTTTCGGTCAGCAAGCGCAAGGCATCGACGGGCCGCAATCCGCGCACCGGCGAGCCAATGACGATCAAGGCATCGTCGCAGCCCAAGTTCAAGGCAGGCAAGGGCCTGAAGGACTCGGTCAACTGAAACAGGCCCGAACGGGTGGGCAGGGCTGGACAAGCTGCGCTCGCCTGTCTTAAGGCAAAACCAGATGGGGCGGCGGCGACGCCGCCCTATTCCGTTGGCGCCCCGATCGATCGCCATTCGATTGAACGGGAAGTCGCTGCGGGCGCGTAGCTCAGTGGTAGAGCACACCCTTCACACGGGTGGGGTCGCAAGTTCAATCCTTGCCGCGCCCACCATTTTCAAGCCGGGCCGGCGTCGGTCTTCCGCGCGGCCAGGATGCGCGCCAGCGGATTGGGCTGGGGCTCAGCCACCTTGTGCAATGTGTTCCGATCACGGTGCATGAAGGGCTCGGTGCGGCCGTGCACCGTCAGGACCGTATCAGTGACATAGCTCCAGGAGCCGTCGGGATTGAAGATGATCTCGATCCTGTAGGAGTCGGTGCGAAAGGCATATTCGAGAAACGCGGTCGAGCAGATGCCATATTCAGTCTGCCCCCGCGTCGCCGTCAGCACCAGGTTCGGGGCATCGGGCGATGCCTGCCCGGACGCGATCGCCACCTGCCCGCGCGGGATTGCGACGGTCTGGAGAACGAGGCCGGTCGCGGGCTCCCACAACCAATAGCCGACCTGGTCGTGGAAGGTGATATCCTCCTCGGGCGTGTTGATGTGGATGTGATAGCGCAGGCCGTAGAAAAGCTGCGGGCCATTGGCCTGCGGGTCGATCGGCTCGAAATCGATTCGCTCCCGGAAGACGCGCCGCTCGGGGCCCTCGGCTTTCGGATTAAGGTCGACACCCTTTTCAGCCTCCCAGCTCCCCGCCAACCGCCGGAGCGGGCCGAGATTGGCGAGCGTGTCGGGATCGACGTCAGTCGGTTCGGTGAAGATGTCGGCTGGAAACGGGTTCATCGGGGCGCCTCCCTGTTCGAATCGACTCATGCTGGACCATGACGGTCTTGAAACCACAAGATTCGATCGGCCCGCGAATGGCTTTGGTCGCGGGCACGTGGAATTGTCTCCGCAAAAAAAAATCCCCGACCCGCACGCTGCCGCGCGGATCGGGGAGTTTGGGGCATGACAGGAGCGGCGACCGCTGCCTGAAGGCGGTCGCCGTCCGGGATCAGAACTTGATCGAGACTTCGCCGCCGAAGGTCCGCGGTGTGTTGAAGTTGGCATAGCTGCCGAGCACAGCGTTGTTGGCATTCGAGCGACGATAGATATGCGATTCGTCCAGCAGGTTGCGAGCCCAGATCGAGAAGGTCGCCTTGGTGCCGATGCTGTTCATGGTGACGTCGGCCAGCGCAATGCGGCCGTTCACGATGAAGCTCGAGTCAGTCAGGACATTCTCTGCCTGGAAGCTGTAGGCGGCATCGGCATAATTGGCGTCGAGGTGGAGGCGAACCTTTGAATCTCCGCCGCCGACCGGAACCTCATAGTCGACATAGCCCGACGCGGCGTTGGGCGGGGTGTACACGGCAAACACCTGAAACAGCGGATTGCCCGGGAGGAACGGGTTAGCCGTGGGCGGGATCTTGACCGAGGTATAGGCGTAGGACGCCCCCAGAGTCAGATGGTCGATCGGCATGGCCGTCAACTCCACTTCAACGCCGCGGATCTTCGAAATGCCCGGGGCATTGCGCGTTTCCTCAGTGTGAAGATTGAAGGTCGGGCTCTGCGGGTTGGTATCGACATTGTCGAAATCGGTCTGCGTGCCGGAGCGATCCATGATGTACCCGGCGAGGTTCAGGCGAACCTTGCGATCGAGGAACTCCATCTTCGCGCCAAGCTCATAGGATTTGACCGATTCCGGAGCGAAGGCGGTGAAGGTCTGCGACCGGTCATTGGCGCCGCCGGCGCGATAGCCGGTGGCGTATTTGGCATAGAGATTGATGCCGGGCGCCGCATCGAACGCAAGCGTGACCATCGGGTCGAAACGGCCCTTGTCGAAATTGAAGGTGAAGGCGGTCGGCTTGCCCTGAACGATGTAGAGCAGGCCGTTGCGCTTGTCCTTCGTGTAGCGGCCACCGACGGTCAGGTGCAGGACAGGAGCGAAGTCGGGCGTGTAGGTGAACTGGCCATAGGCCGAATAGCTCCGCGCCTTGGCATAGCTGGCGCGTTGCAGGAACCGGGAATTATAATCCCAACCCTGGTTGGAGGAGGTGATTGGCCCGAACACCTGCGAGGGAAGGATGGTGTAGGCAGTGCCGTCCGCGTTCCACTGGTTGGTGGATGGCGTGGCCGCGGATTCCCGAGCCTGCTCGGTGAAGTAATAAAGCCCCGCCGTATAGTCGAGCTGCGGAATGCTGCCGACTGCCTGAAATTCCTGGCTGAACTGGCTCTGGTAGAGATCGGACAGACTGTAGCGGCTGAACTTGCCGTTAGGTGAGAACGGCACGCGCTCCGGGCCGCCGGAATTGTCCCACTGATTGGTGCCGACCTTGCGCCACGCGGTGATCGAGCGCAATTCGAGCTCTGGCATGACTTTGTACTTGAGCGAGGCTGCCACACCCTCGGTCTCGTCCACGCTGTACTGTTGCGGCACGCCGACGTCGGCCACCGACTGCCGATCCGGGTGGACGCCGACCAGCGCCGGCAATATCGCGATGGAGCCAGCCGGCTTACCCAGCGGATTATAGTTGATCAGCTGGCTGTAGAACGGCGTGTTCTCGTCCTTCGCCTTGTCGAAGGAGACGTCCGCGGTGAAACCATCGAAGGGCGTCCACCGAGCCGCGATGCGCCCGCCGACGCGATGATAGGCGTTCCAGCCGATTGAGCCGGCGAGCGGATCCTTGACGGTCGGATCCTGGTGCTGGATCACGCCGTCGAGCTTGACCGCGATATTGGCGAAGGCCGGCAGGTTGAGATGCAACTGGCCGTCATAGCTGCCGAAATTGCCGACGCTGGCCGATGCCCGGCCGCCGAATTCGCCGGTCGGCCCCTTTGTGACGATGCTCAGTGCGCCGCCTTCGGTATTGCGGCCGAACAGCGTGCCCTGGGGGCCGCGCAGTACTTCGACGCGCTCCACATCGAACAACGCGGCGTTGAGGCCCTGCTGGCGGCCGAGATAGACGCCATCGATGTAAACGCCGACGCCCTGGTCCCGCGCGGTCTGGTTGGCGTCGAACGGCACGATGCCGCGGATACCGACGGTCAGCGCCGACTGGCGTGCCTCGAAAGTGGCGACGCGCAGCGATGGCACCGCCCCGTCTGCGAGATCCATCAGGCTCTGAACATGCCGATCGGTGATGATTTGAGCGCTGACGACCGCGATCGCGATCGGCGTCTTCTGCAGGTTCGTGTCGCGCTTGGTCGCGCTGACGACGACATCGGCCATCTGCCCGGCCTCGGCTGTGTCGGCTGGCTTGCCCTCGTCAGCGGTGGCGGTTGCAGCGGCGGCCTTGTCGTCAGCTGCCTTGGCAGGCTCCTCAGCTGCAATGCCTTTGGCGAACGCTGGCGAAATCGTGGTTGCCAGCAGCGCGCCGCCCAGCAGCAGCTGCAGGCGGAAGCCTGGTTGATAGCGCATGTGTAAAATCCCCTTGAGCCGAGAATCAGTGTCGGCGAGGGCTGCGATAGGGGCGGTAAATGACAGGCACGCGAAGCTTGTGTTACAGTTCCATGTCGGTTGCGTGAATCAGGAAAGATGGAATCCCCTATTATCAACGGTGTAGGAAATCGGGTTCGCGCGCGTCGGTGAACTGGTGCCGGACTGGGGTAAATCGGCAACAGGCGAATCAGCGCTTGAGTCGCGACGGCGTTTCGCCAGGCCGCGCGAGGCGGTCAGGCCCAGCCCCAGGGCCGTTCGCGAAACCATTTGGTGATGACGTATTTCACCCCCGACCTGACCTTCATGCCCTGATGGATCGTGGCTGGGTTGAGGCTGCCGTCGGGCCGGCGATTGTTCCAGGCGAGCAGCTTGCCGGTTTCGGGCTGGACGATCTTGTCGATCGTCTTGAAGCGGGTGGCGCCGCCCGCCTCGGGCTCGTTGAGATAGATCATCACCGTCCAGGTGCGATTGCCTGCGACCCCGCAATAGCGTTCATAATCAACGCCCGCCGGCTCGAAATAGTCGGTATGGCCCTTGAACTCCTGGCCGACGGCGTAGCGCTGGCCCTGCATCGGCTCGCCATGCACCGGATCGAGCCCGGTAAAGCCGGTGATCATCGCCTCGACCTCAGCGACGACGGGATCGTTGCTGTCGAGATCGCAGGTTTCGCTGGTGCGGAAGGCGGCATCGCCATTCGGATCGGAGATGGTCGAGGGGCGGCGCTGCGCATCGATTCGCGCGATCACCGCGGCGCAGGTTGCGGAATCGAGGAAGCCGCGCCGGAGGAAGAGAGTCAGCTTGGGGCTCGGCACCCGCTGGATGCCCGGCTGGGCGGCGAGGCGCGCTACGACGGCTTCGGACGGATGGCCGGAGCCGAGTGTCGGGGCGGCTTCGATCAGAGCGGCATCAGTCATCGCAGCAATGGTGCCAAAGCGAGCGCGCATTTTCCAGTCCGAACAGGCACCTGGCGCTCGCTGCCTCAACAACGACGCATTTGGTTCACATCCGCGACGTACGACTGTAACAATCGCTACCTAGCGATAGGGCGGGTCAGGGATTTTTTGCGCATGCGTTTGGTTCTGGATGCGCGGGCACGTGATCTGTTGCGGCGGCTGCCCCGCACCAATGTCTATTCAGCGCTCGAACTGCTGTTGCTGGCGGGGCTCGCCATACAATGTGCCCGTCTCTTCTGGGTATTGGTGACGCCGGTCGGCCCGCTCGGCCCCTGGCAACCGGTCCAGCCCGGCTTTGGTGGCTCACCGACTGCGATGCTTCAGGGCTTCGATCCCTTTTTTCGGCTGAGCGGCGGCGATGGGAAGCCGGCAGTGGTGACCTCGCTCCAGCTCACCTTGTTCGGCACGCGGACCAACGATGCGACCGGGGGTGGATCGGCGATCATCGCCGGCCCCGACGGCGTCCAGACGAGCTATGCGGTCGGCGACGAGATCAGCCCCGGCGTGAAGTTGAAGGCAGTCGCGTTCGATCATGTCACGATCGATCGCGGGGGCGCCGCCGAGGATCTGTTCATCGACCAGAGCGGCGCGGTCACACCGGTTGCGCCGATTCCCGCGGCAAGCCCGTCCTTGCTCGGGCCCCCGCCGCTGCCAGTCGATAAAGGTGGGATCGGCAAGGGCATGAACCCGGCGCAGTTCCGCACTGATATCGGCTTCATCCCGCGCGTCGATGGCGGGCGGGTGAGCGGACTCACCGTCAGGCCGATCGGGTCGGGGGCGGCGTTCCGCGCGGCTGGCTTGCGCGAAGGTGATGTTATCACTGCGATCGGCGGGCGCCCGGTCACCGGCCAGGGCGATTTCGAGCAGCTTGGCGCCTCGGTCGGCAAGGGCGGCAGCGTGCCCGTCACGGTCGAGCGCGGCAACCAGACCCTATCCCTCACGATCACGATTGCGGGCCAATGAAGAAACTGATTCTCGCGTCCGCGTTGGCTCTCGCGATTGCCGGCCCGCTTACCGCCCAGACGACGATGAACGTCCGCGATGCCGATATCCGGGCCTTCATCGCCGATGCGGCGCGGGTGACGGGGCGGACCTTCATCATCGACGCGCGCGTGCAGGGGAAGGTGACGGTCGTCACGGACCGGCCGCTGTCGCAATCCGAATATTTCGAAGTGTTTCTCTCGACCTTGCGCGCCAATGGCCTGGTCGCGGTGCCGACGTCGAACGGCGCGTTCCGGATCCAGCCGACCGACAATGCCGCCTCGCAGCCCGGCCGGGTCGGGTCGAGTGGCGCCGCGCGCAACAGCTTCGTCACCGAGATCGTCAGGCTGCGCTCGATCGACGCCGCCTCGGCGCTCGATACGGTGCGGCCGCTGGTCAGCGCTCAAGGGTCGGTCACCGCCAATCGCGGCGGCAATTCGCTCGTGATCGTCGACTTCGCCGACAATATCCGGCGCGTGCGCGAAGTGCTGCGCCGGATCGACACCGACAATGCCTCGACCCGGGTGATCGCACTGAAGAATGCGGGCGCGCGCGAGATCGCGACGGCGCTTCAGGCGCTGGCCGGGCAAGGCGGGGCTGGAGGCGGGCAGGGGCCGGCGGCCGGCCAGGGCGTCAGCGTGGTGGCGATCACCAGCTCCAACTCAGTCGCCTTGCGCGGCGATCCCTCCTCGGTGGCGCGCCTCGCCGCGGTGGCCGAAGACCTCGACCGCCGGGCGAAGAACGGCACCGAGATCAAGGTGATCTTCCTCGAAAATGCCGATGCCGAGCAGCTTCTGCCGGTGCTCCAGCAGCTCGTCGGCCAGACACCGACTCAGCCGGCGCCGACCCAGGCACTCTCCAAGTCGAATTTCGGCGGCACCGGCAACGACACCCAGACGAATAGCATGGCGCAGGCAGCGCCGCAGCCGGTCGCGACGTCGTCGCCGACATCGGGAACCGGCCAGCCGGCGGTCACTGCCGAGGGCGGACGCACCGCGTCGGTCGTGACTCGCTTTGCCGGTGCGAATGCGATCGTGATCGCCGCGCCGGCCGAGGTGCAGCGCCAGCTCGCCGAGGTCGTGCGCCAGCTCGATACGCGGCGCGAACAGGTGCTGGTCGAGGCGATCGTCGCCGAGGTATCCGATGCGACCGCGAGCAAGCTCGGCGTTCAGTTCCTGCTCGCCGGCCTGCCCGGCAGCGGGGTGCCGACCTTCGCCACCAGCTACAGCAATTCGGCACCCAATCTGCTGACGATCGCGGGCGCGATCGGGGCGCGGAAACTGGCGACGACCACCACCACGGTCAACGGCACCACCACCGTCACCACCACCAACAACGCGATCAGCGATACGCTTGCGCAGTCAGCGATCAGCTCGATCCTCGGCGCGTCGGGCGGGTTCGGTGGCGGTGCGTTCAATATCGGCAAGGATGCGATCTTCGGGACGATCATCAACGCAGTGAAGTCCGACACCACGTCCAACCTGCTCCAGGCGCCCTCGCTGACCACGCTCGACAATCAGGCGGCGCGAATCCTGGTCGGGCAGGAGGTGCCGGTCACCACCGGTCAGGCGCTGAGCAGCAATTTCGACAATGCCTTCCGCACCACGCAGCGCGAGAATGTCGGCATCCAGCTCGAGGTAAAGCCGCAGATCAATTCGAGCGGGACGATCAAGCTGTTCCTCCACCAGCAGGTCAGCTCGATCGCGGGGCCGGTGTCGAGCGACAATAGCGACCTGATCCTCAACAAGCGCGAGGTCGAGACGACGCTGACCGTCGATGACGGGCAGATCGCCGTGATCGGCGGATTGCTCAGCGACGATGAGAGGCGGACGATCGAGAAGGTGCCGCTGCTCGGCGATCTGCCTGGAGTCGGCGCGCTGTTCCGATCCAAGGCGAAGCAGCGCACCAAGACCAATTTGATGATCTTCATCCGCCCGACCATCCTGCGCAGCGCCGAGGATGCCCGCAAGGTGACCGAGCAGCGTTATGGCTATCTGCGCCTGCAACAGGCCGGACAGCGGCCCGACGAGGAGCCAAGCATCGACGAGCTGGTACGCGATTATTTCGGCGCCGCGGCCCCGCTGCCGCCGACCGGCGCGCCGGGCGGAATCGATGACCCCAGAGTCGCGGTGCCGGTGATGCGCAATTCGACGAGTGTGATCCGGCCCAAGAGGGATCAGTGATGGAGATTGGTGGCGAGGCCATGACCGCATCGCAGAGCCCCTTCCCTCAAGGGGAGGGGCTTGTTGCTATTCCTTATGCCTTCGCCCGGCGCTTTGGAGTTGCGCTCGATACGGGTCAGAATAGCCACTTCTCCGTAGCAATGCGCGAGGGTTCCGACCCCAAGGTCCTGCTCGAACTCCGCCGCCATCTCGCCCGACCCTTCGACGTTACCTTCGTCAGTCCCGAGGATTTCGACCGTCTGCTCTCCGATCGCTATGCGATGGACGGCCAGGCCGCGGCGGTCGCGGCGGGGACATTGGGCCTAGGTGATGAACTCGACCTGCTCGCTGGCGACCTGCCCACCGCTGACGACCTGCTCGACACCGCCGACGACGCCCCCGCGATCCGGCTGATCAATGGAATCATCGCGGACGCAGCGCGCAACGGCGTGTCGGACATTCATATCGAGCCCTATGAGACTGGCCTCGTCGTCAGGATGCGGATCGACGGCGTGCTCCGCGAGACGCTGCGCATGCCGCCGCATGTCGCGCCCGTGGTGGTCAGCCGCATCAAGGTGATGGCGCGCCTCGACATCGCCGAGCGGCGCGTGCCGCAGGACGGGCGGATCGGGCTGACACTTGGCGGCAAGCTGCTCGATGTGCGTGTCTCGACCTTGCCGAGCCGGGCAGGCGAGCGGGTGGTGCTGCGCATCCTCGACAAGGAGAATGCCGGCATCACGCTCGACGTGCTCGGGATGACGCCGGCGATCAATACGATGCTGAAGAGTGCTCTGTCGGAGCCCAACGGGATCATCCTCGTGACCGGCCCGACCGGCTCGGGCAAGACCACGACTCTCTACGCTGCGCTGCGTCTCCTCAACGACGGCAGCCGCAACATTCTGACGGTCGAGGACCCGGTCGAATATGCGATGGAGGGTGTCGGCCAGACCCAGGTCAATCCCAAGGTCGGCCTGACCTTCGCCGCCGGGCTGCGCGCGATCCTCCGCCAGGATCCGGACGTGGTGATGGTCGGCGAAATCCGCGATCGCGAGACTGCCGAGATCGCGGTCCAGGCCTCGCTGACCGGGCATCTCGTGCTGTCGACTGTCCATACCAATGACGCAGTCGGCGCGATCACCCGGATGCGCGATATGAAGGTCGAGCCCTTCCTGCTCGCCTCTACGCTCCGCGCGGTGATCGCGCAGCGACTGGTGCGACGGCTCTGCCCCGAATGCCGGCGGCCGGTCCAGGCCCAGGGGTCGGTTTCGTCGCTGCTCGGTTTCGACGAAGGTACGGTCGTGTTCGAGGCGGTGGGGTGTGCCGAATGCAACGGCACCGGCTTCAAGGGCAGGATCGGCGTGTTCGAAGCGATCCGCATCGACGAGACGATCCGGCGGCTCATCAATGACGGCGGCGACGAAGCGATCATCGCGCGCCATGCCTTTCTGCATTCGCCCAATCTGGGTTCGGCCGCGCGCCAGCTTGTCCGTGACGGCCTGACCACACCCGAGGAAGCGGTCCGCGTCTCGCGGCGCGATATGGCTGATATCGAGGCGCCTCTGGTGCCGGAACCGTCGGTCGATGGCTGATTTCGACTATCTGGCGATCGACACCAAGGGCCGCGAGACGCGTGGCCATGTCGCGGCGCCATCGATCGACGATGCGCGTGCGCTGCTCGACCGGCGGCGGCTCTATGTCGTGAAGGTCGAGCCGGGCTCGGGACCGGCGCCGCGCGGCAAGGCCCTGCTTTCCGATCTTCGCTTCGGCCGGCGGAAGATGAATTCGAAGCAGCTCTCGCTGTTTACCCGCCAGCTCGCGACACTCAACCGGGTGTCTCCGCTCGAAGAGTCGCTGCGGACGATCACCCGGCAGACCGAGCAGGAGAATGTCCGCGCGATCGTCGCCTCGGTCCATGCAGGCGTGGTCGAGGGCCGCCGTCTCGCCGAGGCGATGGGGCGGGAGCCGAAGAGCTTCCCGCCGCTCTATCGCGCGATGGTGTCGGCGGGCGAACGGTCGGGGTCGCTGCCGGTGATCCTCGAGCGGCTTTCGGTGCTGCTCGAGCGCCAGGCCGAGATCAACGCCAAGATCGTCACCACGCTTGCCTATCCGACCGTTCTCGCTGTCGTCGCGATGGGTGTGGTGACCGCGTTGATGATGTTCGTCGTGCCCCAGATCGTCGAGCAGTTCGATACGGTCGGCCAGCAATTGCCGCTGCTGACCCGGATCGTGATCGGCCTGTCGGCATTTCTGGTAGGCTATTGGTGGGCGGTGCTGCTCGGGATCGGGTTGCTTGGCTTCGTGGCCTGGCGTGCGCTCAAGGATCCGGGGATCAGGCTCGGATTCGATAGCTGGATATTGAAGCTGCCACTGCTCGGGCGTCTGTTGCGCGATCTCCACGCAGCGCGGATCGCGCGCACCCTCGCGACCATGGTGGCGAGCCGGCTGCCCTTGCTCGAAGGCCTGACATTGACCGCGGGCACGATCCACAATCGCCGGCTGCGCCTCGCCTCTGACGAGATCGCCGAATCGATCCGCGGCGGCGGCAGCCTGTCGGCTGCGATGCGGCGCACCGGCGTCTTTCCGCCCTTGCTGACCTATCTCGCCGCGTCGGGCGAGAGTGCGGGGCATCTCGACGAGATGCTCGAACGCGCGGCTGAATATCTCGAGCGCGAGTTCGATCGCTTCACCGCGACCGCGCTGTCGCTGCTCGAACCTGCGATCATCGTGCTGATGGGCGGCATCGTCGCGACGATCGTGCTATCGATCCTGCTGCCGATCCTGCAGCTTACCACGCTTGCCGGCCAATGAGGTTCAAGATGCGTACCCGTACCAGGTTTTCCAACCGCAAACGCCGCCAGGAAGAGGGTTTCACCCTGATCGAGCTGATGGTGGTGATCGTCATCCTCGGGATTCTCGCGACGATCGTCGCCATCAACGTCATCCCCTATGGCGAGAAGGCGAAGGTCACCGCCGCCAGGAGCGATATCGCCACGATCGAGGGCGCGCTCGACGCGTACAAGCTCTCCAACGACAGCTATCCCACTACTGCGCAGGGCCTCGAGGCGCTGGTCTCGGCACCCGCCGGCGCCGATCCGGCCAAATATCAGCGCGGCGGCTATATCAAGCGGCTGCCCAAGGATCCGTGGGGGCGCCCCTATCTCTATGCGTCGCCCGGCCAGCATGGCGAAACCGACATCTGGACGCTCGGCGCCGACAACAAGGAAGGCGGCGAAGGGGCCGATGCCGATATCACCAGCTGGCAATAGCGCCCACGCGCGCGGGCGTTCCGCCGAACACGGCTTCACGCTGATCGAGCTGATGATCGTCATCATGATCATCGGGCTGGCGACGGCGATGGTCGTGTGGGCATTGCCTGACCCGCGCGGGCGTCTGCTCGACGAGGCGACGCGCTTCGCGGCGCGCGCGCGCGCTGCGCAGCAGGTAGCGATCGTCGATGCGCGGCCGGTGAGCGTCTGGGTGTCGGCGGGCGGCTATGGCTTCGACCAGCGCCGGCAGGGCGCCTGGGCGGCGATTGGCGAGAAACCGTTCGAGGTGACGAGCTGGGGCAGGGGAACCAGCGCCGCGGTGGCGAATGGCGGTGGCCGCGACCGCGTGATGTTCGATTCGACCGGCTTTGCCGATCGCCCGCTGGACGTGCGGCTGACCCGCGACACTGAAGCGGTGATGGTGCATGTCGGAGCCGATGGCGGCGTGAAGGTCGGCGCCTGAGATGCGCACGCGCGGCTTTACCCTGATTGAAATGATGGTCGCGCTCGCCGTGTTCAGCCTCGCCGCGCTGGCGCTGATCCGGATGGAAGGTGCGACGATCCGGGGGGCATCGATCCTCGATTCGACGCTGACCGCGCAGATGGTCGCCCGCAACGTCGCGATCGAGGCGATGACCGATGCACGGACGCCGACGCTCGGTGTCGCGAAAGGCGTCGAGCAAAATGGCGGCCGGTCGTGGAACTGGACGCGCACCACGCAGCCGACCGGCGATATGCGGATCGTGCGGATCGATGTCGAGGTGATGGATTCGGCCGGGAGCCGGCAGGGGCATTTGACGGTCGTTCGCGCAGCGACGGTGGGCGGTGCCGCGTCATGAGGCGAGACTCCGGCTTCACCCTGATCGAGGTGATGATCTCGCTGATGATCTTCGGCCTGCTCGCGGCGGCCGGCGTGGCGTTGCTCTCCTTCAGCGTCCGCGCGCAGGGCGTGACGGCGGCGAAGCTGGATGACGATCAGGCACTCAACCGGCTTTCTTCAGCACTGTCGGCCGATCTCGCCCAGGCGGTAACGCGGCGGACGCGGAACGATGCGGGCGATCTGCTGCCTGCCTTTGTGGGGGAGAGCGGATCGGGGATGACGCCGATGGTCCGCTTCGTGCGCGGGGGGTGGAGCAATCTCGACGCGGCGCCCAGGCCGAGCGAGCAGAAGGTCGAATATCGGCTGACGGGAGGGGTGCTTGAACGGGTCGCCTATCCGATGCTCGATGGCGCCCAGCCGCTGCCGCCCGCCGCGATGCTGAGCCATGTTCGCCAGGTTACGCTGCGCTATCGTTTGAACGGGGCGTGGAGCGACACCTGGCAGGACACGCCGCTCGCAGCACTTCCCCAGGCGATGGAGATGCGCCTCGTGCGGGATGATGGCGTCGAGTTCAGGCAGCTCTTCCTGGTCGGCACCAGCTATATGAAGCCCGAGGTCGCCAATGCGCCGCACTGACCGGACCTCGGAACGCGGCGTGGCGCTGCTGACGGTGCTGCTGCTCGTGGCGCTGATCGCGATCCTCGCCGGCACCGCGCTCGAAAAATTGCGGCTCTCGACCCGGCTCGGCGGCAACGCAGTCGCGATGGACCAGGCACGTGCCTATTCCTACGCGGCCGAGACGCTCGCGCTGACCAAGGTGAGCGATCTGCTGAAAACCAACAGCGCGCGGGTGACCTTGGCGGGCGGATGGAGCGACCGGCCGATCCCGCTGCCGGTGCCGGGCGGTGTCGCCACCGCGAGGATCACCGACGGGGGCAATTGCTTCAACCTCAACAGCCTGGTCGTCGAGACCGCACCGGCGCTTTACGCCGCCTACACCCCGGCCCGCCTGGAATTCGCTCGGCTGATCCGGCTGGTCGGCGGGCCGAGCGCTTCCGCCGACTCGATCGCTGCCGCGACCTCGGACTGGATCGACACCGACAGCAATGCGATCGATCTCGGTGCCGAGGATGGCAGCTATGGCGGCCAGGCGACGCCTTATCGTACCGCCAATACATTGATGGGCGACCCAAGCGAGCTGCGCGCAGTTGCCGGGGTGACGCCGGCGATCTACGCGAAGCTTCGTCCCTGGATCTGTGCCTTGCCCATCGCCAAACCCTCGAAGATCAATGTGAACACGTTGCTTCCCGAACAGGCGCCCCTGCTCGCGATGCTGCTGCCCGACACGTTGACGGTCGAGGGCGCGCGGCAAGCGCTGCTGCGGCGGCCGCCCCAGGGCTACGCGACCGTCGCCGCCTTCTGGGCGACGCCGGCGTTGAGTGCGATGACGTCGGGCGATGCCCAGGCGCAGACTGCGGTGACGACGACCTGGTTCTCGCTGAATGTCGATGTGGCGCTCGGCGGGACCGAGCTCGAGCAGCATGGGCTGATCGACGCCAGCATCCTGCCCGCGCGGCTCGCGTCGCGGCAATGGGGTGAACCTGGTTGAGCGGCATGCTCGTCCTTTTCCTGCCGGCCGGTGCGGTGTCGTGGCGTTGGCTGCAGATCGCCGAGGGCGCCGTCGCGGCATGGGGAGAGGGCTTTCCCGAGATCGGCGATTCGGAGGCCGAGCCGGTCGTGGTGGTTCCGGCCGAGGCAGTGACGTTGCATTGGGCAGAGCTGCCCGACCGTTCGGTCGCCCAGGCGGTGACGGCGGCGCGGTTGCTCGTTGCCGATGCCAGCGCCGCGCCGATCGCCGAACTCCATGTCGCGGTCGGGCGTGAGGATGGTCATGCCGAGCGGCCCATCGGTGTCGTGTCAGCAGCGCAGATGCAGGCCTGGCTGATGCTGCTTGCCGCCAATGGCGTCGATCCGGCCGCCCTGGTGCCGGCGCCGATGCTGCTGCCGCGCCCGGAGAGTGGTTATTGGCGGGCCGATCTCGGTGGCGAGGGCGTCGTGCGCGGGCCCACCAGCGGCTTTGCCGATGAAGCGCGGCTGACCGAGCTGATCACCGGTGGCGTCGCGCCAGCGGTGCTTGGTCGCGAGGAGCTCGAAGCCGCGATCGTGGCAAGCGTCGCGGCGCCGGCGCTCGACCTCCGCCAGGGGCCTTTCGCGCGGCGCCGCCGTGCGGCGATCGACTGGGGGCTGGTCAGGCGGCTTGGCTGGCTGATGGTCGCCATTCTCGGCGTCACCCTGCTGATCAGCCTCGTCCAGATCACGAAATACAGCTTCGCTGCCGATTCACTCGAACGGCAGGCGGACATGGTTGCCCGGCAGGGCCTGCCGCACGGCGAAACCGTCAACGATGCCGAGCGTCAGCTCGATGCACGCCTGGCCGGCCTGCGCGGCGGCGGCGCCGGCTTCAGTTCGACCGTGGCGGCGGTATATGCTGCGGTCCGGTCCGTGCCGGGCGCCGAGATCCAGACGATCGCCTTCGATCAGACCGGCGCGTTGCGGGCGACCGTCTCTGCAGAGAGTGAGGGGCGAATCACTGATCTGCAGTCCAGGATCGAAGCCTATGGCTTTACGGTGCAGCGCAGCCAGATTGCACCCGGCGCCGGGCGCTTTGCCGCCATGCTGACGGTGACGGCGCGATGATCGGACGGTTTCGCCTCTGGTTCGCCGAGCGCTCGCTTCGTGAGAGGCGGATGCTGGTCGTGATGGCGGTGCTTCTCGTCCTGACCCTGATCTGGGCCGCGATCATCCGCCCTGTCTCCGACGGCCTGTCGGGCGCGCGCGAGCGCTACGCGGACGCCGTGATACGCCTCGCCGAGACTCAGGCGCGGGTGAAGACAGTGAACGCGCTCCAGCAACACAATGTCGCACCGATCGCCGCGCCGCTCGACTCGGTCATCCGTGACCGCGCCAACGAGGCGGGTTTTGCGCTGGCGAGCGTCACCGCGGATGGGCCGAACCGGGTGCAGATCTCGATTGCGACCGCGCGGCCGGGCGCCTTGCTCGGCTGGATTGCGCAACTCGAAACGGCTGGGATACTGGTCGAGTCGCTCGTCACCACGGACAATGGCGACAAGACAGTCTCGGCGCAGATGACGCTCAAGGCGCGAGGCCAATGAGCCGCATTCGCCTCACCACTGGTCCGGTCGCCATTTTCGGCGCTATCTTCGTGCTCGCGCTGATCGCGCTGCTGCCGCTTCGGCTTGCCATGGGCTGGTTCGATCTGGGCAATACGGGACTGGCCGCGCGCGAGGTGAGGGGCAGCATCTGGTCCGGAACACTGCGCGAAGCGAGTTTTGGAGGCGTTGCGCTTGGTGATCTTCACGCCGGCCTGTCGCCGTTCCAGCTTCTCGTCGGTCGCGCGCGAATCGGCCTGGCGGGGCAGGGTGTCGGCGCGGCGCGCCTATTCCAGGGCGCGATCAGCGTCAGCCGGCACAGCTTTGGCGTCGATGATATGACCGCGACCCTGCCCGCCGGCACGGTGTTCGCGCCGGTGCCGGTTTCGGCGCTCGATCTCGACGATGTCAGCATCCGGTTCCAGGACGGCAATTGCGACAAAGCCGAAGGGCGGGTGCGCGCGACTCTGTCGGGCGATCTCGCCGGTATCAATCTCGGCCAGGGCATGAGCGGCAACGCGCGGTGCGATGCGGGCGCGCTGCTCTTGCCGTTGGTCAGCCAGGCGGGCACCGATAATATTGCGCTGCGATTGTGGGGCACGGGTCGTTTCCGTGCTGAGCTGACCGTCCAGCCAACCGACCCGGCCGAGATCCAGAAGCTCGCGCTCGCGGGCTTTCAGGCGACCGCGAAGGGCTATATGCTGGCGATCGAGGGGAAGTTTTGAAACTCCCTATCCGTCTTGCCGGACTTGTTCCGGCATCGACTGCTCAGCAAGCTTCATCGGCTTCTGGTATGCGGCACGGTGCGTTCGAGCGAGATTGTGTTCCCCGGACACAATCTTGGCTTTCCGGCGGAAAGCCAAAGCCCGAGCGCCGGAACGAGTCCGGGGTGACGATCAATTGAAGGTGGACGCCCGATCCGGTCCGGCACCTGCCCACTTGCCCGTTCGCGATCCGACACGAATCTTGACGATGGCACCCGCACCCCGCTAGGGGCACCCGCTCTGCGGCGATCGTAGTTCAATTGGTTAGAGCGTCGGCTTGTGATGCCGGATGTTGCGGGTTCAAGTCCCGTCGGTCGCCCCATTTTTTCAGCCAGGAATTTTTCCGTGACCACCGGCTGGGGTTTCCCCGATTTCGACGACCATGAGGGCGTCCATCTCTTCACTGATCCGGCCTCCGGACTTCAAGCGGTGATCGCGGTGCATTCGACGGCGCTCGGGCCCGCCGCCGGCGGTGTGCGATTCTGGCATTATGCCGACAGCGACGGTGCTATCACTGACGCGTTGCGCCTGTCGCGCGGGATGAGCTTCAAGAATGCGATGGCGGGGCTGCCGATGGGCGGCGGCAAGGGCGTCGTGCTGGCGGCGAAGCAGGGCGATGCGATCACCGTGCCGCAGCTCGAGGCATTCGGCCGCGCTGTCGAGTCGCTCGGCGGCCGCTATGTGACCGCCGAGGATGTCGGCATGTCCGAAGCGAGCATGAAGACCATCGCCACGATGACTCGCCATGTCTCCGGTCTGCCGGTGTCCGCGGGCAGCGCCGGCGGCGATCCTGGGCCCTATACCGCGATGGGTGTGTATCTCGGGGTCAAGGCAGCCGCGAAGCGGGGCCTTTCCGCCGATTCGATGAAGGGCGTGCATGTCGCGATCCAGGGCGTGGGCAGCGTCGGCGGCGGACTCGCGCGGTTGCTCGCGAAGGACGGCGCGCGGCTGACCCTGGCCGATGTGAATGCCGGCAAGGCGATTGAACTGGCGGCGGAGCTCGGCGCCGAGACCGTCGCCGCCGATGCGATCCTCGGCATCGAGGCCGATATCGTCAGCCCCAATGCGCTCGGCGCGATCCTGACCGCCGAATCGATCGCCGCGCTCAGGACGACGGTAGTGGCTGGGGGCGCCAACAACCAGCTCGCGACTCAGGCGGACGGAGCAAGGCTCGCGGCGCGCGGCATCCTCTACGCCCCCGATTATGTCATCAACGCGGGCGGCATCATCAATGTCGGCCTCGAATATCTCGGCCATGGCGATCGCGCCGAGGTCGAGGCCCGCATAGCGCGTATCCCGGAGCGGCTGGTCGAGGTGTGGGACGAGAGCGACCGCACCGGCGCGCCGGCGTCGGATGTGGCGGACATGATCGCGAAGCGGCTGATCGGGCGGAGCTGAGGCCGGAATCGCATGCGCGATTCAAGACAATGCCCGATCATGCCATCGACCGTTCGATGAAAGATCGCACCCCTGACTCGTCCGGTGATCAGCCGTCAAATCGAGCTTCCCTGTTCCGGCGGACTCGTTCCCTGTTATCGCTGCTCGGCTTTCGCTGTTCCGCGCGGATATTCCCTGTTCCCGAGTAACAGGGAAAGTGCGCATAAACATTTGATAATTAATGATAATATATCAATCGGACGTCCGATAAAGGCTCGAAAAAAGTTTTTCCCTGTTTTCTTCCCTGTTACCGCCGAAGAACAGGGAACGACTCGGCTCGTGTCCCGGCGCATCACGCGGACGGATCAGGCGGCCACGGGCAGACCCCATAGGCGTTGGTTAAGGAACGATCGCGCTATCTCGATATTCTACCGTTATCCCGGACTTGTTCCGGGATCTACCGCGCCACATTCTCTACGTTTCCGTTGTTCGGCGCGCTGGCTCAGTGGATGCCGGAACAAGTCCGGCATGACGATTTTGGAAAAAGATATATACTAAATCAATATATTACAGTGACATGCCTATTTAACTTAACCCCTAGCGGGAAGGCCGGGTAGATCGCCAGACTCAATCCATCTCGCCGGACAAATCGCGACAGCCAGTTGAGTAGCACCCCAACACCCTCTAGACGCTTGAGCCAGTGCCCAGCCTTCACGCCCTTGCCAATCCCGCCCGCTTCCTGAAGCTGGCACGTCCGTTGACGCCGGCCCTGTTCTGGGCGGGCGTCCTGCTGATCGCGATCGGCGTCTGGGCAGGGCTGACCCAGACCCCGCCCGACTATCTCCAGGGCGAGACGGTGCGGATCCTCTACATCCATGTGCCGACCGCCTGGCTCGGCATGGCGGGCTGGAGCGGAATCGCGGTGTCGAGCATCACCTTCCTGGTCTGGCGCCACCCGCTGGCGATGATCGCCGCGCGCGCCATCGCGCTGCCGGGCGCCATGTTCGCTGCGCTCTGCCTGATCACCGGGTCGATCTGGGGAAGGCCGACGTGGGGCACCTGGTGGCAGTGGGACGGCCGGCTGACCTCGATGCTGCTGCTCTTCTTCGTCTATCTCGGCTTCATGGCGCTCAACCGTGCCGACAGCGATCGCGGCGGGGACGGGCGCATCCCCGCGATCTACGGGGTCGCCGGGTCAGTGCTGCTGCCGATCATCCGCTATTCAGTGGTGTGGTGGAACACGCTCCATCAGGGGCAGAGCATCGGGCTTACCAGTTCGACCATCGCCGGCTCAATGCTTTGGCCGCTGCCTTTCACCCTGCTCGGCTTCACCCTGTTCTTCGCCGGGATCGTGCTGATGCGGATGCGCGCGATCCTCGCGACGTCGAAGGCGGAAGCGCGGATGCGGCGGATGGCGGCATGAACCCCTGGCCGTTCGTTGTCGCCGCTTATGGCGTGACCTTCCTCGCCGCCGCCGGCCTGGCTTTATGGAGCTGGCTGGCAATGCGCCGGGCGGAGCGGAAATGAAGGCAAAACATCAACGACTGACGCTTGCCCTGATCGCGCTGGTGGCGGTGGCGGGGGCGGCCGTGCTCGCGCTGTCGGCGCTCAAGGACCAGGCATCGTTCTTCTATGCGCCGGGCGACGTGAAGAAAGCTGGCCCGCCGCTCGGGCGCGCGGTGCGGCTTGGCGGGATGGTCCAAGGCGGCTCGATCAAGCGCGCGCCCGACGGGATCACGATCCACTTCGTCGTCACTGATGGTGTCGCGCAGGTGCCGGTGGTCTTTACCGGCATCACGCCTGACCTGTTCCGCGAGAAATCGGGTGTTGTCGCTGAAGGCAGTTTCAACCCCGACGGCAGCTTCACTGCGACCAATCTGCTCGCCAAGCATGACGAGAAATATATGCCGCCCCAGGTCGCCGGTGCGATGCACGAGACGAAGTCCCTGAAACAATGATTGCCGAGGCAGGTCTTGCCGCGCTCTGGTTCGCGGCGGCGCTGGCGGCGCTGCAACTGGCGCTGGCGGCAGTGGGTATCAGGCGCTCTTCCCAATTCGCCGGCCCGGCAGGATCGGACGATCGCGAGCTGACGCGGCAGATCCTCGCCGCCGTTCGCCCGGTCGCGGTCGTGCAGGGATTGCTCGCGGCGGTCGCCCTGGCGCTGCTGATCACCTGCTTCATGCGGTCCGACATGTCGGTCCTGCTCGTCGCCGAGAACAGCCATTCGGACAAGCCATGGCTCTACAAATTCGCCGGCGCCTGGGGCAATCACGAAGGCTCGATGCTGCTCTGGGTGACGATCCTCGGGCTGGCGGGAGGCGCGGTGGCGATTCTCGAACATCGGCTTGCACGCCCGACATTGGTCGCGACGCTCGGCGCTCAGGCGGCGATCGCGCTTGGCTTCTACGCGTTCCTGCTGCTCTCCTCGAATCCCTTCGCACGGGTCGATCCGGCGCCGGCCGATGGCAACGGCCTCAACCCGCTGCTGCAGGACCCCGGTTTGGCCTTCCATCCGCCGACGCTGTACATCGGCTATGTCGGCATCTCGGTCGCCTTCTCCTTCGCGGTCGGTGCGCTCGTCACCCGCGATGTCGGCCCGGCTTTCGCGCGGGCGATGCGGCCCTGGGTGCTCGGCGCATGGATTTTCCTGACGCTCGGCATCACCGCCGGCAGCTATTGGGCCTATTATGAGCTCGGTTGGGGAGGCTGGTGGTTCTGGGATCCCGTCGAGAATGCGTCGCTGATGCCCTGGCTCGCAGCGACCGCCTTGCTCCATTCAGTGACGGTGCTCGCGACCCGGGACGGCCTGCGCGCCTGGACGGTGATGCTCGCTGTCGTCGCTTTCTCGATGTCGATGATCGGCACTTTCCTGGTCCGGTCGGGTATCCTGACCAGTGTCCATGCCTTTGCCGTCGACCCGAAGCGCGGCGCGTTCATCCTGGCGCTGCTCGCGATCTATATCGGTGGCGCACTGCTGTTGTTCGCGGCGCGGGTCGGCACCGTGCGGCAGGGCAACACCTTCGAGGTGGTGAGCCGCGAGGCGGCTTTGGTCGCCAACAACCTGCTGCTCTCGGTGATCCTCAGTCTCGTGCTGATTTTCACCCTCTATCCGATCGTCGCCGCCGCGTTCGGGGTGCAGCTGTCGATCGGCAAGCCGTTCTTCGACAAATGGATCGGGCCGATCGCGCTCGTGCTGGTGGCGGTGATGGCGGCCGGGCCGTTGCTGCGCTGGCGCCGCGATGACCTGAACGCATTGCTTGGCCGCATGACCGTACCGATCGGAGTCGCTACGCTGACATTGGCCGGGCTCGCGATCTTCACGCTGACGGGGCACGGTATCGGCGTGCTTCCGCTGCTTGGGCTCGGGCTGGCCGCTGGGCTGGCGGCAGCCAGCGTGGCGCCCTTGTGGAAGCGCGACCTGCGCCGCACCCCTTTGTTCACCTGGGGGATGGTGATCGCGCATCTCGGCATTGCGGTCAGCCTTGCCGGCATGGCCTCGGATTCGGCCTTCACCCGCGAAACCCTGGTCGCGACGCGGATCGGCGAGCCACAGGCCGTCGGCCCCTATACGGTGACGCTCGCCGGCATCCACCCGGTGATCGGCCCCAACTGGTCTGCGCTTGAGGCGCATCTGGTCGTTCAGCGCGGAGATGGGACTCCCTTTTCGCTGAACCCGCAGTCGCGCTTCTTCGCCAATCCGCCGACCGTCACCAACGAATCGGCGATCGCGACTGAACTCGACGGCCAGCTTTACACGGTGCTCGGGCAGCCCGATGATCAGGGCCGCTGGCAGCTGCGCCTATGGTGGAAGCCCTTCGTCACCCTGATCTGGGCGGGCGGCGCGCTGATCGCGATCGGCGGAGCATTGTCGTTGCTCGGCCGCTTGCGACGCGAGCGGCGGGTGCGGCACGAGGAGGAGGCATGAGGCGCGGATTGCTCTGGCTGCCCTTTGCGTTGTTCGCGCTGCTGTTCGGGGTGGTTGTGTTCGGGCTGAGGGCGCCGGCCGACCGTACGATCCATTCGGCGATGGTCGGCAAGGAGTTGCCGGCCTTCGCGCTGCCCGGCATCATCCAGACCAAGCCTGGTCTCGACAGCGCGCTTTTCCACAAGGGCAAGCCGCGGCTGCTCAATGTCTTTGCAAGCTGGTGCATCCCGTGCGTCGCCGAGGCGCCGAATTTGATGCGGCTGAAGACGATGGGCGTGCCGATCGACGCGATCGCGATCAGGGATACCGGCCCGGCGATCGAGGGCTTCCTGCGCCGCAATGGCGACCCCTATGAGCGGATAGGCGACGACAAGGTGAGCGCGGTGCAGCTGTCGCTCGGCTCCTCGGGCGTGCCGGAGACCTTCGTTGTCGATGGCCGGGGCAGGATCGTGCAGCAGCATATCGGCGACATCCGCGAGGAAGACATCCCGGCGCTGCTTGCCGCCTTGCAGGGTGCGAAATGAGACTCCTCTCAATACGTCATGCCGGACCTGTTCCGGCATCCACCGGGCCGAAGGAGCGGCGCAGGTGGAGTAGGTGGACAAGTAGGCCCCGGAACAAGTCCGGGGTGACGATTGGTGTGCTGTTGGGCCTGTTCCTTGCCGTTCCGGCGACCGCCGATAGCGGCCTGCCGCCCGCTGCGCTGGCGAACACCCAGCTTCGCGATCCGGCGCTCGAGGCCAAGGCACAAGCGCTGATGGTGACGCTGCGCTGCCTCGTCTGCCAGGGCCAGTCGATCGCCGACAGCGATGCCGACATGGCCGGCGACATGCGGGCGCTGGTGCGGCAACGGATCGCGGCGGGTGAGAGCCCCGAGTCGATCCGCCATTGGCTGATCGAGCGCTATGGCGACTATGTCACCTATGATCCGCCGTTCAGCGCAGTGACCGCGCCGCTCTGGCTCGCACCGATCGCCCTTCTTGCGATCGGCGCATGGCTGGCGCGCGGCAGCTTCAAGCGCAGGAAACGCAGCTGATGGGTTGGATCGTCCTCGCCCTTGTCGGGATCGCGGCAGGGTTCGCTCTGTGGATCGGCGGCATCGCACGGCCGCTGTGGAGCTTTGTCGGCGCTGCGCTGATGCTCGGCGCGGCCGGCTATGCGCTGCAATCGGGGCCGTCGCTGCCGGGGCACCCGGTGGAGAGCTTTGCCGAGCCCATCGAGGTCGATCCGGCAATGACCCAGCTTCGCGAGTCGATGCTCGGGGCCTTCACCGCCGACAACGCCTATCTGGTCGCAGCCGACGCGATGACCAGGTCGGGCGATACGCGCAGCGCCGTCCAGGCAGTGCTCGGCGGGATCAAGCGCTATCCGAAGAGCCTGACACTCTGGACCGGGCTGGGCACCGCGCTCGAGCAGCATGACGGCACGGTCTCGCCGGCGACCTTGTTCGCCTTCCAGCACGCCATGTACCTGGCGCCGCAACACCCGGCGCCCCCCTTCTTCCTCGGCCTCGCCTATATCCGGGCCGGCGAGTACGCAAAGGCACGGCCCTATTGGGCGCGCGCACTTGCGCTGGCGCCGGCAGGGGCTTCCTACCGTCAGCCGATCGCCGATCGGCTGACGGCGCTCGATGCCTATCTCGCAGCGGCGGAACAGGCGCAGACCCAGGCGGCGGGCGCGGCCTCCGCGCCCTGATTCGGGCCCGGGTTTAGATTATCCCGCCCAAGGCTCGAACGGCAGGTCGAGCGCTTCAGCCACCGCCTGATGCCGGATCTTGCCGCCCGAAACGTTGAGGCCGTGGGCGAGGTGCGGATCGGCCTTCATCGCCGCTTCGGCGCCGAGCGTCGCCAGCTTGATCACGAAGGGCAGGGTGGCGTTGTTGAGCGCGAAGGCCGAGGTGCGGGCGACCGCGCCGGGCATGTTGGCGACGCAATAATGGATCACGCCGTCGACCTCGAAGACCGGGTCCTGATGAGTGGTCGCATGGCTCGTCTCGAAGCAGCCGCCCTGGTCGATCGCGATATCGACCATCACCGAACCGCGCTTCATCGTCTTGAGCATCTCGCGGGTGACGAGCTTGGGCGCCGCGGCGCCAGGCACGAGAACCGCGCCGATCACCAGATGCGCGTTCTTCACCGCGGCCGCGATCGCTGCCTTCGAGGCGTAGGCGGTCTTGATCTGGCTGCCGAAGAACATGTCGAGCTCGGCCAGCCGCGCGTTCGAGATATCGTAGATGGTGACGTCGGCGCGCATCCCAACCGCCATCTGCGCTGCGTTGACGCCCGAGACTCCGCCGCCGAGGATCGCGACTCGCGCCGGCGCAACGCCCGGCACTCCGCCGAGCAGTACGCCGCGGCCGCCCTGTTCCTTTTCGAGATAATGCGCGCCGACCTGGATCGACATGCGCCCGGCCACCTCGGACATCGGCTTGAGCAGCGGCAGGGAACGGTCATTCGCCGTCACCGTTTCATAAGCGATGCAGGTTGCGCCCGATTTCATCAGGCCCTCCGCCTGCGGCTTGTCGGCGGCGAGATGGAGATAGGTGAACAGCAGATGGCGCGGCTCGAGCATGGCGACTTCGGCGGGCTGCGGCTCCTTGACCTTCACGATCATGTCGGATCCGGCGAACACGCTGGCCGCGTCGGGCAGGATCGTCGCGCCGGCCTTCACATAGTCGGCATCCTCGAAATCGATGCCGAGGCCGGCCCCGGTCTCGACGAACACCGCGTGACCCGCGGCGACGATATCCGACACCGATGGTGGCGTAAGCCCCACGCGATATTCGTGATTCTTGATTTCCTTGGGGACACCGACGCGCATGACTGCTCTCCTGAAGTTTCCCTGAATATACACCGGGAAGGGCGGGAAGTGCTTGCATTCTGGGAGCATTCGGCGCCCGCATTGCAATGTCATTGCGTGAGTGTGGCAGCTGGCGCAATATGATCCTCCATGGACAGCATCGACAGCAAGATCATCGCGCACCTCGGCCTGGATTCGGGTCTGACGAGCGAAGAACTCGGGACGCGCGTAGGCCTTTCGCCATCAGCGGCGCATCGACGGGTGAAGGCGCTCGAACACCAGGGGCTGATCCTCGGCTACCGAGCTCGCCTGTCGCGCATAGCCCTTGGCAATCCCTCGACAGTCTTCGTCTCGGTGACACTGACCGATCAGCGCCAGGCAACGATGATGGCGTTCGAACAGGCGCTCGCCCGGACGGCGCAAGTGCGCGAGGCGCATTTGATGAGCGGCGAGTCGGACTATCTGCTCAAGGTGCTGGTGCGCGAGGACGACAGCTATGAGCGCATCCACCGCGAGGTCCTGTCGGCGCTGCCGGGGGTTCACCGGCTCGTGACCCAGTTCACCATCCGCACCCTGGCGACTGAGGATTAGGTGCCGCTCGGCTGCCCGTCGAGCGCCGTTGCGGGGGCTATCGGCGCGTGCTATCGCGCCGCATCCTTGGGGGACGGGGATCGTCGCGATCTCTCCATGACCTTTATAGAAACTCGGGCAAGATTGCTCTTCCAGTGACACGTGAAACACCCAATGCCGCCATGGTGGATGGCGAGCCCGCCGCTGTGGCGGGCCATGGCCACCGTAAGGACGGCCTCGCCAAGCTCGCGCTCGGTGCGATCGGCGTCGTCTTCGGCGATATCGGTACCAGCCCGCTCTACGCGTTCCGCGAGACCTTTGCCGGGCATCACAAGCTTGCGCTCGATCCGGCGCACATCATGGGCGTCACCAGCCTGATGTTCTGGTCGATGATGATCGTGGTGACGCTCAAATATGTCTCGATCATCATGCGCGCCGACAACAAGGGCGAGGGCGGCAGCCTGGCGCTGCTCGCGCTGATCTCGGGCAAGACCAAGACGCGGCGCTGGTCGAACGGCATCATCCTGCTCGGCGTGTTCGCCTGCGCGCTCTTCTATGGCGACAGCATGATCACGCCGGCGGTATCGGTGCTGTCGGCGGTCGAGGGCCTTGCGGTCGCGGCGCCGGCGTTCGGCGCGCTGGTGCTCCCGATCGCGGTCGTCATCATCGTCGGCCTGTTCATGATCCAGCGTAGCGGCACCTCGCGGGTCGGGCTGTTCTTCGGGCCCATCATGCTGGCCTATTTCGCGGTGATCGCGACGCTCGGTCTGCTGAGCATCCTCCAGACGCCGCATATCCTCCTGTCCTTCTCGCCGCATTATGCGATCGAGTTCTTCGCGATGGATCCGGTCCGCGCCTTTCTCGCGCTCGGGTCGGTGGTGCTGGCGGTGACGGGTGCCGAGGCGCTCTATGCCGATATGGGGCATTTCGGGCGCAATCCGATCCGCGTGTCCTGGCTGTTCTTCGTGCTCCCGGCGCTGATGATGAACTATATGGGGCAGGGAGCCCTGCTGTTCCGCCTCGGCCATTCAGCGCTGGAGAGCCCCTTCTACATGCTCGCCCCGCACTCGCTGCGCCTGCCGCTTGTCGGGCTCGCGACGGCTGCCGCGGTGATCGCCAGCCAGGCAGTGATCTCGGGCGCCTTCTCGGTGACCCAGCAGGCAATCCAGCTCGGCTTCATGCCGCGGCTCAGGATCGAACACACCAGCGCGGCGACGGCGGGGCAGATCTACATCCCGCTGGTCAACTGGGCGCTGCTGGTGATGGTGCTGCTGCTGGTGATGTTCTTCCGCACCTCCTCAAACCTCACCTCGGCTTACGGGATCGCGGTGACCGGAGCGATGCTGATCGATACCTGCCTGCTGTCGGTGGTGTTCTTCCGCCTGTGGCACTGGCCGAAATATCTCGCGATCCCGCTGCTCGCCGTCTTCTTCCTTGTCGACGGGGCGTATTTCGCCGCGAACATGACCAAGGTGCCATCGGGCGGCTGGTTCCCGCTGCTGATCGGGCTGATCATGTTCACGGTGCTGACGACCTGGTCGAAGGGTCGCCAGCTGATGATCGACCGGATGCGCGAGGCGGCGATGCCGATCAAGGTGTTCATCCAGTCGGCCGCGACCTCGGCGACCCGCGTGCCGGGAACCGCCGTGTTCATGACCTCGTCGCCCGAGGGCGTACCGCATGCGCTGCTCCACAACCTCAAGCACAACAAGGTGCTGCACGAGCGGATCATCCTGCTCACCGTGAAGATCATGGACGAGCCCTATCTGCCCGAAGCGGGGCGGATCACGCTCGAGGACCTGACCCACGGCTTCCACCGCATGATCCTGCGCTACGGCTTCATCGAGGAGCCCGATGTGCCGGCGGCGCTTGCCAAGGTTCATCAATGCGGCGCCGATTTCCGGATGATGGACACCAGCTTCTTCCTCGCCCGGCAGACGCTGCTGTCGTCGACCAATCCGGGGATGATGATCTGGCGCGAAAAGCTGTTCGCCTGGATGCTGCGCAACGCCGAAAGCGCGATGGAATTCTTCCGCCTGCCGACCAACCGGGTGGTCGAGCTGGGCAGCCAGCTCGAGATTTGAACGAGCCGATTATCGTGACGGCCTTGTTCGGCAAGGCCGATGCCGCCTGGTTCGATGCTCTTCGCCGTGCGCATTATCCGCCCGAACGCAACCAGTTGCCGGCGCATCTGACGATGTTCCATCACCTTGCGCCGTCGCTTGCCGAGGAGTTGAAGCGGCGGCTGGCTGAGGAGACTCGCCGGGTGAAGGCGCCCCTTGCCCGGGTGGCGGGGCTCGTCTCGCTCGGACAGGGCACTGCGTTCAGGATCGAGAGCCCGGGGCTTGCCGATATCCGCGACCGGCTCGGCGATGCGTTCGCGCCGATGCTGATGCCGCAGGATTCAGCCGGTTGGCGTCCGCATGTCACGATCCAGAACAAGGTGGGGCCCGCCGCGGCGAAGGCGCTGCAGCACAGGCTGGAGGCCGAGTTCATCCCGCGGCCAGTCGCGATCGCCGGGCTTGCGAGCTGGTGGTATCGCGGCGGCCCATGGGCGCCGCTCTCGCGGCACATGTTCGCTTGACCGGAACCGCCCGGCGCTCCTATAGGCCCCGCTCTCGAATGGCCGGGGCGGAGTAGCTCAGCTGGTTAGAGCACGGGAATCATAATCCTGGGGTCGGGGGTTCAAGTCCCTCCTCCGCTACCATCGCGTAGCGCCGCCATATCGAGTTTATCGGGCTTTTCCGCCTGCATCCCGTCTTTTCCATGTGCTGTTATTCGGCTAGCGGAGCCTTTCCAAAGGAGAGGCAGATGAAGACTCGCGCAGCCGTTGCATTCGAGGCGAAACGCCCGCTCGAGATCGTCGAGCTCGATCTCGAGGGGCCGAAGACCGGCG
Organism: Sphingomonas oligophenolica; assembly: GCF_039522915.1. Classification (NCBI taxonomy): domain Bacteria; kingdom Pseudomonadati; phylum Pseudomonadota; class Alphaproteobacteria; order Sphingomonadales; family Sphingomonadaceae; genus Sphingomonas; species Sphingomonas oligophenolica. The sequence goes on from NZ_BAAAEH010000005.1 coordinate 331,454, forward strand.
AGGTGCTGGTCGAGATCATGGCGACGGGCATTTGCCACACCGATGCCTACACCCTCGACGGGCTCGATTCGGAAGGATTGTTCCCGAGCATCCTCGGCCATGAGGGTGCCGGGATCGTCCGCGAAGTCGGCGCCGGCGTCACCTCGGTTAAGCCGGGCGATCATGTCATCCCGCTCTACACGCCTGAATGCCGCCAGTGTAAGTCCTGCCTCAGCGGCAAGACCAACCTGTGCACCGCGATCCGCGCGACTCAGGGCAAGGGCGTGATGCCCGACGGGACCAGCCGGTTCAGCTACAAGGGCCAGCAGATCTTTCATTACATGGGCTGCTCGACCTTTTCGAACTTCACCGTCCTGCCCGAGATCGCGGTGGCGAAGATCCGCGAGGACGCGCCGTTCCAGACCAGCTGCTATATCGGCTGCGGCGTGACGACCGGGGTCGGCGCGGTGGTCAACACCGCCAAGGTGCGGCCGGGCGACAATGTCATCGTCTTCGGGCTCGGCGGGATCGGCCTCAACGTGCTGCAGGGCGCGCGGATGGCGGGTGCGAACATGATCGTCGGCGTCGACATCAACCCCGACCGCGAGGAATGGGGCAGGCGCTTCGGCATGACTCACTTCGTCAACCCGAAGGACGTCGACGACATCGTCGCCCATCTCGTCGCGCTGACCGATGGCGGGGCTGACTACACCTTCGACTGCACCGGCAACACGACGGTGATGCGCCAGGCGCTCGAGGCCTGCCATCGCGGCTGGGGCACCAGTATCATCATCGGCGTCGCCGAGGCCGGCAAGGAGATCGCGACACGGCCATTCCAGCTCGTCACCGGCCGCAACTGGCGCGGGACCGCGTTCGGCGGCGCCCGGGGCCGGACCGACGTGCCGAAGATCGTCGACTGGTACATGAACGGCAAGATCGAGATCGACCCGATGATCACGCATGTGCTGAGCCTCGAGGAGATCAACAAGGGATTCGACCTGATGCATGCCGGCGAGAGCATCCGCAGCGTCGTGGTTTACTGACAACACCAGGGGAGAGAAGAACATGTTCACGCACGTCATGGTCGGGTCGAGCGATGTCGCCCGCAGCCAGGCTTTCTACGATGCGACGTTCGGCGCGCTCGGCGCCCCGGCCGGCCAGCCGTTCGGCACGCGCGTCTTCTATTCGAACGGTAGTGGTCCCGGCTTCGGCATCGGTATTCCCGCCAACGGCGAGCCGGCCTGCAGCGCCAATGGCGGGACGATCGGCTTCGCGGCGCCCGACAAGGAGGCAGTCGATGCCTGGTATGCAGCCGGCATCGCCAATGGCGGCAGCGATGAAGGCGCGCCGGGACCGCGACCGGGCGCCCCGGGCAATGCTTACGGGGCATATCTGCGCGATCCCGACGGCAACAAGCTCTGCGCCTTCTGCCAGTTGCCGGGCTGATGGCGATCGAGACGCTCTCGAGCAATGCCGCCCATGGCGGCACCCAGGGCGTCTATCGCCACGCCTCGGCGATGACGGGCACGGAGATGACCTTCTCGGTCTTCGTGCCCGCTCATACCGACGGCGCGGCCCTGCCGGTGCTCTGGTATCTCTCGGGGCTTACCTGCACCCATGCCAATGTGACCGAGAAGGGCGAATATCGCGCCGCCTGCGCCGAGCATGGGGTGATCTTCATCGCCCCCGATACGAGCCCGCGCGGCGAGGCGGTGCCTGACGACGACGCCTATGATTTCGGCAAGGGCGCCGGCTTCTATGTCGATGCGACCGAGGAACCCTGGTCCGCCAATTTCCGGATGAAGTCCTATATCGAGGACGAACTGCCCGCGCTGATCGCCGCCGAATTCGCGGTGGCGGACCTGTCGCGCCAGGGGATCACCGGCCATTCGATGGGCGGGCACGGCGCGCTGACGATCGCGCTGCGCAATGCCGGGCGCTATCGCAGCGTCTCGGCCTTCGCGCCGATCGTGTCGCCGCTGCATTGCCCCTGGGGCGAGAAGGCGCTGACCGGCTATCTGGGTGACAATCGGGCTGACTGGCGGGCTTATGATGCCTGTGCGCTGATCGCCGACGGGGCGCGAGTGCCGGAAATCCTGGTCGACCAGGGTGCGGCTGATACCTTCCTGGCCGAACAGCTCAAGCCCGAGCTGCTCGAACAGGCGTGCGCCGAGGCGGGGATCGATCTGACGCTCCGGATCCAGCCTGGCTATGATCACAGTTACTATTTCATCTCAACCTTCATGGCCGATCATATCGCCTGGCACGCGGCGCGGTTGAAGGCCTGAAAGCAAATCTGTGCGGGCGCGGCGCTTGGCGTGTTCATTCGGTGACGCCATGTTGCCAGCCTGCCCCCATCGCCCCTAGATGCCGGGCTTTCCAGTGACGGACACACCCATGACGACCCACAAGACCCGCATGCTCATCCTCGGCTCAGGCCCGGCCGGCCTCTCGGCCGCGATCTATGGCGCGCGTGCCGGGATGGCGCCGATCGTCGTTCAGGGCATCCAGCCCGGCGGCCAGCTGATGACGACGACGGATGTCGAGAATTACCCCGGCTTCAAGGACGTCATCCAGGGCCCGTGGCTGATGGAGCAGATGCAGGCCCAGGCCGAGCATGTCGGCACGCGGATGATGTGGGACACGATCGTCGAGGTCGACCTGACCCGGCGGCCCTTCCGGCTGATCGGCGACGGCGGCGATGTCTATGAAGGCGATGTGCTCGTGATCGCGACCGGCGCCCAGGCGAAATGGCTCGGACTCGACAGCGAGGAAAACCTCAAGGGCAAGGGCGTCAGCGCCTGCGCGACCTGTGACGGCTTCTTCTTCCGCGGCAAGAAGATCGCGGTGATCGGCGGCGGCAACACCGCGGTCGAGGAGGCGCTCTACCTGACCAACCACAGCCAGGACGTCACGCTGATTCACCGCCGCGATTCGTTCCGCGCCGAGAAGATCCTCCAGGACCGGCTGTTCGCGCACAAGAACATCAAGGTCTTGTGGAACAAGGAGGTCGAGACCTTTGTCGATGGCGGCGGCAATGCCGGGCTGGTGGCGCTCGACCTGGTCGATACGGTGACCGGCGAAAAGTCACGGCTCGATGTCGAGGGCGGCTTTGTCGCGATCGGCCATCATCCGGCGACCGAGCTGTTCCGCGGCCATCTCGAGCTCGATTCGGATCATTATATCAAGGTCGAGACGGGAACGACCCGGACCAGCGTGCCCGGCGTGTTCGCGTGCGGGGACGTGATGGACAAGGTCTATCGCCAGGCGGTGACGGCGGCAGGCACTGGCTGCATGGCAGCCCTCGACGCCGAGCGCTTCCTCGCCGAGGCCGACTTCGAGGTGGCTGAAGCGGCTGAGTGAGGCGCGACGGGGCTACCGGCACCCTCCCTGTTTCAGGCCTTTGTCCCCAGCAGGGAGGCTCCGACGGAGAGTGTTCAGCGAGCTTCGCCGCGACCCCGATTTCCGCTGTTCCCCGCTGTTCCCCGCGATTTTTATTTTCGCCGCTGTTATGTTGGAGTTTCCGCTCAATTTCCCCTTTAATTATCAATGTTTTACAGGGCATCCCGCTGTTATTCAGGAACAGCGGGATAACAGCGGGGGAACAGCGACGATAACAGCGGCGGAACAGCGGGGAACAGCGGGGAACAGCGGGCGTGTGGGAATGGCGGCCCGCCCCTTGAATAAAATGGTCATGTCAAAGAGCGGGGCGGAACCGAGACAGCATTCCAACCGCTCGCGCTCTTTCCACACTCTCCCCTGTGATTGAATCGAACCAGTCCATTCCTGATCGCTGAATCAGGATTCGCGCGCGCCGCTCTCGCGCACCCGGGAAATGGCTTCCTCGATTTGGGCGAACAGCCAATCCTTGTCCGCCTGGCTTGCGAAACTGTGGCTATCCGTATCGCGCTGCTCGATCCTGACCTCGGCGCGCCGGCCAGTCGCCTGCCACCGCGCCATGAACGCGATGGCGGTATTGTCGCGCTCCGCCAGCAATATGGTGGTGGGGATGGTCGTCGATTCAAGCGCGGAAATCAGGCGGCTGGCCAAAGTATCTATCTCATATTTCGCCGCAGATATCTTTCTTAATCCATTGAATATCTTGGATATATTAACACCGCCTCGAAGCAGCCTCAGCAGCTCGGCCGGGTCGCGGAGCTTTGCGGCATAGCGCGCGCGGATCGCGGCGGCGGGTGGCAGATCGTCGCTTTGCTCGACGACCCAGGGGTTGGCGAGAATCAGTGCGTCGATGCCTGCAACGCCGTGGAACAGGGCGAGCGCGGTTGCGGCATCGCAATTGCCGAAAGCGACCAGCCGCCTGATTCCGGTTTCGGCGCTGAAGGTGGCGGCGGCGGCGGCGATGTCCGGCGCTGACTCGAGGAAACCGCGATTCTCGCCGGTCGAATCGCCGACTCCGCGCCGGTCGTAGCGGAAGACCGATGTGCCCGATGCCGCCAGCCGGGCCGCGAGCGACGCCATGCCGCGATGCGCGCCAATCCGGATCTCGTTGCCGCCTGAGACGATCAGCAGGCCAATGCCGGCATTGCCCTCGTCGAGCGTGCCGAGCAGCGTGTCGCCGGCACAAGGGAAGGCGATCAGGCGGCGCATGTCGCGATCCAGGCGGCGATGTCGTCAGCAAGCTGGCGGGCAAGCGCCTGATCGTTGCCCGGCTCGGTGCGGCGCCAGAGTGGTGGACCGGCAATGCGGCGGTCAGCGGACAGGGTGTCGGTATCGAGCCTGACGACCCGCAGCGGCGGGGCGCTCGAAGGGGTGGCTCTTTCGAGCTCGGCCAGCAGGACATGGCTCAGCCGGTTGCCGGCGAGCTCGATCACTGGTCCGGTCGGGTCGATCGCGTCGCCAGCCTTCCCGGCGGCAAGGCGCGTGCGGAGCATGTCGCGCACAAGGCTCTCGCCCGCCACCGGCGCGAAGTGCCATCTCGAGGCAAGGGGGGCGGTCGAATCGAAAAGTGCGCCGCCCCGGAAGGCAATGCCATGGGGCGGCCCATGATCGCCCTTCAGCGCCTTTGCCGCACAAGAAAATGCTTTTTGCCAGATATTTAAGGATATTTCCTCAGTCTCGATGAGACTTTCGCCCGTCCCGGGCAGGTCGGGCAAGGCGCTTGCGACGCCGCGCTCGGCAAGCGCCCGCAGGATCGTGACGATGAAGGCGCGGGTGTGATTGGCTTCTTCGAACAGCGGCATCGCCGCGATGACGACCGGTCCGGTGGCAGGGCCGAAGCGCAGCATCGCCTCGCGCCCGCCGGGCCAGTCATAATCGTCGATCACCCGCCAAATCTCATTGATTGGCCTTGGCGGCGGCGAAGCGGACAAGCGCGCCGAAGGTCTCGAGCATCTCGCCATCGACCTCGTCATCCTCGATCAGGATGCCGAGCCGCTCTTCGAGTTCGGTCAGCATGCCCGCGACCGCCATTGAATCGAGCTCGGCCAGGCCGCCGAATAGAGGCGTTTCGCTGCGGAAGCCCGCGACGCGTTCCTCGCTCAGGCCGAGCACGTCACGCAGGACGGCACGGACCGTGGCGTCGATTTGATTGATATCGTCAGGAAGCACTGCAGACCCCAGTTTGTGCGTTGGTTCGCCCGTTAGAGAATGGGCAGGGCGATGCCAAGGGCGGGCAAAGGATCGCTCCCTGCCGGACATGCCCGCGAAGGTGGAAAATCGTCGCCCCTGTAACACGATCGTCGTCGATTGGCGTGAAACGTCGACTGGATGGCCAGGTGCATCGAATGGGAAGGCGGGGCGAGCAATGGACGTGAGCGGGGTGAATGACCGAGCCAGTTTCCTCGAGTTTCTGGCGGCGATGCGATCGGATTTCGGAGCAGGGGCGCTCGCCTGGGAAAGTGCCAAGCTCGGCAGCTTTCTCGAGGCGATGGAGGCCTGGGCGACCGATTCATCCCTGCCGGTACAGGCAAACCCCTGGCGCCACGCCGCCGACCTGCTGCATGCGGGGGCGTTCTACGAGTGACGATTGCCGAGCGCGGGCGGTTCGCGTCGAAACCCAAGCGCGCGGCAAGAGCTGCCCTTCACAGCGCGTCTCCGATGCGTATCAAGGGCCATGGTTCAGCTCGACCCCGCGCCCCGACCGATCGACACCTTGCCGATGCGCGGCGTGGCGGCCGATATCGCCCTGATCGATCGGACCGGTGCGCTCGATTTCGCGGGCCTTGAAAGGCTCACCGGCGCGGTGGCCGCGTGGCTGTCGGCACAGAATCTCCAGCCGGGGTCACGGATCGCCAGCTGGCTGCCCAAGACCCGGCTCGCCTGCGTGCTGCCGATGGCGGCGCCGCGCGCCGGGCTGGTCCATGTGCCGATCAATCCGGTGCTGAAGCGTGCGCAGGTGGCCCATATTCTCGCCGACAGCGGCGCAGCGCTGCTGATGACCCAGGAAGCGCGGATCGTGTCGCTCGAAGCGGGCGACGTGCCTGGGGACTGCCGGCCGGCTTTCGAGAGCGAGATTGACCCCGAGGGTGACGTCATGCCGCCATCGTCGGCCGACCCCGATGCGCTGGCGGCGATCCTCTACACCTCGGGATCGACCGGGCGACCCAAGGGGGTGATGCTCAGCCATGCCAATCTCTGGCTCGGGGCGATCTCGGTCGCGCATTATCTGAAGCTCGTGCCGGAAGACCGGGTGCTCGGCGTGCTGCCGCTCAGCTTCGATTATGGGCAGAACCAGCTTTTCTCGACCTGGGCAGCAGGGGCGGCGGTCGCGCCGCTCGATTATCTGACGGCGCGCGACGTGGTGAAGGCGGTCGACCGGGTCGGCGCGACGACGCTTGCCGGCGTGCCGCCGCTCTGGGTGCAATTGCTCGAGGCCGACTGGCCGGCCGAGACGGCGGCACGGCTCAAACGGCTGACCAATTCGGGCGGTGCGTTGACGCCGGCGATGGTTCGGGCGTTGCGCACCCGGTTTCCGGCCGCCGACCTTTATCCGATGTACGGCCTCACCGAAGCCTTCCGGTCGACCTATCTCGCGCCCGAGCTTGTCGATGCCCATCCCGATGCGATCGGCCGCGCGATTCCCTTTGCCGAGGTGATGGCGGTACGCCCCGACGGATCGCGCGCCGCGCCGGGCGAGCCGGGCGAGCTGGTCCATGCCGGGCCGCTGGTGGCGCAGGGCTATTGGCGCGATTCCGAGCGTAGCGCGCAGCGTTTCAGGCCGGCGCCCGCCTGGTCGCATCATGGCGGCATCGCGGTCTGGTCGGGCGACACGGTCGTCGAGGGCGAGGACGGGTTGTTCCGGTTCGTCGGGCGCGACGACGAGATGATCAAGAGCGCCGGCAACCGAATCAGCCCCACCGAGATCGAGGAAGCGGTGCTCGCCGGTGGCGAGGCGGCGGAAGCGGTGGCGATCGGCGTGGCCGATGCCCGGCTCGGGCAGGCGATCACGGTGGTCGCGCGGGCGGTTGGCGATGCGCGCGAGGCGGAAGTACGGCTGCGCGAACGGTTGCGGCGCGATTTGCCGAGCTTCATGCAGCCGGCGCGCTATGAGTGGCGGGAGGAACTGCCGAGAAATGCCAATGGCAAGCTCGATCGCGCAGCCTTGAAGGCGGAGATGACGTCATGAAGCCGATGGGCTCTATTCCCGCGGAATTCCAAGGCGAGGGACCGCTGATCATTGCCGGTAAACCTGCCGAGGCGTGGATCGCCCAGGCAGGCGACACCCCGCTTTTCGTCTATGATTTCGCGATCGTCAGCGCGCGTATCGCCCGATTCCGGGCGGCGATGCCCGCCGGCCTCGACCTGCATTATGCCATCAAAGCCAACCCGTTCGCGCCGTTGCTCGCCGCCATCGCGCCGCTGGTCGACGGGCTGGATGTCGCCTCGAAGGGGGAGATGGCGCTTGCGCTCGCCACGAAGCCGGGCGCGGCGATCAGCTTCGCCGGGCCGGGCAAGCGCGATGACGAGATCGAGGCCGCCATCGCAGCCGGGGTCACGCTCAACCTTGAATCCGAAGGCGAGGCGCGTCGTGCGCTGGCCGCGGGCGAGCGGCTGGGCGTCACGCCGCGGCTTGCCGTCAGGGTCAATCCCGAGATCGAGCTGCGCGGGTCGGGCATGAAGATGGGGGGCAGGGCTTCTCCCTTCGGGATCGATGCCGATCGCGCCGCAGCGCTGGCGAAACTGGTGGTCGCGGCCGGCGCCGACTGGCGCGGCTTCCACATCTTTGCCGGATCGCAGGCGCTCGATCCCCGGGCGATCATCGAAACCCAGGCGGAGACGCTCGCCCTGGCGGCGCGGCTGGCCGAGCAGGTCGGGGTAACGCCGCCCCTGGTCAATCTCGGCGGGGGCTTCGGCATTCCCTATTTCCCCGGTGAGGCGCCGCTCGACATCGAGATGATCGGCGCAGCGCTTGGCGAAAGCATGACGTCACGCCTGGCGGCGCTGAAGGACGCGCGCTTCGCGATCGAACTCGGGCGCTGGCTGGTCGGCGAGGCAGGGGTCTATCTGACCCGGGTGATCGACCGGAAGGAAAGTCGCGGCGAAACCTTTCTCGTCGTCGATGGCGGCCTGCATCACCAGCTCGCCGCCTCGGGCAATTTCGGCACGGTGGTGAAGCGCAATTATCCCATCGCGGTGGCGACCGCCGCCACACAGGGCGAAACCGAGACCGTCAGCGTGGTGGGATGCCTGTGCACGCCGCTCGACCGCCTGGCCGATCGGGTCGCGCTCCCGGTCGCCCGGCCGGGCGACGTCATCGCGATCTTCATGGCCGGCGCGTACGGACTTTCGGCAAGCCCCGCCGCCTTTCTCGGTCATCCCCTTCCGGCAGAAATCCTGGCCGGCGCGGCCGATAGTCCTAACGCTATCTTAACCTCCTGAGACGCATAGCAAATCCATTGCCGCAAACCTTGCCGGAATGACGTCACCGGCGAGTCACGTGGCTGGAGGGTTTGTGCAATGCGTTTTACGGGTCGTTTCAATGGGTTGGCGCTGGTGGCCAGCAGTGCGCTTATGCTTAACGGCTGCGCAACCGGTGGCCGTGGCGAACTGCCGCCGGCGAGTTTCGTCGCGAGCCAGGAGCAGCCCGGCGAGGAATATATCATTGGCCCGCTCGATCAGCTCAACATTTTCGTATGGCGCAATCCCGAGCTCTCGGCGAAGGTGCAGGTGCGCCCCGACGGCCGGATCACGACGCCGCTGATCAGCGACATGCCGGCGGTCGGCAAGACCCCGGCAATGCTCGCCGACGACATGAAGATCGCGCTGGGCGAATATATCAAGGATCCGATCGTATCGGTGATCGTCGAGAATTTCTCGGGGACGTTCAGCCAGCAGGTCCGCATCGTCGGCGCCACAGCGAAGCCCGCCTCGATCCCCTATCGCGCCAACATGACCCTGCTCGATGCGATGATCGCCGTCGGGGGCCTGAGCGAATATGCCGCCGGCAACCGCGCCAAGCTGGTCCGCTACGACCGCAGCACCGGCAAGCAGGTCGAGTATAACATCAAGCTGTCGAGCCTGCTCAAGAACGGCGATTCGAGCGCGAACGTCAGGCTCGAGCCAGGCGACGTGATCATCATCCCCGAGAGCATGTTCTAGGGCGGCCGGGCGGATGAACGGCCTTTACGACGAGATCAGGGTTGCGATCCACGCAATCTGGACGCGACGCTGGCTTGCGCTTGCGGTCGCCTGGGCGATCGCGATCGTCGGCTGGCTGTTCGTGTCGCAGATCCCCAACAGCTATGAATCGCGGGCGCGGGTCTTCGTCCAGATGCAGACGATCCTGCCCAATGCCGTCGGCATCAGTCCGGCCGACCAGCAGAAGGACGTCGACACGATCCGCCAGACGCTCACCTCCGCAGTGAACCTGGAAAAGGTCGTGCGCGGTACCGATCTCGCCAACTCGATCTCGAGCCCGGCCGATGTCGCGGACCGCGTCGCCGGGCTGCAAAAGGCGATCAAGATCACCGCGCAGCAGGACAATCTGTTCGAGATCGTGGTGACCGGTTCGAGCCCCAAGGTGGCGCGCCAGGTCGTCCAGAAACTGATCGACCTGTTCGTCGAGCAGAATCTCGCCGGCGACCGCGACGAGACGACCCAGTCGCTCGGCTTTCTCGATTCGCAGCTCGAAGCGCGCCAGAAGCAGCTTCAGGACGCCGAGGCCAAGCGCACCGATTTCCAGAATCGCTATCTCGGCTCCCTGCCGGGCACTGGTTCCCTGAATGACCGGATGGGCGCCGTCCGCTCGCAAATGGCGCAGATCGACAGCGATCTCGCCGCTGCTCAATCAAGCGTCGCTGCACTCAACGGCCAGATGGCGGGAACCCCGGCCACGGTCGCAGGCGGCGGCGCGACGGGTGCGGCAGGACCGGCCCGGGCCCGGCTCGCAGCGATCCAGGGCCAGCTCGCCGAGGCGCGGGCGCGGGGCTTTACCGAGAACCATCCCGATGTGGTCGCGCTGAAGAGCCAGATGGCGGCGGCGCAGGCAGCGGCGCGCAACGAGCCGGTCAGCGCCGGCGGCGGGGCGAACAACCCGCTCTATCTGTCGCTGAAGTCGATGCAGGCCGATAAGCAGGCGACCGTCGCCGCGCTGATGTCGCGCAAGACCCAGCTCCAGTCGGACCTAGACCAGATCAACGCCAAGCTTGCCGGCGATCCGGCGGTCGCGGCCGAGCAGTCGAAGATCGAGAACGACTATCAGGTGCTGAAAGACCAGTACAGCAAGCTGCTCGCCGACCGCGAGGCGATCAAGCTGCGCGGCCAGGCCCAGACCCAGACCGATTCGATCAAGTTCAGCGTGATCGACCCGCCGACCGCGCCACGCGTGCCGACCGCGCCGAACCGGCCCTTGCTGCTGACCGGCGTGTTGCTGGCTGCTGCGCTGGCAGGGATCGGTGCCGCGTTCCTGATGGGCCAGGTGCAGACCACCTTCGCGACCGCCGGGCGCCTCGAGCGTGCGACCGGGATGCCGGTGATCGGTTCGATCGGCGAGATGGTGACCAGCGCGCAGATCGCCGCGCGGCGCCGCAAGCTTGCCTATTTTGCCGGGGGCGCCGGCGCGCTGGCGATCGCCTGGGTTGCGCTGCTCGGCGTCGAGATGCTGCAGCGGGGATTGGCGGCATGACCGATATGACTCCCCGCAAGATGAAGGGCTCGCTGCTCGAGCGCGCCGCTGATCTCTATGATTTCGGCGCACCGCCCCGCGCGCCGCAGGCGCAGCCGGTACCGATGCCGGAGGAACCCGACTCGACGCTGCCGGCGCCAAAGCCGATCCGCGGTCCGGCGCACGAAGAGGCTCCCCTCCCGCGTCCCCGCCTCGAGCGGGAAAGCGGGCTTGCCTCGATCGACCGCGGGATGCTTGCCGAAAAGGGCCTGCTCGTGCCCGGGGCGCCGATCGGCGCGCTGGTCGAGGAATTCCGCCAGGTGAAGCGCCAGCTTGTCCAGACCGCCCGGGTGGTGAAGAAAGTGGATGGCGATCGCTCGCGGACCATCCTGGTCTGCTCGGCCAGGCCGAATGACGGCAAGACCTATTGCGCGGTCAATCTCGCCATCGCGATGGCGGCCGAGCGCGATATCGACGTGCTGCTGATCGATGCCGATTTCGCCAAGCCCGATGTGATGAAGCGGCTCGGGCTGAACGACGGCCCCGGGTTGCTCGACGCGCTTGCCGATCCGACGATCGATATCGAGGCGTGCGTCGTCGCGACCGACATTCCGCAACTCAGCCTGTTGCCGGCCGGGACCAAATCGAACACCGACACTGAATTGCTGGCGAGCAGGCGGACAGGTGAGATCATCGCCGCGCTGCTCGCTGCCGATCCGAAACGGCTGCTGATCTTCGATTCGCCGCCGGCGCTCGCGGCCACGCCTGCTTCGGTGCTGGCCAATCATGCCGGGCAGGTGATGCTCGTCGTCCGTGCCGACCGCACCAGCGAGGGCGATCTTCGCGAGGCGGTCGCGCTGCTCGAGGGCTGCGACCATATCCAGCTGGTGCTGAACGCGGTGTCGTTCGCGCCCGGGGGCCGGCGCTTCGGCAGCTATTACGGCCAGGAGGACACGGAATGAGCCGCGCGCCCCTCATCATCGCCGGGCTCGTCGCCGCACTGGTCGCGTCGCCTGCCTTTGCCGACAGCCATGACCGCCACAAGTCGATCGCGCCCTATATCGAGATCGGCCAGGTGCTGACCTCCGATTTCCAGACCGGCGACGTGCTGACCTATTCGACCGTCGCCGCCGGGATCGATGCGTCGATCCAGACGAAGCGGACCCAGGTCCAGCTCAGCTATCGCTACGAGCGCAGGATCTCGTGGGACAAGAAGGTCGGCGACGATACCGTCCATAGCGGCCTGGCGCGGGCGGCAGTGAGGGTAACGCCGGGCTTCAGCCTAGAAGGTGGCGCCCTCGCGACCCGGGCGCGCTCCGATATCCGGGGCGCCGCGCCCGGCGTGCTGGCTGGGAATGTCGACAATATCTCGCAAGTCTATTCGGCCTATGCCGGCCCGACCCTGTCGACTCATGTCGGCCCGGTCAGCGTCGGCGCGAGCTATCGTTTCGGCTACACCAAGGCCGAAGCGCCGGGCGCGACCAATGTTCCGGCGGGCAGCCCGAAGCTCGATGTGTTCGACCATTCGACCAGCCATGTCGCGCAGGCGACCATCGGCACCAAGGCCGGCACGGTGCTGCCGGTCGGCGTGACGGTGAGCGGCGCCTATGAACGAGACGATGCGAGCCAATTGTCGCAGCGTTACGAGGGCAAATATGCACGCGGCGATGTCGTCCTGCCGGTGACCCGGACGCTCGCGCTGACCGCTGGCGCGGGCTATGAGAAGATCACGGTCACCCAGAAGGACGCGCTGCTCGACGGGAACGGCGATCCGGTCGTGGATGGCAAGGGTCGATTCAAGACAGACCCGAACTCGCCGCGCCGCATCGCCTACGATACCGATGGCCTGATCTACGATGCCGGCGTGATCTGGCGGCCTTCGTCCCGAACCACGCTTCAGGCACGGGTCGGCAAGCGCTATGGCGGCATGACCTATACCGGCTCGTTCAGCTATGCAGCGTCCCGGTCGCTCGGGATTCAGATCGGCGTCTATGACAGCGTCGACACGTTCGGCCGCCAGTTGCGCGACGGCATCGCCAGCCTGCCGACCAGCTTCATCGACCAGCGCGACGCCTTTGGGCAGCAATTCACCGGATGCACCTATGGCACGTCGGGGAGCGCGGCCGGCGGATGCCTGAACGGGGTATTCCAGTCGATCTCGACCTCGAGCTACCGCGCACGCGGCGTCGATGCGGTGCTTGCGGCCAATCGCGGCGCGCTCAGCTTCGGGGTTGGCGGCGGCTATGCCAATCGGCGCTTCTACGCGCCGGGCGGCACAGGCTATGTGATCAACGGCGTCACGGACGAGAGCTATTACGGCCAGGCGTTCGTCTCGGCGGCGATCGACCGCAATTCGGGCGTCTCGGGCGACCTGTTCGCCAACTACTACAAGAGCGGAATCGCCGGGGCATCGGCTGTCTTCAGCACGGGGGCGACCGGGCTTTACTATCATAATTTTGGACGGATCGGGACGACGGCGTCAGTGGGGGTCTATCAGTTCAGCCAGAAAGGTTCTGACGATCAGGTTTCCGGATCGGCCGAGCTCGGGATGCGCTATCAATTCTGAAACGCGTCGGGCCGAAGGGCCGGCGCCAGGACGGTGACGATGTACGACGATCATTATGGATTGAGCGGCAGACCGTTCCAGCTGACGCCCGATCCGCGTTTCTGGTTCGATACCGCCACGCACCGCAAGGCGATGGCCTATCTCGGCTATGGCCTTGCGCAGGGCGAGGGCTTCATCGTCATCACCGGCGATGTCGGCGCCGGCAAGACCACGCTTGTCGGCCACCTGATGGCGACGGTCGATCGCGAGCGGCTCCATGTCATCAAGATCGTCTCGACCCAGATCGAGGCCGAGGACCTGTTGCGGATCGTCGCCGGCGGGCTCGAGGTCGATTCAGCGGGCATGACGAAGTCGCAGCTGCTCGTCGCGATCGAGCGCGCCCTTCATGCCATGGCACGGGCGGGCCGGCGGACCTTGCTGATCGTCGACGAGGCGCAGGCGCTGCCGGTTTCAGCGCTCGAAGAGCTGCGCATGCTCTCCAATTTCCAGGCGGGCGGCCATGCGCTGCTGCAGATTTTCCTGCTCGGCCAGCCCGAGTTCCGCGAACGGCTGCATGGCTCGGAGCGGCTGGAGCAGCTCCGCCAGCGCGTGATCGCGATGCACCATCTCGATCCGATGGGTGCTGAAGAGGTCGAGCCCTATATGCGCCACCGCCTTTCGGTGGTCGGCTGGCAGGGGCGGCCAGACTTTACGGCCGATGCCTATGCGGCGCTCTACACCGGATCGGACGGCATTCCGCGGCGGCTCAATCAGCTTGCCGGGCGGGTGCTGCTGTTCGGCGCGATCGAACAGCTCGACACGATCGACGTGCGTGCCGTCGCGGCGGTGATCGCGGATATCGCCGGGGACTCGCCGATGCCGAAGCCAGTGGCGATCACCGAACCCACCGCGCCGCCGATGCCGAAGCCGGTGGCGATCACCGAACCCACCGCGCCGATGCCGATCTCGGTAGCCGCTCCGCTCAATGAGCCGCTGCCGATCCGCGCCTTTCCCGAAGCGCCCGCATTCGACGAGGCGGACAGACTCAGACCGGAGAGGCGTTCCGGTTCCGACCGGCGCAGCGCGCATAAAGCCAGTGTCGACAGGCCCAATGCCCACAGGCCCAATGCCGATATTGCCAGCGATGCCAGGCTCTCAGCCCGCATCGCAGCGCTCGAGTCGCGGATCGACGAGCAGGATGCGGCGCTCCGCCGCGTGCTGACCTTGCTGGTCGATTGGGTCGAGAATGACCAGCAGCCCGATCTCGCCTCGATTCGCGCTGCGAGCCGGTAGGCGGCGGCCATGCGCAATGCCCTGTCGGTCGATATCGAGGACTGGTTCCAGGTCGGCGCCTTCGAAAAGGTGATCGACCGGGCCGATTGGGATGGCCTTGCGCCGCGGGTCGAGCGCAACACCGATGCAGTGCTCGATCTCTTCGGCGAAAGCGGCGTCAAGGCGACTTTCTTCACGCTCGGCTGGGTCGCGCACCGGTTTCCCGCGCTGATCCGGCGGATCGTCGATCAGGGGCATGAGATCGCGAGCCATGGCTGGGACCATGCCCGGGTGTTCACGATGGATGCGGCGACCTTCCGCGACGATATCGCGCGCACGCGGGCGACGCTCGAGGATGCGGCCGGCGTCGCGGTGACGGGATATCGCGCGCCGAGCTTCTCGATCGACAAGCGCACGCCCTGGGCGCATCCGGTTCTCGCCGAGGCGGGCTATGAATATTCGTCGAGCGTCGCGCCGCTTCACCACGACCATTATGGCTGGCCCGAGGCGCCGCGCTTCGCGTTCCGGCCGGTCGCCGGCTCGGGCCTGATCGAGGTGCCGGTGACGGTGGCGGAAATTGCCGGGCGGCGCGTGGCTACCGGCGGCGGCTTTTTCCGGATCATCCCGGCCGCGCTCACCAATTTCTCGATCAGGCAGGCGTCGGGTCAGGGCCAGCCGGCCGTGTTCTATTTCCACCCCTGGGAAATAGACCCCGATCAGCCGCGCGTCGCCAACGCGCCGCTGCGCTCGAAGCTGCGCCATTATACGCGGCTCGGCGCGATGGCCGGGAAGCTTCGCACCCTGATCGAGCGCCATGACTGGGGCAGGATGGATGCGGTGGTGACCGAGGTGAGGGCAGGGATGGGGCTCGACGCTCCTTCGCGACGGAAGAATCCCGGTGCCGACCTGGAGCGGCGCGCCTCGTGAACATGTCGATGATCTCGCAGCCATTTGCGTTGCGCGCGGCCGACCTTCGCGATCCGGGCGAGCGCGCGCGGCTCGATGCCTATGTACGCGCGCATCCCCAGGGCACGCCCTTTCATTTGCCCGCGTGGAGCGTGGCGGTGGCCGAGGGTTGCGGCCAGAAGAGCCACACGCTGGTCGCCGAGCGCGCCGACGGGTCGCTCGCCGGGATGGTGCCGCTGACCGAAATCCGGTCGCCTCTGTTCGGCCGGGCGCTCGTCTCGAACGGGTTCGCGGTCGGCGGGGGCGTCCTTGCCGATGACGCCGCCCTGGTGCAGCCACTTGCCGATGCCGCCTGGGCGCTGGCGGAGAAGCTTGGTTGTCCGACGCTCGAGCTGCGCGGCGTCGGTGGCGACGGGCCTGAATGGATCGGCGACGATCACAGCTATCTCGGCTTCAGCCGGCCGCTTGCCGGTTCCGACGAGGAGGAGCTTGCAGCGATTCCGCGCAAGCAGCGTGCCGAGGTTCGCAAGGCGCTGGAAATTGATCTCGAGGTCTCGACCGGGCGTCATGAGGACGACGCGCGTGCGCATTATGCCGTCTATGCCGAGTCAGTGCGCAATCTGGGAACGCCCGTCTTCCCGGCGAAATTGTTTCGGGCTGTTTTACGTGAATTTGATGACTCAGCGGATATCACGACCGTTCGGCGGCAAGGAGTGGCTGTGGCGAGCGTGCTGAGCCTGTACATGAACGGCACTGTCTTCCCTTATTGGGGCGGCGGCACCGCCGCTGCGCGCGCGCTGCGCGCCAATGACCGGATGTATTTCGCGCTGATGACTCATGCCCGGGAAAAAGGCTGCACGCGTTTCGATTTCGGGCGGTCGAAAGCGGGAACCGGGGCTGCCGCGTTCAAGAAGAACTGGGGTTTCCCGCCCGTCCCGCTCCTATATGCCAAACGCGTCGCCGCTGGGGAGAAGCCGCGAGAAATCAATCCGTTGAACCCGCGCTATCGGTTCAAGGTCGAAGCCTGGAAAAAGCTGCCGCTGTGGGTCGCAAACCAGATTGGGCCGCATATTTCCCGAGGACTTGGCTGATGGGGGACATTCTTTTCCTGGCGCATCGCGTGCCCTATCCGCCCGATCGCGGCGACAAGATCCGCGGCTTCCACGTCCTGAAGTTTCTCGCTGAGCGCAAACGCGTCCATCTGATCGCCTTTGCCGACGACACGCGCGACATGAAGCGCAAGGACGGCCTGTCGAAGCTGACCGGCAATCGCTCGATCATCTGGCGCTCCAAGCCGCGTGCGGTCGCCGCAGTGGAGGCATTTTTCGGTCGCAAGCCGGTGTCGCTGACCGCGTTCGAGAACAAACCGCTGCGCGAAGCGGTCGACAATATCCTCGCCCGGCACTCGATCGACACGATCTACGTCTTTTCGAGCCAGATGGCGCAATATCTGCCGGCGCGCCCGCGCCAGCGGGTGATCATGGATTTCTGCGACATGGATTCGGCAAAGTTCGAATCCTACGCAAAGACGGCGACCGGACCGATGGCCTGGTTCCTGAAGCGCGAGGCCAGGATGCTGCTCAGCCATGAGCGGTCAGTCGCCAATCGTGCCGATGCAAGCCTGTTCGTCAGCGAGGCCGAAGCCGCTCTCTTCCGCTCGAGGACCGGCGCCGAGCGGGTCCATGTCGTCGAGAACGGGATCGACACCGTCTTTTTCGATCCCACCGCCCAGTTCAAGCGGATCGACACCACCGGCGCGCTGATCGTCTTTACCGGGCAGATGGATTACCGCCCGAATATCGAGGGCGTCACCTGGTTCGTCGAGACGATCCTGCCGCATATCCAGGTGCGCTATCCATTGGCGCGCTTCGCGATCGTGGGGCGCAATCCGACCGAAGCAGTGAAGGCGCTGGCGAAGCACAAGGGCGTTATCGTGACCGGCGAGGTTGCCGATGTGCGCGGCTGGGTTGCGGCGGCGTCGGTGGTCGTCGCGCCGCTGAAGCTCGCGCGCGGCGTGCAGAACAAGGTGCTCGAGGCAATGGCGATGGCCCGCCCGGTGGTCGCGTCAGCTGCGGCCGCGCAGGGAATCGATCATGCCGGCACGATCAGCGTCGGCGAGACGGTCGGCGAGATCGCCGAGGCGGTCGTCGCGTTGCTCGACGATCCGGCGCGGGCTGCGGCAATGGGCCAGGAAGCCCGGGCACAGGTGCAGCGCCGTTACAGCTGGAATGCGTGCCTTGCGCCGCTCGATTCGATCCTCGGCATCAGGGTGAAGGCGCCGCCGCGAAAGTCGGCGGCGTGACGATCGCCGTTCCGGCGGCAGCGTTCACCGCCGGGACAGGAGCGCGCGGTTTCGGCGCGGCGTGGAGGCGCCATCTGGCGGTGCTCGGCGCGGTCACGGTCGCGCTGCTGCTGCTGTTCCGTAACGATATGGCCGGCCTCGCGGCAATATGGTGGACGAGCACGACCTTTGGGCATTGCCTGTTCATCACCCCCGTCATCGCCTGGCTTGTGTGGCAGCGCCGCGCCGAGCTGGCGCAGGTCAGGCCGGTCGCGTGGTGGCCCGGGCTCGCGCTCGTCGCGCTTGGCGGTTTCGGCTGGCTGCTCGGCGACGCCGCCGGCGTTGCGCTGGCAAGGCATCTCGGGCTGGTGATGATGCTGCAGGGTGCGGTGGTGACGATTCTCGGGCCGAATGTTGCGCGGGGGCTGCTTTTCCCGCTTTGCTATGCCTTTTTCCTGGTGCCCTTTGGCGAGGGCCTCGAGGCGCCGCTCCAGACCGTCACCGTCGGCATGATCATGCCGCTGCTTCATCTCTTCGGCGTGCCCGCCCAGGTGAACGGCGTGCTGATCACCATTCCGAACGGCTATTTCGAGGTCGCCGAAGCGTGTTCGGGCGCGAAATTCGTGATTGCGATGATCGCCTATGGCGCGCTGGTCGCCAATGTCTGTTTCGTTTCGTGGTGGCGCCGCGCGATCTTCATGGTCGTCGCGCTGATCGTACCGGTGATCGCGAACGGCCTGCGCGCCTTCGGGACGATCTATGCGGCATATCTCACCTCGGTCGAGCGGGCGACGGGGATCGACCATATCGTCTATGGCTGGATTTTCTTCGGGCTGGTGATGGCCGCGGTGCTGGCGATCGGCTGGCGCTGGTTTGACCGCGCGCCCGATGCCCCGGTGTTCGATCCGGAACAGCTCCAGGTTCAGCCGAAGCGGCGAATCGACCTGTTCGTCGCGGCGGCGCTGACGCTCGCGGTGGCGGCCTTGTTTCCGACATGGTCGGCGGCAATCGCCGGCCGCGTGGAACCGCTTCCGACATTGATCACGCTTCCCGAGGTGCCGGGCTGGCACCGCGCGCCGATGAGCGTGCGCGCACCCTGGTCGCCAAATTATCCGGGCGCGGATCATCATCTGATCGGGCGCTATGAAAATGGGCAGGGTGATGCCGTCGATCTCGCCATCGCGGTCTATGGCAGCCAGCATGAGGGCAAGGAGCTGGTCTCGTTCGGCGTCGGAGCGCTCCGCGAGGATGATGTGTGGGTGCGGGTGAACGATCTGCCCGATATCGCCGGCGGTGGCGTGATGCGGGTGACGGCGCCGGGGCCGGTCGAACGCGACATCGTGACCTGGTACCGGATCGGCAATCTGGTCACGCATGACGACAGGGTGGTGAAGCTGGAGACGTTGAAAGCAAAGCTGCTCGGTGGGTTGCAGCGGGGGGTCGCGGTGCACGTCTCGGCCGAGGTCCTGCCGGGCCGCGATCCGCGGGTGGCGATCGAGCATTTCCTGCAGGCGCTCGGACCGATCGACCGGCTGGCGGATCATAGCGCCGGACTGCGTTGATGATTTCCGTCTGTCCTGCGCTTGTCGAAGCACCGTTCTTTCTGTCTAGCGGCGCGAGAAAGAGCAGTCCTTTGGCGAGCTCAGGACGAACGGTGGTTTAAGCGACATGTGCGGCATCGCGGGGATTTTCTATCCCGCCACACCCAAGCCCGTCGACCCGGCGCGCATCACTGCGATGGCGGATGCGCAGGCGCATCGTGGGCCTGACGGGTCGGGCGTCTGGACGGCGCCCGGGATCGGGCTCGGGCATCGCCGGCTGTCGATCATCGATGTTGCCGGCAGCCCTCAACCCATGGCGAGTCGTGACGGCGCGCTGACCGTCACCTATAATGGCGAGATCTATAATTTCGCCGAACTGAGAACCGAGCTGCAGGCGCTTGGCGCGGTGTTCGCCACCAAAGGCGACACCGAGGTGCTGCTCCATGGATGGGCGGCCTGGGGGCCGGCGATGCTCGATCGGCTGAACGGGATGTTCGCCTTCGCGCTTCATGATGCGCGACGGCAATGCCTGTTCCTCGCCCGCGACCGGCTGGGCGTGAAACCGCTTCATTATGTCGAGCTGTCCGATGGCGGCCTGGCCTTCGCCTCGGAGCTCAAGGGCCTGCTTGCGCACCCGCTGCTGCGCCGGACGCCCGACATCCGCGCGGTCGAGGATTATATGGCGTTCGGCTATGTGCCCGATGATGCCTGCCTCGTTGCCGGGGTGAAGAAGCTGCCCGCCGGCCATTCGATGCTGATCGAGCGCGGCAAGCCGGTGCCGGCGCCGGGTCGCTGGTGGGACGTCGATTTCTCGCGCCGCGCGACGGGCTCGGTCAAGGCGCTTGAAGAGGAGCTCGTCGCGCGGCTTCGCGATGCGGTCACCTCGCGGATGGTCGCCGACGTGCCGCTGGGTGCGTTCCTGTCGGGTGGCGTCGATAGTTCGGCGGTTGTCGCGTTCATGGCCGAGGCATCGAAGCGCGCGGTCAAGACCTGCACGATCGGCTTCGAGGAGGCTGGCCTGGACGAGCGCGCTTACGCGACCGAGATCGCCAAGCGGTTCGCCACCGAGCATCGCGAGCGCGTCGTTGCCGCCGATGATTTCTCGCTGATCGATACCCTCGTCACCGCCTTTGACGAACCCTTTGCCGATGCCTCGGCGCTGGCCACCTACCGGGTCTGCGAACTGGCGCGCGAGAATGTCACGGTCGCCTTGTCCGGCGACGGCGCGGACGAAGCCTTTGCGGGCTATCGCCGCTATAAATTCCAGGCAGCCGAGGAGCGGGTGCGGGGCCTGTTGCCGGCGTCGATCCGTTCCGGCGTGTTCGGGACGCTCGGGCGCTGTTATCCAAAGGCCGACTGGGCGCCGCGCCCGTTGCGCGCGAAGACGACCCTGCTTGCGCTCGCCGAGGATGGCGCCGAAGCCTATGCCCGGTCGGTCGGGGTCACCACTCCCGCCCTCCGCGCGATGCTCTTCACTACCGAGGCGCGCCATGCGCTTGGCGGATATCGCGCCGAGGATCGCTATGTCCGGAGCATGCGCGACGCGCCCGCGCGGGATGCGCTCGACCGCGCGCAATATGCCGATTTCCAGCATTGGCTGCCCGGCGACATCCTGACCAAGGCGGATCGCACCAGCATGGCGGTGAGCCTCGAGGCGCGCGAGCCCTTGCTCGACTATCGCCTCGTGGAATTCGCGGCCACCTTGCCTGTGTCGATGCGGTTGAGGCGCGGGCAGGGCAAATGGCTGATGAAGAAGGCGATGGAGCGCTATCTGCCGCGCGACATCCTCTACCGGCCCAAAATGGGCTTCGTCACCCCGATCAGCGCCTGGTTCCGCGGCCCGCTTGCGGATGAAGCGGCCGGCCTCGCCCGGTCTCGCCTCCTGGCCGAGACCGGCTGGTTCGATCCCCATGCGATCGAGCGCCTCGCTGCCGACCACCGCGCCGGCCGCGCCGAGCACGGCCGGACGCTGTGGCAATTGATCATGCTTGAACGATCGATGGCCCGCCTGTTCGGCTGACCGGTCAGAAGACCTGCATCGCCGCATGCACCGTCAGCGCGACGAGGCACAAAGTCGCGAGCATGAAGATCGCGAAGCGGACGATCACCCGATTCACCGTCGCCTGGACGATGCTGTGGACAACGCGCAGGCCGACATAGGCCCAGGCTATGGTCAGGTTGAGCCCGCCCCCGGAACCGAGCATCGCGAGCACCAGCGCAACCGCGTAGAACAGCGTCGGCTGCTCCATCAGGTGATTGTAATTGTCGGCCGGCCATTGCGCCTTGGGCGGGATGACCGCTTTCAGGTCGGCACCGCTACCGCCGACAAGGTTCATGGTGTCGATCTTGGCCGCGTTCATCGCCGGGATGCGCGTGGCATACATCCACACCCACATCACGAGGCTCCAGGCGATGAGCGCAACGATCGGCGCGAGGATCGGGCTATGGTCGGTCATTTCAGGCAGCTCCCCTTTTGTTATCGGAGGGAAGCTGCCTTAATCGGTACGGATTTGCAACCTAACTGGGTCAGTCGAAGCTGGCACCCCAGCGGCGCTTGGGCCGACCCTTCCAGAGACCGCGATGATAGGCATCGCTGGCCAGCAACGGCATCACCGAGCCGGCCTCGGCGAACACCATCTGCTCGATGCCCGTGTTGACCTTGCCCCAGCTCGCTGCCTCCTGCAGCGTAGAGGAGGAGCAGGCGCCGTCGCGTACATCGGCGACGGTGATCTGCACTGCATATTTATGTACCTGGACATCGTCATGCCCCAGGATCTCGGCGCAGACGACGGTGTCCTGGATGAAGTTCTTCGGCACGCCCCCCCCGATCATCAGCAAGCCCGTCGTGCCGGCCTTGATCTTGATGTCGGTGAGCTCGCGGAAATCGGCGATCGCGTCGAGCACCATATAGGGTTTGCCCTCCTTGGCGCGGTCGACCTGGTGCTTGACGAGGCCGAAGCCCGCCGAGCTGTCGACGAACGCGGGGCAGAAGATCGGCACGTCATGCTCATAGGCGAGCTTGACCAGGCTGTTGTCCTTCTTGCCATGCTCGACGAGATATTTGCCCATCTCGCGGATGAAGGCGCGGCTCGAATAGGGCTTGGCTTCGAGGCTGTTGGCGATCTCGTAGATCGTGTGGTCGCAGTCCTGGAGCTGCTCCTCGTCGATATAGGTATCGTAGATCCGGTCGATCAGCAGCGAGCGCAGCGTGTCGTCATCAGGCACTTCGAGCGCCTGATAATGTTTGTGGCCGAGCCCTTCGAAGAAATCCATGTCGACGATCGAGGCGCCGGTCGCGACGATGCCGTCGACCATGTTGTTGCGCAGCAGCTCGGCATAGAGATCCATGCACCCACCCGCGGAGGTCGATCCGGCGATGACGAGGAAGATCGTGCAATCGGGATCGGCGAGCATCTGGTTGTAGATGCTGGTCGCGCGGCCGAGATCGCGGCTGGTGAAGCTCATCTTCGCCATCGCATCGACGATCGGGCGCGCGTCGAACTTGGTGATGTCGATATGCTCGACCTTGGTCGAGAGCAGTTCGGCCTTGCGGGTGTCGTTGATCGGGTTGGTCATTGGTTGCTCCTCTTTTCCCCTCCCGCTTGCGGGAGGGGCCAGGGGAGGTCATGTCGCCAACTTCCCCCGAATAATACAAGCCCTCCCCCAACCCCTCCCGCAAGCGGGAGGGGAGGAAGAAGAGCGGTAGTGGCTACTGGTTACAGCGTGACGACGTTCGACGCGACCTCGCGCTCGTCTGTCGTGTACAGAGACGCCATCGGCTCGTCGGCGACGACAACCGTCTCGTCCGATCCGAAGCCGTTGAACGCAGTCCGCATCGCGCAGCCATAGGCGCCGAGCATGCCGATCTCGATATAGTCGCCGGCACGCGTATCGGCGGGCAGCAGGAACGGGCCGGCCATATGATCCATGTCGTCACAGGTCGGGCCGTAGAAGCTGAACTCCATATCGCGGGCATGGCTGTCGGGCTCGCGGAGCAGCTCGACCGGGAAGCGCCAGCCGATATGCGCCGCATCGAACAGCGCGCCATAGGCGCCGTCATTGATATACAGCTCGTTCCCGCGGCGCCGCTCGACGCGCACGACCAGCGAGCTGTATTCGGCGCACAGCGCACGGCCCGGCTCGCACCAGAGCTCGGACGAATAGCTGACCGGCAGGCTTTCGAAGGCGCGGCCGATCGTCTCGAAATAGCGATCGAGCGGCGGGGGCTCCATGCCCGGATAGGTCGATGGAAAGCCGCCGCCGACATCGATCACGTCGACCGTGACCGCCGCCTCGACGATCGCAGCGCGGACGCGCTCCATCGCATTGGCATAGGCTTCGGGCGTCATCGCCTGGCTGCCGACATGGAAGCAGATGCCGAGCGCATCGGCGGCCTGGCGGGCCGCGAACAGCAGTGCCTTGGTCTCGCCGGGCGCCGCACCGAACTTCGAGGCGAGGCTGAGCTTCGAATGTTCGGACGAGACGCGCAGGCGGACGCAGAGCGTGAGATCCTGCGCTTCGCGGGTGGCGCGGACGATCTTCTCCAGTTCCTCTATCGAATCGAGCGAGAAGACACGGACGCCGTGCGTGAAATAGGCCTCCTCGATCGCTTCCTCGGCCTTGACCGGGTGCATGAAGCACAGGGTCGCTCCAGGCAGTGTCCGCGCGACGAGCCGAACCTCGGCGATCGAGGCGACGTCGTAATGCGTGATGCCGCTTTCCCACAGGATCTGCAGGAGAGCCGGAGACGGATTCGCCTTCACCGCATACATCGAGCGGCCCGGAAACTTCTCGACGAAGAATCGGGCTGCACGCGACGCTGCGTGCGGACGAATGAGCGTTACCGGCTGAACCGGTCCGTGCTTAGCGATATCGATGCCGCGAGCGGCGTTCGAAAGGGTGGTCGCTAACCCCAGCGCGCTATGATGCTTGTGCAACTCAAGGGACCTCCAAGTGCCTGACGGCGGACGAAAGCTGCCTTGCGGTTGGAAGTCCCATGGGGCAGCGGGAAGCGCGAAATAGGGTCGACATTCGCGGATGTAAAGCGGAATTGGACCCACGGAGATTTGATGTGACATTTGTGCGACAGCCTACACGAGCCGGAGTGCGGGATGCCGCCGCAAAGATTGCCGCAATCCTGCCGTCGTCGCCGTTGTTCGTTACGGAAATTCGAGGGATTCCAGTGGCTTTCAAGGCGGAGTCGCTGCAGCCGGTCGGCGCCTTCAAGCTGCGCGGTGCGTGGCACCGGCTCACCGCGATCGACAGCGAATTGCGGGGAAAGGGCGTGGTCGCCTTTTCCTCGGGTAATCATGCGCAAGGGGTGGCCTGGGCGGCGAAGAGGCTGGGCATGCCGGCGGTGATCGTGATGCCGGCCGATGCCCCTAAATCGAAGCGGGAGGGGACACTCGCGCTCGGCGCCGAGATTGTCAGCTATGACCGCGCGTCTCAGAGCCGTGAAGCCATCGCGGCACAGCTTGCCGAAGCGCGGGGCGCGGTGCTGGTGCCGAGCTTCGACGATCCCTGGATCATCGAGGGGCAGGGCAGTGCGGGCCTCGAGGCGGAGGCGCAGATGGAGGCGATGGGGCTCGGCCCGGCGGTGAATGTCGTCGTGCCGTGCGGTGGCGGCGGACTGGCGGCGGGTATCACCCTCGGCCTGCGCGATGCGATGATCACCGTCGTCGAGCCCGAAGGGTGGGACGATATGCGCCGTTCGCTCGAAGCCGGGTGGATCGAGCCGGTCGGCGACAACCCGCCGCCGACGGCCTGCGATGCGCTCCAGACTCAGCGTGTCTCGCCCTTGACCTTCGACGTGCTGTCGCGGCGCGGCGTGCAGGGGGTTGCGGTCAGCGAGGCCGAGATTCGCACGGCGCAACGCTGGGCGGCGGAGCGACTGCGGCTCGTGGTTGAGCCGGGCGGCGCGGTGGCGCTGGCCGCGGTGCTGGCCGGCAAGGTCGATGCGACGGCTGGGACGCTCGTCATCCTGTCGGGCGGCAATGTCGATCTTGCCGCTTATGGCGCCGTGCTGGCGGGGGTCGAAGCATGACGCCGGCACTGGCTGGGCTCGAGGGAGCTGCGCCCGCGATCGCAATGCTTGCGGCGTTTGCCTGCTTGATCGGCGGCGGCGTGCTGATCGTAAAGCAGCGCGACGTGAAGAAGGGTGCGCTGATGCTGGTGATGGCAGTGGTGCTGATCGCCAATGTGGTGATCTGGACTTTATAAGGTCCTGATTGTTCGAAAATGAGCGGCCGGCAATGTATGTTGCTGCCACTGAACCAGCTTGGCCCCAAGCTTATGGGCGGTATAAATCGGTCGGCCGACGCAAAACGGACGGCCGCCAAACGGGGGGCGTTGGGGTGAAGAGATACGGTCTGGTTCTGGTTCTGGTTTTGGCGATGGCGGGTTTTGGCGGTTTAGCCGAAGCGCATAGCGGTCAGGCGGTTACATTTTTCCCGATCCAACTTCCGGGCGTTTCACGGCCATGGACCGTACGCAAACGCGACCCTTACGCCACCTGGGATGCGAAGTCGCAAATTGCGCCTTCTACCGAGGTGGTTTTTGAGGGAAAGGACGGCGTAGTCGATTCGGCCCCGCTTATGCCGCAGGCCCTTTATGCCGTCGATCGGGACCTGATCGAAGGCAACAGAGTTTGGCTATCCAAAAACAGCCTTTTGGTAAAAATGGATGGCGGCACTGGTAACTGGTATTGTACCTGGCGCTTTGACGAAAAGTCGACTGGAACAAAACTCGGATCAGCAGACGAACACATTTCGGGATTTGATTATGTATTTTGCTTGCGGGCGGATGAGAATGGGAATTCGATAGATGCTAAAATAATGATTGCCGATTTCAAGGGTCTGTTAGCAATAACGGATCCTGAATCTGGAATGGGAAGGTATAGAAATGGCGTTGGTGCAACTAATTCTGTTGTTCTTAAGCCTGTTTATAATGAGAAATTTCCGACGCGCGCGCAATTGCAAGTACTTGCCGCTTGGAACGTCTCGCATGGAGGCTCTGTTTGCCTTCACATGGCTATTGCTGCTGCAGACACGGATCAAAAGCTGGCTCAGAATGATCAGTGCTTTTCCGGTGTTGGGCAAAGTCTCAATATAGCTGGAGGTACATATACAGTTACCTCCATCGGTGAACACAACGCATTTAAAATTCGTATCGATAGTCCTATCAATGTTCGAGGCCTTTCGCCCCGCATCATCAAATAACACATCGCCTATTTCAGGCGGAATTTTCTGCGGGCCAAAGCCGACCGAGCGCAATCATCCAAATTTCTGTCTATCGCGAGCGATTTGCGGTCCGCCACGATGTCCCCCGGAACAAGTCCGGGCGACGGAACAAGCTATCTCACCGGATCGGCGAGTTCGGGTCGAGCCGCATGTCGAGATACTTGTCCACACTGCCCATCAACTCGGGCATCTCATGCTCGAAGAAATGGTTCGCCTTGGGGATCGTGTCGTGGTGGATCGTGATGTGCTTCTGCGTCCGCAGCTTGTCGACCAGCTTCTGGGTCGCGAGCGGCGTCACCACCTCGTCGGCCTCGCCCTGGATGATGATTCCGCTTGCCGGGCATGGCGCCAGGAAGGTGAAATCATACATGTTGGCGGGCGGCGCGATCGAAATGAAGCCGCGAATCTCGGGGCGGCGCATCAGCAGCTGCATGCCGATCCACGCACCGAAGCTGACGCCGGCGATCCAGGTGGTCGAGGCTTCGGGGTGGAAGCTCTGTACCCAGTCGAGTGCGCTCGCCGCGTCGGAAAGCTCGCCGACGCCATTGTCGAAGGTGCCCTGGCTCTTGCCGACGCCGCGGAAATTGAAGCGCAAGGTGGCGAAGCCGCGGCGCTGGAAGGTCTTGTAGAGTTCCTGCACGATGCGGTTGTTCATCGTGCCGCCCGCGGTGGGATGCGGGTGGAGGATCATCGCGACCGGTGCGCGCGGCCGCGGCGCAGGAGCGAAACGGCCTTCGAGACGGCCTTCGGGGCCGGGGAAAATGACTTCGGGCATTTGACCTGCTGACATAATGGTGCGCTCGGGTGGAGCGCAGGAATGTGCGCGCTATATAGGTGACCTGCCCCTTTTCGCAATTGGAACCGCTCCACTGCCTGACCGCCTCTATCTCGACCATGCCGCAACGACGCCGATCCTGCCTGCCGCAGCGGCTGCTGTGGCAGCTGGAATGGCAGGCTGGGCGAACCCGTCATCGCCGCATGCGGAGGGCCGCGCGGCGCGCGCGGCACTCGAGGAAGCGCGGGCGCGAATCGCTGCCGCCTATGGATGGCAAGGCGAGGTGATCCTGACCAGCGGCGCAAGCGAATCGCTCGGCATCGCGCTCACCCGCTCGATCGCGGCGCGCTGCCTGATCTCGGCGGTCGAGCATGATTCGGTGATTCGCGCGGCGGTCGACGCGACAATCCTGCCGGTCGATTCCGCGGGTGTGGTCGACGGCCAGGCGCTTGAAGAGGCGCTGGCCGCCCCGGGGCGACCGCTCGTCGCGATCCAATGGGCGAACAGCGAAACCGGCGTGCGGCAGCCGATCGCTGCATTGGCTGCGCAGATCCGTGCGGCCGGCGGGCTGTTCCTCGTCGACGCGGCGCAGATGCCGGCCGGCGCTGATTCCGATGTCGCCGACCATGCCGATTTCGTCGCGATCTCGGCACACAAGCGCGGCGGGCCGCCGGGGATCGGGGCTCTGCTGGTGCGCGACCTCGGCAGCCTGATGCCGACGGGCGGGCAGGAGCGGGGCTATCGGCCCGGGACCGAGAATCTGCCGGGCGCGCTCGGCTTCGCGGCCGCGCTCGAAATCCCGGAAGATATCGCTGCGATGCAAGCGCTTCGGGCGCGGCTCGACGACTCGATCGCCCGCTCCGGCGGCGAGATCGTCGCGACCGGCGTGGTGCGGCATCCGGCGATCGGCGCATACCGGATGCGCGGCCTTGCCGCGACGACTCAGCTGATCCGATTCGATATGGCCGGAATCGCGGTTTCGGCGGGCAGCGCCTGTTCCTCGGGCAGCATGAAGCCGAGCCATGTCCTCGGCGCGATGGGCTGGGGCATAGATGCCTCGCGTGAAGTGGTGCGCGTCAGCTTCGGCCGTGCGACCGATGCCGCGGACATCGACCGCTTCGTTGCCGAATGGCGGACGATTTCACGCTCGGCACGGGCGTTCGCTGCATGATCTATCTCGATTACCAGGCGACGACCCCGCTCGCGCCCGAGGCGCTGGCCGCGATGCTGCCCTGGCTCGAGAACCAGCATGCCAACCCGCATTCGGCGCACGGCCCCGGGCGGGCGGCGAAGGCGGCGGTCGAGGTTGCGCGCGATGCGGTGGCGGCGTTGCTGCCGCGGGGCGGTTCGGCAAGCTTCACCAGCGGCGCGACCGAGGCGATCAACTGGGCGATCAAAGGGGTGGACCCCGGCGGGATCGTGACGCTCGCGACCGAGCATGCGGCGACGCTCGACACCGTCGAAGCGCTGGCGGACGCGGGCAGGGCGGTGACGATCATGCCGGTCGGCCCTGACGGGTTGGTCGATCTCGCTATCGCCAGGGCCGCAATCGCGCGGGGAACCGCGCTGGTGGCGGCGATGCTGGTCAACAACGAGATCGGCGTGATCCAGCCCATCGAGGCGCTCGCGGACCTGGCGCACGAAGCCGGCGCCTTGTTCCTGTGCGACGCGGTGCAGGGTTATGGGCGTATCGATGTTCCCGGAAACTGCGATCTGATTGCCCTTTCTGCGCACAAGATTCATGGACCCAAGGGCATCGGCGCCTTGTGGATCCGCGACGGCCTGTCGATCGCGCCGTTGCTCCATGGTGGCGGTCAGGAGGCGGCCGGGCGGTCCGGCACGCTCTCGCCGGCATTATGTGCCGGTTTCGGCGCGGCGGCACGCCTCGCCGCCGACTATCGGGAGGATGACGCAGCGCATGTCGAGGAGCTCTGGGGACTGGCGATCGACATGCTGGGAGACGCATGGACGATCAACGGCTCGGTCGAGCATCGCTATCATGGCAATCTCAATATCCGCCGCGACGGGCTGGATGTGAACCGGCTGATGTCAGATCTTCGGGATATCGCCTTCTCCGCGGGATCGGCCTGTGCGAGCGGATCGGGGCGGCCGAGCCATGTGCTGCGCGCGCTCGGGCTGAGCGATGCGCAAGCGCGGAGCAGCATCCGGCTCGGATTCGGGCGCTATACGACCGAGGCCGAGATCGCCTCGGGGATCGACCGCATCATGGCCGCCGCCGCTGCTCAGCGGATTGCTGCCTGATGCTGGTGCGCTTCATTGGCGCTGATGGCGCGGTCAGCGAGGTCGAAGCGAAGCCCGGCGACCGGTTGCTCGACATCGCCCAGGCCAATGGCCAGCCGCTCGAGGGCACCTGCGAGGGTCAGATGGCCTGCTCGACCTGCCATGTCATCGTCGATGCCGCTGATTTCGAGCGGTTGCCGCCGGCCAGCGAAAATGAAGAGGACATGCTCGATCTCGCCGCAGGCGCGACCCGGACCAGTCGGCTCGCCTGCCAGATCTGGCTAGACGCGGCGCTGGACGGATTGACCGTCCGAATTCCCGGCGAAGCGCGGAACATGCAGGGCCGCTGATCATTACGCTCCCGTGCCGTCGTGGCACGCAGGAGAAGATACCATGAAACTGTTCACGCTGATCTCGGCAGGTCTCGTCGCCGTTGCGGCGATAGCGCCCGCCGCCGCGAGCGCGCAGATGCAGACCCATGAGCGGCATGACAAGGTCGTCAGGACGACAACCACGGTGCGGACCGATGGCGAGCGCCACGACACGATGCGGAACGACCGCCATCACGGCTGGCGCGACCGTCATCACACGCGTCGTGTGTGCAAGATGGAATGGCGCCATCATCACCGCGTGCGCATCTGCCGGACGGTCCGCTGGTAGGACGGGCTTGATCACGCCGCCCGGCCTCGCCATATGGCACGCGGGAGTCGGGCGGACGTGGTCGTCGCCAACCCGGTCAGATCCGGAAGGAAGCAGCCGCAACGATTTCGCCACGGGTCGTTCCGGCTCCCACCAGCTTCCATCGCAATTCGTCGAGTGGCTCACCGCCGCGCTGGCGTCCGGGCGGGGGA
Source organism: Sphingomonas oligophenolica (assembly GCF_039522915.1). Taxonomy (NCBI): domain Bacteria; kingdom Pseudomonadati; phylum Pseudomonadota; class Alphaproteobacteria; order Sphingomonadales; family Sphingomonadaceae; genus Sphingomonas; species Sphingomonas oligophenolica. The sequence goes on from NZ_BAAAEH010000005.1 coordinate 362,145, forward strand.
GTGACTAAGTCGGTCGGCAATGTCCGACTCCTCCTTCGATCTCGGTGAACCGCCCCAGCCTGCCAAGGCCCCAAGTGACTCTGGGGTCTATCGCGTTCTCGCCCGCAAATATCGCCCGCAGACCTTTGCCGAGCTGATCGGCCAGGATGCGATGGTCACCACGCTGGCCAATGCGATCAAGCGCGGGCGGCTTGCGCATGCCTTTCTGCTGACGGGCGTGCGCGGGGTGGGCAAGACCTCGACCGCGCGGCTGATCGCCAAGGCGCTCAACTGCATCGGGCCTGACGGCAATGGCGGGCCGACGATCGATCCCTGCGGCGTCTGCGAGCCGTGCCGGGCGATTGCCGAAGGGCGCCATATCGATGTGATCGAAATGGACGCGGCGAGCCATACCGGCGTCGACGATGTCCGCGAGATCATTGATGCCTCGCGCTATTCGGCGGTCTCGGCGCGGTTCAAGATCTATATCATCGACGAAGTTCATATGCTCTCCAAGAACGCCTTCAACGCGCTGTTGAAGACGCTCGAGGAGCCGCCGGCGCATGTGAAGTTCCTGTTCGCGACCACTGAGGTGAACAAGGTACCGGTGACGGTGCTGTCGCGCTGCCAGCGATTCGACCTTCGCCGCATCCCGGCCGAGAAGCTTGCCGCGCATTTCGCGTTCGTGTCCGAGGCCGAGGGCGTCGGGGCCGAGCCCGAAGCGCTGGCGCTGATCGCGCGGGCCGCTGAAGGGTCGGCGCGGGACGGGCTGTCGATCCTCGACCAGGCGATCGCGCATGCCGGAATCGAGGGTGGCGGCGTGCGGGCCGCAACGGTGCGCGACATGCTTGGCCTGTCGGATCGCGGTGCGGTCCGCGATCTGTTCGGGCTGGTGCTTGCGGGCGATGGGCAGGGCGCGCTCGCCGCGCTCAGGCGGCAATATGATCTCGGCGTCGATCCGCAGGGCGTGTTACGCGCGCTGCTGGAGACGGTCCATGCCACCACGCTCGCCAAGCTCGGCACTGCGCCCGACCTGGGCCAGGCAGTCGAGGAGCGCGAGGCGCTCGCTGGCTGGGCCGCGTCGCTGTCCTTCGCGTCGCTCCACCGGCTGTGGCAGCTACTGCTCAAGGGCCATGAGGAGGTCGCCCGCGCCGCGCTGCCGATCGAGGCCTGCGAGATGGTGCTGTTGCGGCTGATCCATGCCTCGACCCTGCCGGATCCGGGCGAACTGGCACGGATGATCGCGAACGGTGCGCCACCTGCCGCCCCTTCAGTCGCGAGCCCGGCGCGGGCGGCGGGCACGCCGGTCGAGGCCAGCCTGCCCGCCAGTTTCACCTCCCTGATCGGCATGCTCGACGACAAGGGCGAGCATGCGCTGGCGGCGCAACTGACCAACAGCGCGCGGCTCGTTCGGTACGCACCGCCCGAGTTGGTGCTGAGCTCTTCCCGGCCGCTGCCGGTCGATCTGGTCCGCACCTTGACGACCGAGCTCAAGCGGATCACCGGACGCATCTGGCGCGTTTCAGCCGAGGACGTGCTCGGCGAGCCGACCTTGCGCGAACAGCGCGAGGCCGAGCAACTGGCGGAACGCGCCGCGATTCTCGAAACGCCGGTGGTGAAGGCGGCCTTTGCCGCTTTCCCCGAGGCTGAACTCGAAAGCTGGACAGGACAACGGAGCACAGCATGAAGAACCTCGAAGACATCATGGCGATGGCGCAGAACGTCCAGGCCGAGCTGACCAAGGCGCAGGCGGGTCTCGACCAGATCGAAGTCGAGGGCGCGGCCGGTGGCGGGCTTGTGAAGGTGAAGGCATCGGCCAAGGGCCGTATCATCGGCGTCGATATCGATGAATCGCTGCTCGCGGCGAGCGAGAAGCAGATGCTCGAGGATCTGATCGTCGCTGCCTTCAACGACGCCAAGGCCAAGGCGGATGCGGCGTCCAACGCCGAAATGTCCAAGATGACGAGTGGCTTGCCGCTGCCGCCTGGGTTCAAGCTGCCCTTCTGAAGAAAGGCCGCAGCGGAACAATCCGCGCCATCCTCTCGTTTCGTGGCGAGCAAAACAGGAGGATCACATGGTCGACGAAGTAACCGAGACGCCGCACACCACCGTGATCGAACGCCGCGGGAGCGGCGCGGGGCTTCTCATCGGGCTCGTTCTGCTGGTCGCCGTCATCATCGGCGCCTTCTATCTTTTCAACCAGAGCGCCAACGACAATCGCAGGACCGATGCGGTTACCCAGGCGGCCAAGGATGTCGGCGACGGCGCGCAAAAGGCCGGCGACGCAGCCCAGAAAGCGGCCCAGCCCTGACCGTCTAGCGCAGGCACCCATCCAGCCCGTCGTTACGGACGACGCTCACCCTTTTGGTGAGGACGTTGCCGTGGCGGCGGGTGAAGCCTTGCGGCGCGATGACGGCGCGCTTCTTGGGCAGCGGCAGGACGGCGGCGATTCGGCCTGCCTCCGAGGGGCTGAGATGCGATGCGTCATGGCCGAAATAGCGGATCGAGCCGGCATTGACGCCGTAGGTGCCGATGCCCGTCTCCGCGACGTTGAGATAGACCTCCATGATCCGCCGCTTTCCCCAGATCGTCTCGATCAGCACGGTGAAATAGGCTTCGAGCGCCTTGCGCGGATAGCCGCCGCCCTGAATCAGGAAGACGTTTTTCGCTGTCTGCTGGCTGATCGTGGAGCCACCGCGGATGCGACCACCACGCTCGTTGCGCTGATAGGCCTTTTCGATTGCCGCGATGTCGAAGCCGTGGTGCGAGCAGAAGCGCGAATCCTCGCCGGCGATTGCCGCGCGGGCCATGTTGGGGTCGATCCGGGAGATCGGCATCCACGCCTTGGTGATGCCATGACCGCTCAACGCATCGCCGAGCATGGTGAGAGTCACCGGCGGCGGCACGAAGCGGAACAACACCACCATCAGTATCGAAACGACGACGAAGGCGGCGATACCCTTGAAGAACCAGCCGAGCAGCCGGCGGAACAGGGAGCGACGGCGGGGCATGGCGCGTAGGGGTTCCGGATAGGTGAAGGGTTCGATATCGGGTTCGCGCCATGGCTTTGGCGCGACCGGGCCCGCCCCGGCGAGCGGTGTCTCCGGGTCGGGCCCCGGACCAGCTTCTGAGGGCGGCCCCCGCTCGTCGCTCATGCGTTGCTTTTAGGCACGGGTGGGGCGCCGGTAAACCGCGATTGCGTGGTTCGGCCGGCAGCGATTGTCCCGATCGCGGCCTCGGCGGCGGCGATGCCGGCGGCGCCGGCGCCGACGACGATAACGTCAGCACCGGCCATCACCTTATGCCAGGGCAAGCATCCGCTTGTCGCCGGCGAGGCGCATCATCGCCTTTTGCAGCTTCTCGAAGGCGCGGACCTCGATCTGGCGGACCCGCTCGCGCGAGACGCCATAGACCTGGCTCAGTTCCTCGAGCGTCTTGGGATCGTCAGTCAGGCGGCGCTCAGTCAGGATGTGCTTCTCGCGCTCGTTGAGGTCGCTCATCGCGCTCTCGAGCATCTCGTGGCGCACATCGGCCTCCTGCGCATCGGCCACGACCGCGTCCTGAAGAGGCGAATCGTCAGCCAGCCAATCCTGCCACTGGCCCTCGCCGTCCTCGCGCATCGGCACGTTGAGCGAGGTATCCCCGCCCATCGCCATGCGGCGGTTCATGCTCGTCACCTCTTCCTGGGTGACGCCGAGATCCTTGGCGATCTTCGCGAGATGCTCAGGCGAGAGATCGCCGTCCTCGAACGCGTCGAGCTTGGACTTCATGCGCCGCAAGTTGAAGAACAGCTTCTTCTGCGCGGCGGTGGTGCCCATCTTCACCAGGCTCCACGAGCGCAGGATGAATTCCTGGATCGAGGCGCGGATCCACCACATCGCATAGGTGGCGAGACGGAAGCCGCGATCGGCCTCGAACTTCTTCACGCCCTGCATCAGGCCGATATTGCCCTCGCTGATCAGCTCGGACACGGGCAGGCCATAGCCGCGATAGCCCATCGCGATCTTCGCCACGAGGCGGAGGTGCGAGGTGACGAGCTGCGCCGCAGCCTCGGTATCGCCATGCTCCTCGAAGCGCTTGGCGAGCATATATTCCTGCTCGGGCGCGAGGATCGGAAACTTCTTGATCTCGGACAGGTAGCGGTTGAGGCTTGCCTCTCCACCGAGCGCGGGGATCGTCGCCGGGACGTTGCTGCCGCTTGCCATGATCAAATCTCCCTTAATTGGCGCGGCCCCCATGAGGCGACACGCGCTTGAACCTAACAACAGAGTGTATCGAACAGTTCCTGCATGTCCGACGGCATTTCGCTATCGAATGCCATAGCGATGCTTGTCGCCGGATGAATGAACCCGAGCCGGGCTGCGTGCAATGCCTGGCGGCGGAAATGCAGGGTTTCCAAAACCTGCCTGTGGACTGGTTTTGTTCTACCATAAACCGGGTCCCCAAGCAAGGGATTTCCGATCGACGCCATATGGACGCGGACCTGGTGGGTGCGGCCGGTTTCCAATCGGCACTCGACCAGCGCCGCTTCCTTCAGCCGCGCCAGCGTCTTGTAATGAGTCACCGCACGCTTGCCGTTCGGCACGATCGCGATCTTCTTGCGGTTCGACGGGCTGCGCGCGAGCGGTGCGTCGACCGTGCCTTCCGACGGCAGCGGGCGGCCGGTGACGATCGCCTTGTAGCGCCGATCGATGCTGTGATCGTGGAACTGGCGGGCCAGCCCTTCATGCGCGCGATCGGTCTTGGCGGCGACCATCAGGCCCGAGGTATCCTTGTCGATGCGGTGGACGATGCCAGGCCGGACCACGCCGCCGATGCCCGAGAGGTTGCCGGCGCAGTGGTGGAGCAGGGCATTGACCAGCGTCCCGTCGAGATTGCCCGCGGCCGGATGGACGACGAGGCCGGCCTGCTTGTCGATGACGATCAGATGCTCGTCCTCGAACACCACCTGGAGCGCGATGTCCTGGGCTTCGTTGTGCGCAGCGGTCGGTTCGGGCACCGAGACGGTGTAGACGGCGCCGGCGACTGCCTTGCGGGCCGGATCGCGGGCGAGGGCGCCGCTCGCGTCGCTGACCTGGCCGCTCGACATCAGCGCCTTGAGGCGCTCGCGCGACAGGGTCGGTACCGCTTCGGCCAGCGCACGATCGAGACGCCAGCCATTGGCCTCGTCCGAGATGCGCGCTGCGATGGTGGAAACCCCCCGGTTCATGCGATAGCTGATGTGGTTATGGGGTACGCAATTTCAAGCACTCTGCTGGCGAGGCTGCTAGCCGAAGCGAAAGATTCTCCCGGTTTCGAGGTGTGCGGGCTGTTGTTCGGGGCGCCGGGTGATATTGGCGCGCGCATCGAGGCGGCCGAGGCGTGCGCGAATGTCGCTGCGGAACCGGCGCGGGCGTTCGAGATCGAGCCTGGCGCGCTGTTCGCGGCGTATCGGCGAGCGCGGGCCGGGGGGCCTGTGGTGATAGGGCATTATCATTCGCATCCCTCCGGGGAGCCGGTTCCTTCGGCGCGCGACGCGGCGCAGGCGATGGGGGATGGGGCTTTGTGGTTGATCCTTACTTCGGACGAGGGGCGGTTGTGGCGGTCGGTCGAGGTTGGGCGTTTCGAGGAGGTCGGGTTGGAGGTGGGGTAGAACCCCACCCAGAACGTCGTGCCGGACTCGTTCCGGCATCCATCCCTCCGCAAGAGCATCGGCGGATTGGTTTGCGGCACGATGGACCCCGGAACAAGTCCGGGGTGACGAAGATCGTGGGACTTCACGTGAACGGATTCCTCTCCGCCGTCGCATAATGCGCCATCGCCATCGTCGTGAGCTGGGCGTTCACCCGGATGCAGCTGGTGAAGGTGCTCGCGTCGGCGACGATCACATTGGTGGTGCCGTGGACCCGGCAATCGAGATCGACCACGCCCTTGCCCGGATCGGCGTTGCGGGCATTGCCGCCCTGGGGATGCGAGCTGGCGAGGGTGACGTCGTCGGCCTCGCGCAGGTGGCGGGAGAAGAAGGCGTCGATATCCTCGCCGCGCTTCAACGTCTGGCCGCGGGCGAGGGCCGGATAGACCTCCTCGGCGCCGGCCGCGAAATGGACTCGCGACAGGGTCGCCAGCGCGCGGCGGAGCAGGGGGAGTTCGACATCCTTGCGCAATTTGAAATGGAGGCCGCCGTTGATCAGGCTGCCCTGGCGATCGGCGGGGATCAGCACGCCGGCCGAGGCGAGGCGGCCATAATTGCGCATGCGCTCGAAATGATCGCCGAACCAGCCGGGCATCAGGGTCGACATGCTCATCGGCGGCTGGAAATGCGATTCGAGCAGATAATCGCCGCGATCGACATAGGTCGCCATCTGGTCCTCGTCCCAGGCGCGGACCTGGCCCGGCATCAGCGCGACGACCGGGCAGGAGATGTTGAGCGACATGTCGAGCCCGGTGCCGAGCACGCCGCTGCGATCGAGCAGGCGGCTCGAGGCGAGCGCGCCCGCGGCCACGACCACGCCCTGGGTCGCGCGGATGAAATGGGTGCTGCCGTCAGCGAGCTTAAGCTCGACCCCGTCGGCCACGCGACAATCATCCTTCGTCGCGTCCTTCCAGCGGATCCGGACGACCTCGGCATCGGCCATGATCCGCGCGCCATGCTTGCGCCGTGCATCGATCAGGAAGGACTGGGCCATGCCCTGCTTGCGGCCATAGGGGCAGCCGGTGTTGCAGTAACCGCAATAGGCGCATTCGGCGTTGCCGGCGCCACCCTCCGAGCGGGGGCCGTAATTCTTGCTGAACCAGGTGACGGGCGCGGCGGCATCCTGCGGATCGCCGGTGGCGGCGGCGTGCGCCGTCCAGCCGGTCATCAGATGGGTGCCGTTGTTGCGCCCTGACCGGGGGGCGATCGGCGCGACGCCGAGCCTTTTCTCGACCGCCTCATAGGCGCCCATGAAGCGCGCCTCGTCGACCGGCGCGCCGAGCGCCGCCCATTTGGCGAGCACGTCGTCAGCCATCGGATGGGTGTGGCCGGGCTGCTTCACGCGCAGGCAGATGCCGTTGTTGATGACCGTCGAGCCGCCGACGCAGCGGCCCTGGAAGACGATGATGTCGTGATCGCGGGTGTTCTGCAGGCCGCCATCGACGAACAGCCGGGCGGTCATGTCGGCTTCCTTGTGGGTGATCCGTTCGGACGGATAATGCCCGCCGGCCTCGAGGATCAGCACGTCGTGGCCCTGCGCGGCGAGCGTCGCCGCCGCGACGCCGCCGCCGGCGCCCGAGCCGATGACGATGACGCCGGCGCTTTCCGGCACATCGCCCGGGCCGAGGATATCCCGATCGGTCAGGTCGCGCCCGTGAAAGGGCGCGATCGGCATGTCGGCGGGGCCGCGCACCCGATCGGCGGGCAGGGCGAAATCGATCTGGGCGAGCACCGGATTGGGCCGCTGCTTCTGGCTGTCGCCCTCCCAATGGCCGTAATAGCCGGCATAGACGACGCCGCGGATCTTGCCGATATCCTGAAGCAGGTTGTTGCTGGTGCGTTCGAGCCGATTCCGCACGCGCCGCGCACGCCAGGCGGGGCCGGCGATCAGGAAGGCCGGACCGCCCATCAGGAGGCAGAGCAGCACCAGCGACGCGCCGATTTCGCGCGGCATGTTGCCGTGGAACTGGGCGAACTGGCGCTGGATATTGTCCACGACCTGATCGGGCGTGATCTTCATGTCGATCTCGTGAAACAGCGCCTCGGTGAGCGCCTTCAGGATCGCGGCCTGGAGGATATTGAACGGCTTGTGCATGCGGCTTCCCCTGCAGAAAGACGCGACCCCTTTGTTTTGAAGGTGATAGGGCGGTGCCGCGGCAAGGGCAATTTCAGATTGGGCGGGAGCGGTGCGAATTTCGGGCGCGCGGCTGAGGCCCGGCCGGGTGCCGAGAACGTGCGTGAAGTAAAAGGGCGGGCGGGTTCGGAAAGGCGGCAAGCAGGAAGGGGTCTTTGTCAGGGCACGTCCACCCCGATTTTTGTCGAAGCGGATGCAACGCGGCAGAAGAGGCCCTGTATTGCTCTGCCATTGGGGCTGGATCGTTCTGCGTTCGGTGGCGGTATAGTGACGGGCAGGTGAGAATGTAGTTTTCATATAGTTGCCGACTTATGAGAATCGATCATGGCGTCAGAGGCTGTGGCTGGACGAACGCGCACGGACTCGCGAATATTTGGCGAGATCTGGTTTTCGACGAGGCGCCCGCAGGCGTGCGCAGCCTGGTGGCGCGGGATGGGCGTTGATCGGGCGCTGGCCTCGTACCGCCGGAGCGGCCGGGCGCCTTATTCCGGCGCCGGGCCACGGGGTGGCCTGGGCGGGCGTGGCGCGCGCTTTATCGCTGCGGGACGGGCCTCGCCGCACCATGTCTCGGGCCGGCGGTTGCGCAGCCAGCGCAGGGCGACCTTGGGATCGGCGGGGACGCGAACGGTGAAATCAGCGGCGATCGGTTCGCCGGCCCTGGTCCGATACTCGCGCCGGGCGCTGAAGGCATAGCCGGTCGCACGCCTGAACATGCCGGGCTTTTCCAGCCCTTCGCCCTGCGCCCGGCCCATCGCGAAAGCGAGCCCGAAATCCGGGTAGCGCGCCTGCCAGCGATAGAGGGTGGCGAGGCTGACCGAAAAGAAGCCCGCGAGATCGGCGGTGTCGGCGCCGAGACGGCCGAGCAGGCGCGCCTGTTCGACGAAAGCGGGCTTGTAGCGGGATGGCCGGCCGGTGCGCATCAGCGGGGGATAGAGGGTTCGGGGCCGGGGTTGAATCGACGGAGCGTGTCCCCGGTACGATGAGCCGGCGGCGGCGCGCCACACACCCCGCGACTGGCTCGGCTTGCCGACTCGCGGTCGTACTGATGGCGAGGGTTTGGCATTGCAGCCGCACAGGGGATCTATTTTCCGGAAGTGGATACGCAATGAATATCAAGACCTTGAGCACGGCGATTGCCTGCGCGGCACTCGCCATCGCCCTCCCTGCCACGGCGCAGACGACGCCCCAGACGACGCCTGGCCAGACGACGTCGGGTGCGCCGACAACAACCGCGCCCACCGCACCGACCCCGGACACGGCGACCCAGCCGTCGACCATGCCTGACCCGGCGGCGAGCCCGACCACCCCAGCGCCGGACAGCTCGGCCACGACATCGCCCGCCACGGGCGATGCCACGAGCGATACCGGAGGGAAGAAGCACAAGCACAAGAGGTGATTGGCCGTGGGGGCTGATCGACGGAAGCGGCGCGGGGTGATTCCCGCGCCGCTTTTTTTGGGGGGGCGGTCCATCGAATTGTCGCCTGGCCCGAACTCTAAAGGTTAGCGGAACGACGGCCCTCTGGCCCGATGCTGCGAAAGCAGGCGTTCCCCGCGCCTGGTCGCCCAAATGACCGCCAGGAATATAACTGCCGTTCAGCCAGTGTCCGCAACCAGCCATCTGGCCGTTGTCGTACTCGCGATCGCCAAGTCACTCCGTTCGTAGCGCGCCGATGATCTGCAGATCGGCCAGGCCAGCCGTCGCACCAGGCGGGACTCGGAGGCGGAGGCGGACCTGGCGGCCCGCCAGCGCCTCGGTTTCCACGGTTCGGGTCCGGCGATCGTCCTGTCCTTCGATCTGCTCGACAAGCTTTTGCCAATTACCCTGCCGGTCCTCGATCTCCGCCACGAAACCATAGCCGGCTGCCTGAGGAAAACTGAGGGTCAATGCGTGCACCTCGACCACACGCTCCAGGTCGATAGTGACGCTCATCGCCGTGTCTTCGCCAGCCGGAGCCCAATAGGTCGCCGGGTTGCCGTCATTGACCAGTTGCGAACTGTGGCCAGGCGCGTTCGAACTCGCGAACGTCGGATTGTTGGGTCCGAATGTTCCGTCGCCGGCGCGCTCGCGAACCGGCGCAACGAACGGGACATAGCGTCGTTCGACGACGAGCGGCGTCTTGCCCGCTACATAGGCGGGACCTGACATCGTCCGGATCGTCGCGACGGCGTCCTTCACCCCTGGTGACGTCGCGCGCAGCCGCGACACTCCGGCTTGCCAGCTGCGCATGGTGATCGCCGCCTCACCGTCACGGATGGCGATGTCGCTGTCGGGCGCGAAGTCGATTACGCGCCCGGTCGGCAGCTCACCCGGGCCGGATTCGATCACGAGGCGTACCGGTGGGCTGTTGCTGAGACGGCGGCCGAGGGCGTCGACCACACTAACGATCACTTGAACGTCGTCGGTGCCGTCGGCGCGAGCAATCGTCGGGCTGCTGGTGGAGATGCGTAGCGCGGCAGGAGTGCCGGCCACGGACGGGGCTGGGGGCGCCACACCGGCATAGGCGTTGCGGTACCAGTAATATTGCCGCTTCGGCAGGCGGAAATAGTCGATCATGCCCATCCCGCCGAAGCGCTTGCCGGCTACTGACCCATGATCGAATCCGGCCCAGATCACCTCGCCCGCGCGCCACGACAGTCGCCACGAGCCTTCCCGCGCCTTGTCCGCGCCCGGCGTAGCGGGCAGGTCGCCCCAGCCGGGTTCGTAGGTGCCTGGCCTGTCTTCCATCGTCGATCCATATTCGGCCACGAAATTGGGAACGCCGGGGTTGGGGAAGAGACTGGCGCCGTCGCCGTTATAGCCGGCCACGTCGCCCAGCCTGTCGATCTCGCCGCGCTGCGCCCCGTCGATCGCGGCGGGGCGTGTCGGGTCGAGCTGGTGGCTCAATGCGACCATCTCTTTCAGTAGCCGGCGTACTTCTGGAAGCGTCTCCTTTTCGGTGAAGAACACCTCGTTATCCATGCCCCACACAACGATCGACGGGTGGTTGCGGTTGATCCGGATCATCTCCGTGAGCTGTTGTTTGACATTGGCGTCGAATGCGGCGCGGTCAGCCGCATCGGGCGGATAGGCGGAAGCCCCCCAGGCGTTCCTGAACCCGGCGGTGCCCCAGAACGGCGCTTCGGACAGGAATAGCATGCCGATACGGTCGGTTGCCTCGGCGAAATGCGGATCGTGCGGATAGTGGGAACCGCGGATGAAATCGAACCCGGCGTTTTTGATCAGCCGCACGTCACGCTCGATCGCGCCGTTGGTCACCGCGTCGCCCCACCCGGCCTGATCCTGATGGACGTTGGCGCCCTTGAAGTATCGATGCCTGCCGTTGAGGAAGAAACCGCGATCCGCGGTCCATTCGAACCAGCGGAACCCAAATTCAGTCTCGAATCGGTCACGCTCCGCGCCGGCAACACGCAGGCTGGTGACCGTGCGATACAGCGATGGCGTCTCCGGGCTCCACAGCCTCGGTCGCGCGATCGGTGCCGACAACTGTTTCGCGACCATCGTCGTGCCTGGCTCGACGCTCACACGCGCATCCGGCAGCGTCGCCACCGCACGGCCACGATCATCAACGACATGGGTTTCCACCATCACGTCCGCGCGCGCGCCGCCGTCATTGCGCACCTCGGTTTCCACAGCGACCCGGCCCGACGCCGCAGATAGCTCGGGCGTCGTGACGCGCGTGCCGGTCCACGGCACATGCACTGCGTCCGACGTGACCAGCCACACGTCGCGATACAGTCCACCGCTGAATACATGCTCGCCCGCGCGCGGCGCCAGGGTTGCCTGCCACTCGTTGTTGACGCGCACTGCAACGACATTGTGTCCCGCGCGGACCGCTCGAGTGATGTCGACCGGAAAGCCGGTGTAGCCACCGCGATGGTGCGCGAGCTCGACGCCGTTCACATAAACGCGGGCATCCTGAAACGCGCCCTCGAACTCAAGGAAATAGCGCCGGCCGGGCGCGACCGCGGGCAGGGTGAAGCTCTTTCGATACCAGCCGTCGCCGGTGTAGAAGTCCGTCGCACGAAAATAAGGTATGCTGAAACTGTGCGGCAGGCCGACATGGCTCCAGCCCGCGTCGTCCAAGTCGGGTGCCTCAGCGCCATCGATCTTGCCGAGGTTGAACCGCCAGTCGGCGTTGAAGTTGGTCCGCGTCCGACCCGCTTCGCTGAGGTTCGGAGCCTGGCCCGGCTGCGCGCGCACCATCGGCGATGCGGTCAGCAAAATCATGAGTGTCGCCAGCGCGGAGACAGCACGCACAACCCCGGTTCCTCGCACAATCTTCTCCCTCGCGCTTCAGCCGAGCTGGCACGACGTCGCCCAACGAATTTTCCAGGACGACATCCTGTCGTTGGCCGGCCCGCGAAATCGCTATATGAATGAATGGCATAGATTGCGAAGGATATCGGGCACCGACAGCCGCGTGATATCCGCCGATGCAGGAACCCGCGCGGCGGGTTCTTGTCTCACGACAGGTCAATGATCCCGAAGGGATTCGCGGGATGATCAACAAGAGCGGCCATGCCCTGCCGCCGGCCGATCGGCCGCATCCGCACTTCCTGAGCTGGCATCGGGAGCATTGTTTCAAGGTTTGAACGGTGGCCGTGCATCGCTTGCTTACCCAACCGAAAGCTCAGGCTGTCTGTCAGGTCAGGAGAGCCCTGAGTTCAGTTACCAGCGGCGTCAGGTCTCCGTGATAGCTCGCAATCATGGCCGCCAGGAATGTGTCGGATTTTGCCCGCGAAAAGTCGAACGGGAAACCAGCCCGCAGTCCCACCAAGTGCATAAAGGCGAGCTGGGCGCGCCCGTTGCCTTCTCGAAACGGGTGGATCGCGTTGAGCTCGGCCAGAAACGCGGCGGCGGACGCCAGGAAAGAGGAAGCGTCTTCACTCGGCAGGCAATCTGTTCGAAGCGCCTCGAAAAGAAGATTCATCTCGTTCGGGATATGCTCCGGGAAGCAAAATGGGTTACTATCCTTCGACGTTCGAACCGTCCGATATTTTCCCGCCCAGCGATAAACGTCCTGAAACAGATGGCGATGAACTTCCCGATAATGGCGAGGGTCATAATCCCCGTCGGGAAGCGCCTCGGTCGCCCGCGAATTCGACATTTCGAGTTCGAATGATTCGAGCGCGGCCGTGTCTCGCAAGCCGAGCTTATTCTTCAGAACATGGGTACCTTTATAGGCATAGGGATCGTCGAAGGCGTCATAACCCGAGAGATTCATCGAGGCCGTTTGGCGTCCGCATAGGCACGAATGATCTCGGCACGTTGTTCTTGCGGCGTCAAATTGCGGCTTCGCATCGAAGCGAACCGGCGTTGGCTTTCCAAGCTCAGAGCGATGCCCTCAATTGCGGTAATCGCCGCGAAGGCGCGATCACCCAGAACGCGGGCTTCCGCGGAAATCGGCCGCTTTTTCGACAGTTTCGTCATTCGATTACCATAGCATGAGGACGGCGAGAGGTGGTGAGAAAAACATCGTCCCATATCCAACCGCCGCCGGTTACCTCATCAACCCTTTTTCGCACCCGTAACAACTGCCAGAACACCCCCGCCGGGACCGAACGATTCGGGCGTCGGCACAACGCGGCGCGTGGTCGCCGCGGGGAGAATAGCCGATGTCGAAACCCCTGCCGGCGCTCGCGGCAATCGCCGCCGCTCTTTCGGTCTCGGCCTGTGTGAGCGCGCCGCCGAACTATTCAGTCATGGCCGCCGGCTGCCCGGCGATGACCCGGCAGGTGGCGATCACCGCCGAGCGGCTGGTCTATGTCGTGGCGACCAGCCTGCCCGACTGCCGGGGCCCGGGGCCGGTGCTGACGATCGGGCGGGGGACGCCGATGCCGTTCGGTTCGCCCATGCCGTATGATGGGCCGGTCCGCTATGGCGTGGCCGGGCCGCCGCACACGGCTGCGGGCAAGCTGCCGACATTCGACCTGACGGGCGAGCCGGCCTGGCGGCAGAAACTGCGGGCAGACATTGCCACGTCGAAGAGCAAGCGCGTGCTGCTGTTCGTCCACGGCTTCAACAATGCGCCAGCCGAAGTGCTGTCGCGCGCTGACGCGATCGGCGTCGCCACCGGGTTCGACGGGCCGGTGATCGCGTTCCTCTGGCCCTCCCAGCGCGCCGTCGCGAAATATACCTGGGACGAGGAGAATAACCGCTGGACCCAGCCCTATCTCGACCAGCTGTTGCTGGCGCTGACCAGCGAGTCCGAGGATGTCGTGCTGGTCGCGCACAGCATGGGCAACCGGATCGCGATCGACGCGCTGCGCGATCTCCAGCGATCACATCCCGGGCTCTCCACCCATGTCCGCACGATCGTCCTCGCCTCGCCCGATGTCGACCGCGAGATGTTCGATCGAGATCTCGCCGCGGCGATCGCCGGGCCCGAGCGGCATATCACTGTCTATGCCTCGCGCTTCGACCGCGCCCTGCAGACGAGCTGGGCAGTGCATGGCAGCCCGCGCGCCGGGGACGCGAACTGCGTCTATGACCTGTGGCGCCGCGACAAAACGGGGTCGACGCGCTGCTACCCCAAGGCGCGGCCGGGGGAGCTCGAAGTGGTCGATACCAGCGCCGTGTCGAGCGGTCTCGGCCATGCCGATTTCGTCGAGACGCCCGAGGGCGCGGCCGATCTCTGCCATGTGGTGGCGGGCCAGCCCAACCCGAAGGGGCGGGCGAAGGGCGAGGGGGCGTTCGTGCTGACCCCCGGCGTGGTCGATCGCGACGGATGTCCCGAGGGGCCGAAGCGGCTGGCGTTGCCGGCGGTGCAGTGACGGGGCGGGGTTCGGGCGCCGCGGTGAGTCAGCCCTCGATATAGTCGAGCCAGGAGACGACATCGTTGCTGGTCTGAAGGAACAGGTCAGCCTGGACCTCGGCGGGCTGCGCCTCGGCGGTCAGCAGGGCTTCGGCGAGCGTGCCGTAGAGCAGCGTGGTCGCGGTGCCGCTGTCGTCGAGATGATAGAGGCGGACGGCGACGTCGTCGGAGATGGTGCGCATTGGCAGGATGCCTTTGTCGGGGATGGGCAAGGTTGGGGAGCGGCGGTCAGGATGCGGGGCCGGCATTGTCCGCGACGGTCCTGGCGATGCCTGACCAGTCGATATCGTCGCCCTCGCGGGCGATCGTCGCGAGAAGGCGGTCGCGGAGGAGGCTGAGCACCGGCATGGGCACGCGCGCATCAGTGGCGGCGGCCGCGACGAGGTTCATGTCCTTGAGGCCAAGCGGCGCCGCGAAGCCGGCGGGGCGGAAGCTCTGGTCGACCAGGATCTTGCCATAGACCTGGTAGATCGGCGCGCCGAACAGGGTGCCGGTGAGGATTTCGAGCAGGGCGGCCTTCTCGACGCCGTGCTTTTCGGCGAGCGTCATTGCCTCGGCGAGCGATTCGATCACTGACAGGATCAGGAAATTGCCGCTGAGCTTTACGATGGTGGCGGCGGACGGGGTGTGGCCGAGGGGAAAGGTCTTCTGGCCGATCGCCTCGAACAGCGGGGTGCAGGCGGCGAGGGCTTGCGCAGGGCCGGCGGCGACGACGAACAGCTTGGCGGCCGCCGCAGCGGCGGGGCGGCCGAACACCGGAGCGGCGACAAAGGAACCGCTGGCCTCGGCATGGGCGGCGGTGAGTTTCTCGGCGAGGGCGAAGCTGATTGTGCTGAGCGAGACATGGATCGGCTTGTTCGGGGCAGCGAGGATGCCGTCTTCGCCGAAGGTGACGGCTTCGACCGCCATGTCGTCGGCGAGCATGGTGAGGACGACCTCGCCCGAGGCCGCGTCGGCGGGGGAGGCAGCCAGGGTGGCGCCGGCCGCGACGAGCGGAGCGGCCTTTTCGGGGCTGCGGTTCCAGACCTTCACGTCATGGCCCGTCTTGACGAGGTTGGCCGCGATGGCGCTGCCCATCTGGCCGAGGCCGATGAAACCGATGTGCATGGGGTGAGCTCCCTGGGTCGATGCTGTCGCGCGGAGATGGGGGTGCGGGGGGTGGGGATCAATCGGGCTGCGTCGCCGACTGCCGGGAGGGGTTGGTGATGATCCGAATGAAAGCCCTTTTTCCTTCCTCGGCGAAGGCCGGGGAAGGAAATATGGGATGACGGGGGTCAGCCGATCTCGGCCGCCGCGGTCGTCCAGCCGAGGCCGGGGATGGTGATCGAGCGCTTTCCCGCTAGATCCACCCGTGTCACGAAGATGTTGCGGCCTTCGATATAGCTCATCACCCGCCGCGCGCGGCCGAGCGAGCTGGTGCCATAGGTGCGGGCGACCGCTTCGTCGCTCGGGCAGGGCTCCCCCGCGCGCGCGGCGCGGGCGATGAGGAGGAAGGCGCCGAGCATGTCGTCGGGCAGGCCCTCGGCCGTCTCGAGCGCCTGTTGCCATTCGTCGTCGAGCCCGTCGAAAATGCCGGCGCGGGCGGCGGCGAGGCGGCGGGCGAAGGCCGAGGGGTCAAGCGGCGCGCGCTTCACCCCGACCATCCGGCACCTGACCTGGAAATCCTGGAACAGAACGGCTGCCGGGCGGGCGGTCGAATCGGCGTCGTCGACGATCGCGCGGAGGATGTCGATCACCACCTGTTCGAGCTCGGCCTCGTCGTGCAGCGCTAGCTCCTCGACGACCTCGCGCGCCGGTGTGCCGGCGAGATCGCGCAGGAGCTGGTCAGCGGGTGCGGGGCGCGGCGCGCGCGGTTCGGGTGGGGGCGGGGCGGGTTCTTCGAGGCCGGCGAGGAGGAACTGGCGCATGTCGCCCGCGGGCGCCTCGGGGAGGGGGGTGAGGACCGGGCTCGAGCTGCGCGCCGAGGTTTCGACCGGGCCGATCTTCACCGTGATCGGGCGGCGCGAGATGGCGGGGCCGAGGCCGAGAAAGGTACCGCGGGCGAGATCGCGGATCGCCTCGGCCTGGCGGCGCTCCATGCCGAGCAGATCGGCGGCGCGGGCCATGTCGATGTCGAGAAAGGTGCGGCCCATCAGGAAGTTGCTCGCCTCGGCGGCGACATTCTTGGAGAGCTTGGCGAGGCGCTGGGTGGCGATGATGCCGGCAAGGCCGCGTTTGCGGCCGCGCGACATGAGGTTGGTCATGGCGGAGAGCGAGGCGCGGCGGATTTCCTCGCTCACCTCGGCGCCGGCGGCGGGGGCGAAGATCTGCGCTTCGTCGACGACGAGCAGGGCAGGGTACCAATGCTCGCGCGGGGCATCGAACAGGCCGTTGATGAAGGCGGCGGCGCAGCGCATCTGGCCCTCCATCTCAAGGCCTTCGAGGCTCAGCACCACCGAGGTGCGATGTTCGCGGCAGCGGCCGGCGAAGCGCGTGATCTCGGCGACTGAATAGTCGACCGCCTCGATCGCGATATGGCCGTACGCCGAGAGGGTGACGAAGTCGCCTTCCGGATCGATCACGATCTGCTGGACCTGGCCGGCGCTGCGCTCGAGCATCCGGCGCAGCAGGTGCGATTTGCCCGAGCCGCTATTGCCCTGGACGAGCAGCCGAGTCGCGAGCAGCTCCTCGAGATCGATGCAGACTGATTTGCCCGCGCCGTCGCCACCCATGTCTACCTGAAACGTCATCGCCCCCGCATGGTCGAAGCGGGCGTGGTGGGGCAAGCCCCTAGCGGCAGGATGGTGTCACTTCCTCTAGCCGCCTTCTGCTGGCCGCAGCCAGTTCTCCAGATGCAGTCCCTTCACCCGGGAGAACTCACGCTCATTGCCGGTGACGAGGGTCGCGCCGATAGAGAGCGCGTGCGCGGCGATGAGCATGTCGTTGGCGCCGATGACAGTGCCGGCGGTCTCCAACTGAGTGCGCAGCGTGCCGTAACGCTGGTCGGCATCGGGCTCGAAGTTCAGGATCCGGATAACGTCGAGCACGGCATCGACCTGTGCAGCCAGTCTGGTCGATCCCTTCTTCGCAGCGCCGTAGCGCAATTTGCAGGCGACGATGATGCTTGTGCATATCTTATCCTCGCCGACATCGGCGATCCGCGCCGCAGCCCGACCCAGGGGATTGCGGACCAGGTCGGACACGATGTCGGTATCGAGCAGATAGCTTGTCACAGATCGACAGGCTCTGGGGCTTCATCAGCAATCGTCGGGATATCCTCCTCGATCGGGGACAGCGTCGCGAGCAGGCCGAGGAGCGATCGTGGCGGGGCAGGCTCGATGATGGGCCTGCCATTTTCCTTCCGCATGATCGCGTCCTCACCGGGCAGTTCGAATTCGCGCGGAATGCGCACGGCCTGACTGCGGCCATTCGTGAACAGTCTCACATGGCGTTCGACACCCATGGCGACATCTCCCAATTGGCATATGCCACAGCATATGCCGCCCTTGTTGGCCACCGCCCTTGCACCACGGCCCCCGCTTCGCCAGAAGAGGCGGCCCAACAAGACCCGGAGCGTACCCAATCCATGACCATCAGCGCGGTCGATTTCGCCAGCCTGCTCTGTTCGCGCCTGTGCCACGACCTGCTGAGCCCGGTGGGCGCGCTCAACAACGGGCTCGAATTGCTGGCCGACGAGCATGATCCGGAGATGCGCAACCGGTGCCTGGAACTGCTCGCGGAAAGCGCCAAGGCATCGGCCAACAAGCTGAAATTCTTCAGGCTGGCCTTCGGCGCCGCGGGCGGATTCGGCGAGACGGTCGATTCGCGCGAGGCGCGGGCCGCGATCGAGGGGCTGTTCGGCGAGAATCATCGGGTCAATCTCGGCTGGCTGGTCGAGGATGCGACCTTGCCCAAATCAGCGATCAAGGTGCTGCTCAACCTCGCCCTCATCGCCGGCGACGCGCTGATTCGCGGCGGGCAGCTCGATGTCGGCGCCGAGGTGGTCGACGGGCAGGTCGAGATCGTGGTGCGCGCGGATGGGCCGAGGATCGTGCTCGATCCCGAGCTGCGCACGGCGCTGCTGGGCGCGCAGGGCGATGCGTTGATCACGCCGCGTGCCGCGGCCGCCTATCTGGTCCATGCGCTGGTCGCCGATGGCGGCGGATCAGTGCAGGTTTCAGACCCCGACGAACCGGTGCTGTTGTTCGGCGCAACCTTCCGCGGGTAAACCCGACCTTAACCGGTTCCCGTCCAAGGTCTCCTTCAATTCGCGGGGGCCCATGGACGATCTGCTGCAGGAATTCATCGCCGAGACCCGGGAGACGCTCGAAGCGCTCGCGGGCGAAATCGTTGCGTGGGAAGCCGCGCCCGACGATCGAGACCGGCTCGATGCCATCTTCCGTTTCGTGCACACGGTGAAAGGGAGCTGCGGCTTCCTCGATCTGCCGCGACTCGCCCGGTTGAGCCACGCCGCCGAGGATGTGCTCGACGCGGTGCGCTCGGGCAGGCGGCTGCCCGACACCAAGCTGGTCAATGCGGTGCTCGCGATCGTCGACCGGATCGGGGAGATCGTCGAGGCGATCGACGCCGGCGTCGCGCTCGACGATTCGAGCGAGGATCTGCTGATCGCTGCCCTCGATGCCGACTCGGAAGAGGTGGTCCAGGTTCAGGCGGCGACGGCACTGCGCAACCCGACCCGCAGCGTCCGCCTCAATGTCGATCTGCTCGATCGCATGATGAGCGGCATGTCCGACATGGTGCTGGCCCGCAACGAGCTGGCGCGACGGCTGCGCGACGAGGGCGCCGACCCGAGCGTCGAGGCAGCGCTCGAGCGGCTGTCGCTGACGGTCGCCGAGATGCGCGACACCGTCACGCGGACCCGGATGCAGAAGATCGATGCCCTGTTCTCGGCCTTGCCGCGCATGGTGCGCGATACGGCGGGCGAACTCGGCAAGTCGGTTGCGCTCTATATGGATGGCAGCGACGTCGAGCTCGATCGCGAGATGATCGAGATGATGCGCGATCCGCTCGTCCATATCGTCCGCAACGCGATCGACCATGGCATCGAGGCGCCGGCCGAGCGCCGTGCGCTCGGCAAGCGCGAAAATGGCCGGCTGACGGTCGCCGCGCGGCAATCGGGCAACCAGATCATCATCGAAATCAGCGATGACGGGCACGGCATCGATACCGACCAGCTGATCGCCAGGGTCGCGGCGCAAGGACCGCGCAAGGAAAGCGACCTGCGTGCGCTCAGCGAAAAGGCAAAGCTCGAGCTGATCTTCGAGGCCGGGATTTCGACCAAGGACAAGGTCACCGCGATCTCGGGCCGCGGCGTCGGCATGGATGTGGTGCGCGCCAATGTCGAACAGATCGGCGGGCGGATCGAACTGCACAATACGCCCGGCAAGGGCCTGCGGATCGCGATCCATGTGCCGCTCACCCTCTCGATCATCGCGACGATCGGCGTCGGCGTCGGCGGCCAGCGTTTCGCCATCTCGCGCCAGGCGATCGAGGAGATCGTCCGCGTGGGCGGCGATGCGATCCGGGTCGACATGCTCGGCGATACGGCGATGGCGACGGTGCGCGACCGGCGGATGCCGCTGATTGATCTCGGCGCCATGCTCGGTTTCGCCCGCACCGAGGAGGCCCGCATGCTGGTCATCGTCGGTGTGCCCGGCGGCAGCTATGCGCTGGCGGTCGATTCAGTGCTCGATCATGAGGAACTGGTGATCAAGCCGGCCGCGCCGGCGGTGATGGTGACCGGCGTCTATGCCGGGCAGACGCTGCCCGACAGCGGCCTGCCGATGCTGCTGATCGATTGCGCCGGCGTCGCCGCGGTCGCCGGCCTGCAATTCGGGCGCGAGATCGTGACTGACGATGCGCTGGTCGAAGCCGAGGCGCCGAGCGTTTCGGCATTGCTGTTCGACGATCTCGATGGCGTCCGCCGGCTGGTGCCGCTCGCCATTATCGACCGGATCGAGCCGATTCCGGTCGAGGCGATCAAATTCTCGGCCGGCCGCTTGCGGCTTTCGACCGAAGGCCGGATCATCCCGCTCGCCGCGCAGGGCGAATGGGCGACGCGCCCGATAGTGTCGGTCCTCAGGCTGCGCGACGGCGATGCCGAGATCGGCTACGCCATCGCCGAGGCGCTCGACATCGTCACGCTGCCCGAAAATCTGGTGCCGGCCCGCGAGGTCGGTGCGGTAGCAGGCGTCGTCGCGATGGACGGCGAACAGATCGAACTGCTCGATCTCCACTGGCTGTTCGCGACTCACGGCGTGGCCGGCGCCGATTCGCAGCCCCCTCTCTGCCTGATCGACGGCGCCGATTCGGCATGGATGAACGCCTTTCTCAAGCCCTTGCTCGAGGGTGCCGGCTATCGAGTCGCGACGAGGCTGAAGACGGGCGAAACCGCCGCCGTCATCCTGACGACGAATACCGAGGCGCCCCAGGCGAAGGATGGCGCACCGGTCGTCCGGCTGCGTCGCCAGCGTGCCGCGGCCAATACGCGCGAAGCGACCGTCTACCGCTATGATCGCGACGGCCTGCTCGCCGCGCTCGCAACCTCGGCTGGAGGCCGCTGATGCCGCAACTCTTCCTCATCGCCCAGCTCGCCGGCCGCGCGGTCGCGATCGAATCGGGGCAGGTCGAATCGGTCGTCGATATCGGCGCGGTCGTGCCGGTGCCCTGCGCCGACCGTCAGGTGCGCGGGCTCGCGGCGTTGCGCAGCCGGGTCGTGACGGTGATCGATACGCGCGCCGCGCTCGGGCTGCCGCCCGCCGAGGTCCAGGCGACCCGCGCGGTCATCACGCATGTCGAGGGCCATCATTACGCGATCATGGTCGATTCGCTCGAAGACGTGGCGCCGTTCGATCTGTTGCCGATGGCGGGCGTCCTGCTCGACGCCGGCTGGCGCGCGACCGGCTGCGGCATCATCGAGCGTGACGGCGAACCGATCCTCGCGATCGACCTGCGCGCGCTGGTGCCGGGCCTGTCCGCCATCGCGGCATGACCGGCGATTAACGCGACGCTTACGCATTTCGGGCAGAAGAAGGCCTCAAGGGGCGAAAAACAGGGTGTAGCTCAATGAAGACGTGCCTCGTGGTGGATGATTCGAAGGTGATCCGAAAGGTGGCGCGGCACATCCTGGAGACGCTCAATTTCCATGTGACCGAAGCCGGCGACGGACGCGAGGCGCTCGACAGCTGTCTCGAGTCTGCACCGGATGTCGTATTGCTCGACTGGAACATGCCGGTGATGAGCGGGATGGATTTCCTGCGCGCGCTTCATGACAGCGCCGTCACGCGCCGTCCCAAGGTCGTGTTCTGCACTACGGAGAATGGTCTGGCGCATATCCGCGCCGCAATCGAGGCGGGGGCCGACGAATATGTGATGAAGCCCTTCGACCGCGAGACGCTCGAAAGCAAGCTTCAGATCGTCGGCATGGCCTGAAAAGGCCGGTCGTCATGCCATCCCGCTCAATCCACAAGCGTTCCCGGTTCGCAGAGGGCCGGGAAAGGCCGAGCATACTGATCGTCGACGATTCAGTCGTCGCGCGGGCGGTGATTTCGCGCGCGATCGGGCTCAGCGGCCGATTCACCGTTGCCGGCGCCGTGCCGCACGCCAAGGCGGCGCTCGCGTTCCTCGAGCTCAACCAGGTGGACGGGATTCTGCTCGACATCCAGATGCCCGGCGTCGACGGTCTTACCGCGCTGCCTGACCTGCTCGCGGCGGGACGGGGGGCAAAGGTGTTGATCGTCTCCTCGTCCTGCGGCGACGGCGCGGCGGCGACGATCGAGGCGCTTGCGCTCGGCGCGGCCGATACGCTCGAAAAACCCGATATCGGCGACTTTGCCAGCCGATTCTCGACTGTTCTCGATGAAAAGCTCTTCCGGCTGTTCGAAGCGACGCCGGCGCCCGCCCAGACACCCATTCGCACGCCAGTCCGCGCGCGCGTCGTCGCCGACTCACAGCCGTTCGCGAGTGACCGCCCGGGCGCCGTCTTCGACATCGTCGCGATCGGCGCGTCGACCGGCGGTATTCACGCGCTCAGCCTGTTGCTGCGGGAGATCCCGGAGAGCTTCCAGCTGCCGATCCTGATCACCCAGCATCTGCCCGAATCCTTCATGCCCTATTTCGCCGCGCAGATCGCGGTGCTGGCGGGCCGCCCCTGCGACGTCGCGGTCGACCGGCTGCGCATTCGCCCAGGCCGGGTGATCGTGGCACCGGGCACGGCGCATATGAGGATCGTCGGCAACAGCGAGAATGCGTCGATCCGCCTCTCGAATGAGCTCGTCAAAAGCGGCTGTACACCCTCGGTAGACCCGATGCTGGACAGCCTCGCCCAGGCTTATGGCGCGCGCGCGCTGGCGGTCGTGCTCAGCGGCATGGGCCGTGACGGCAGCGAGGGCGCGCAGCGGATCATTGATCGCGGCGGCAGTGTCGTCGTCCAGGATCAGGCAAGCTCGGTCGTCTGGGGCATGCCCGGTGCGATCGCCACCAACGGCACTGCCTGCGCGATCATGAAACCAAGCGAAATCGGCCGGATGATCGCGTCCGGCAAGGCCCCAGTCATGTCGAGTTCCATTTTATGTTGAGTCCCTTGCCCCATATGCGGCCCAAGGGCGCTCTCAACGTCCTGGCGGCGCTCCTCGAATCGCGAACCGGCCAGCAGATTGCGGCGAATCGCGAATGGCGGATCGAAACCGCCCTGAAGCCTCTGCTGCGCGAGCGCGGCTTCGAGAGCCTTGACGAACTGGTCCGCGATCTCCTGCGCAGGCCGGATCTCGCCGATCAGGTGGTCGACGTGCTGCTCAACCAGGAAAGCTCCTTCTTCCGCGATGCGGCCGTACTCGAGATGATCGGCGAGGCGGTCGAGGATATGCGCGCCGAGAGTCCGGGGCGGCGGTTGCGGATATGGTCTGCCGGCTGCTCGATCGGCCAGGAGCCGCTGTCGCTGGCGATGCTCTTCACTGAACGCGACGAGATAAGCGGTGCTCTCTCTCCCGAAATCGTCGCAACCGACGTTTCCGAGGCAGCGCTCAACCGTGCCCGCTCGGGGCGCTATTCGCAATTCGAGATCCAGCGTGGGCTGCCGGTGCGCCGGATGATGCGCTGGTTCGACTCGGTCGGCATCGACTGGGTCGCCAAGCCCGAACTGGTCCGCCAGATATCCTTCCGCAAATTGAACCTCGTCGCTGACCCGCTGCCGATCGGGCGGTTCGATGTCATCCTGTGCCGGAACGTCCTGCTCTATCTTTCGCCGGCGCTGCGCCGGCGGGTGCTCGATCGCCTTGCCGAGGTGGCGCGCCCGGGCGGTTTGCTCGTGCTCGGCGCGGGGGAAACGGTGATCGGCCAGACCGAGGCGTTCCGCCCAAGCCCGCGGTATCGCGGGCTTTACGAGCCGGTCGGGGCCGTGCCGGCGGCCCTGTCGGCCAGGCGCTGATCGGCGCGGGCATCAAGACCGCTATTCCGAAACGCCGCCGTCCGTGCTTAAGCTGATCCAGCGCGAAAGCGAGGGAGACGCAATGACGATCATCGAGATGCCGTCGCCTAACTTCGACGAGCGCACGCTCGGCATATCGATGATTGTCCTGCATTATACCGGCATGCAGGATGCGCAGTCGGCGATCGACCGGCTGCGCGATCCGGCGTCGAAGGTTTCAGCGCATTATCTGGTCGCCGAGGACGGCACCGTCCTGCGCATGGTCGCCGAGGACAGGCGCGCCTGGCACGCGGGCAGGTCGCGCTGGCGGGGGATCGAGGATGTCAACAGCGCGAGCATCGGCATCGAGATCGTCAATCCGGGCCATGAGTTCGGCTATCGGCCGTTCCCGGAGGAGCAGATCGACGCGCTGGTGCCGCTCGTCGCCGACATCAAGGCGCGCCACAGCGTAACGCGTGGCAATGTCGTCGGCCATTCCGACATCGCGCCGCAACGCAAGCAGGATCCCGGCGAGCTGTTTCCGTGGAACCGCCTTGCCAAGCTTCGCCTGGCGCTGCCGCGGCCGAACCGGAATCTGATGGATCCGATGTGGACTGACGCCGGCTTCCTGATCGCGCTCGAACGCTTCGGTTATGACGTGTCCGACAAGCTCGCCGCGGTCGTCGCCTTCCAGCGCCGCTTCCGCCCCGAACTGCTCGACGGCGAGATCGATGGCGAGTGCCGCTCCATCCTGCTGGCCCTGCTCTTGCCGAAGCCGCAGGGCGACGATTGATTTGGGCGACGACTGATTTGATTGTCGCGCGCGTGAAACTCGCGCTACAGAGACCCCGCCAGAGGGTCGGGCGGCCGCGTCACGTGCGAACGTGCCGAGGAAAGTCCGGGCTCCGCGGAACGACGGTGCCGGGTAACGCCCGGCGGGGGCGACCCCAGGGAAAGTGCCACAGAGAGCAGACGGCGAAGGCTTCGGCCCCGCCACGGTGAAAGGGTGCGGCAAGAGCGCACCGCGCGACTGGTAACAGGAGCGGCACGGCAAACCCCACCGGGAGCAAGACCGAATAGGGATGGCATATGGGCCTCGTTCCGGCTCGTCATCCGGGTTGGTTGCTTGAGCCCGCATGCAAATGCGGGCCTAGAGGAATGGTCGCCTATTCCCCGCCCGGGGATTACCGGGGGAGGATGGACAGAACCCGGCTTACAGACCCTCTGGCATTTACATGTGGCCGTTTTTTCGGCGTTTCGGAGCGGGACGGCGTGAAATTTATGTCGCCGCGCTGGCCACGGCGGGTTGCGAACCCTTCGTTCAGAGCTATGTCGGCAGAATATGGCGCGTTCTTCTTCCCGATCGGTCGACTGGGGCTTTCCCCGCTGGCGCGGCTATGGCGCCGGCAGCGATGCGACAACGGTCAGGATCTGTGACCGGCATGGCTGCGCCGAGCCCGGCCATTGCCCGGCGCCGAAATCGCCCAATTCGCCCGATCGCTGGTATTTCTGCGAACAGCACGCCGGCGAATATAATCGCGGCTGGAATTATTTCGAAGGCCTGACCGCCGAGGAGGCAGCCGAGCGCGAGGCGGCCGAGACCCGCACTGCCGACGGCTATGCCGAAGCGAAACATTATGGCTGGGCCGGGCCCGGCGACGGCAGCCGCTCGCGCGACGAGATCCGCGCGCTCGAACTGCTCGAGCTCGAGGTCGATGCCGATTTCGATGCGGTGCGCGTCGCCTGGCGGCGGCTTGCCAAGTCCAACCATCCCGATGTCCGCCCCGGCGACAAGGAAGCGGCCGCGCGCTTCCAGGCGATCCAGGCCGCCTATGACGTGCTCAAGGCAGCCGAAGATGCGCGGCAATGGAAGCCCGCCGTTTGAAGTCGGTCCATTCGGACTGGTCGAACACGCTGCTGGTCTGCAGGAATTGCTCGAAAAGGATGGGAGGCGGTTTCGGGCCCAAGGGCCGGACCCCGCTCGCCAAGGCGTTGCGCAAGCATCTGCGCGTGAAGAAGAGCCGCAAGGCCGCGCTAGGGATCGTCGAGGTGAAATGCCTTGGCGTGTGCCCGCGCGGAGCAGTGACGGTGATCAACGGCAAGGCGCCGGGAGAGTGGCTTCTGGTGAAGGCTGGCGCTGACCTCGACTGTGTCGCCGATGCAGTGGGACTTCCCGGCAGCGCCTCTTATACGGACGAGGTGCAGGTCTCTTGATAGCAGAGCGCCTTTCGTTATGCCGGCGTGGGCTGGCATCTCCGGCGAGACCCGCTACCGTTGGCTGGCACGCATCAGGGGGCAGGGCGAGATGACGATCGATCGCAGCGCGCCCGGGACTGCCGCTCTCCCGCTCGCGGTGCGGGTGGGAGACGACTTCGAGCCCGTGGCGGCCGACGATCGCTATTGGGCCGATCTCGCCGCCGCTTACGACGTGACGCAGGCGACGATCCAGCTCGAGCATGGCAATTGGGGCATGATGGCGCGGCCGGTGGTCGCTGCCTATCGCGCGCTCGTCGAGCGCGTGAACCGCGACACCAGCTTTTACGCCCGTCGTGGCATGGTCGCCGATCTCCACGCTGTCCGCGTGCGGGTGGCGGCGGCGATGGGCGTGGGCGTCGACGAAATCCTGCTGACCCGCAACGCAACTGAAGCGCTCAAGACATTGATCACCGGCTATAACCGGCTACGCCCGGGTGACGCGGTGCTGTATGCCGATCTCGATTATGGCAGCATGCAGGCCTGCTGCGCCGCGCTCCCGGCGCGGCGTGGTGTCTCCCTCGTCCGGATCACGCTGCCCGAGCCGGCGACTTACCAGGGGCTGATCGACGCCTATGCGGCCGCGCTCGACGCTCATCCGAACGTCCGGCTTCTGCTGCTCACCCATCTCGGCCATCGTACCGGGCTGGTTATCCCGGTGCGCGAGATCGTCGCGATGGCGCGGGCGCGGGGCGTGGCGGCGATCGTCGACGCAGCGCATAGCTGGGGCCAGCTCGATTTCACGCTGCCCGATCTCGACGCCGATTTCGTCGGCATCAATCTCCACAAATGGGTTGGCGCGCCGCTCGGGGTCGGCGCGATGTATATCCGGCGCGGGCGGACGAGCGACGTGGATCGCGACCCGGCGGTGAACGCCGGCGATCCGGACGATATCGATGCCCGCCTCCATACCGGCACGATCGACTTCGCGGCGCATCTCGCCGTGCCGGCCGCGCTCGATTTTCAGGAGGCGATTGGCGGCGCGCGCCGCGCGGCGCGGCTCCGCGCGCTCCGCGACCGCTGGGTCGAGCCGCTCCGCGACGATGAGCGGTTCGAGATCCTGACGCCCGACGACCCGCGGCTCTACGGCGCGATCACCGGATTCCGCCTGCGCGGGCGGACATCGCAGGCCGACAATGTCGCCCTGGCCCGGACCCTGCTCGATCGCCACGGCATCTTCACCGTGCACCGCGACGGCGCTGCGTCGGGCTCGTGCATCCGGGTGACGCCGGCGCTCGCCAACCGGATGGGAGATCTCGACCGGCTGGTTTTCGCCGTGCGCCTGATTGCGGCAGGGCGGTGACGAATCGCTGATTATGGCTGCTTGAGGCGCTTCAACACCTTGTCGAAATGCCGCTCCCCCGCGATATCGACGAAGCTCAAGCCATTCGCGTTTCGTACATCGGGATTCGCACCTGAATCGAGCAGCAGCAGCGCGATATCTTCGCCATAGGTCGCGAGCAGGGGCGTTTCACCGCTCTTGTTTCGCGCCTCGAGCTCCGCGCCTGCCTTGATATATTCCCGTGCATTCGCGACATCGAGCGTCTTGTGCAGGACGGTTTCGCTGTCCTTGTCGGTGGCGTTCGGATTCGCCCCGGCCGCGATCAACTGGCGAATGACGGCTGGTGTATCGGTCGATTTCTCGTCATCGTAAAAGGGATGTCCGCCTTCCTCGACCCAGAGCAACGGGGTATCGCCCTCACGGTTGCGGGCGTTGACGCGGGGATGCAGTCGCAGGATTTCCGCGACCATTGCCGGGTGCGCTGATTCCACCGCGGCAAACAGGGCCAGTTCGCGCGCGTCGGCACGCGTGTCGAGCGCGCCTGCGGCAATCAGCCGGCGCGCGATCGCGAGGCGCGCCTTGCGGCAGGCATTTTCGAGCGGGCTGGCGGCGCCCTCGAAAACATCGGTCGGACGCGCATCGATCGGCGCCCGTCCGTCAAGGAGACCATTGACCACTGAATCTGGGGCGCTCGAGGCTGCCCTTGCGAGCGTCTCGCCGGCGTCCCTGGAATGAAAGCTCCAATGCTCGCGGCGCAATGACGGCAGTGTCTCCTCATTGCCATCGATCCACCTCGCGGTGCCGGCGGCCGCATCGACCGCTTTTTCCAGCTCGGTCACGCTTGCCGGCATGCCCACATCGCCACCGACATAATCGGTCACCGCCTTGGTCTGGCCGCCGATCGTCACGACAAGCTTGTAGGTGGATTGGTCAGTTATCTGGGAGGAATAGTCGTCGCGAAGGGACCAGAAGTCGGCGCGGCGAAACTGTTCGGCCAGCCGCTGCACGACATCGGCGCCCACCTTGTAATGATGCTTGCCGCGGACGAGGACGCTGCCAAGGCCTTCATAGCTGACCGTCCCCATGCCGGTGATGTCGACGCTGTAGTCCGGGCAGGAGCCGAAACACCCGCCGCGTTCCAGACGGATGACGATTGATTGCGGGTCGCCCTGCGGCATCGGAACATGAGCGCCGGGCGTTAGCGGGGCGCCGGGTGGGCCGATCCGGGTTGCGGCAAACGGGCCGCGCGCATTGGGCGGCGGATTTGCCTGAGAATTCTGCGCCGGCACGGCGTCGCAAGACGCAGTGATCATCATCAGCAACGCAATGCCGGGCTTTAGCAAGATGGTTCCCCCCACCGCCGTGGCGGATTGCAATCATTCGCCGTTGATACACTATATCATAGATATCGCGCCGCTGTCTCGCGAATTAAAGCAATCATGTTCGGGATTCCCTGGGTCCGGTTCGAGCTGAGCTGGTTCCTGAGGTCGAACGGCGCGAGGGCCGCCTCGATATCGGTGGCGACGATCGCGGCAGGCGCTCGGTCCTGCACTGTCAGCAATACCAGGGCGATGATGCCCTTGGTGATCGCTGCGTTCGAATCCGCGAGGAAATGGAGCGTGCCGTCGGCGGCGACCATCGGATAGACCCAGACCGAGGCTGAGCAGCCACGCACCAAAGTCGCATCGGTCTTGAGGGCTTCCGGCATCGCTTCCAGGTCGCGACCGAGATCGATCAACAGGCGGTAACGATCATCGGCATCGAGGAAGCTGTATTCGTCCTGGAGATCGGCGAGGCTTGGCATGCCTCGCCCGCTAGCGGGGTAGGCCCTAGAGGTCCACCCCGGCTGCGATTGCTTCCAGCTTGCGGATCCGTTCCTTGAGGTCGGCGATCTCGATGCGGGCGCTGGCATTGGGCAGGCTGCGTTCCTGGTGGAGGTCGCCACCGGATTGCTGTTGCAGCTCCTGGTGCTTGAGCGCCAGCCAGCCGCGCCAGCCGGTGAGGACGGCAAAGGTCATCATGCCCAGCCCCGCCAGCGCGGCGCTTGCCATGGTGAGGTAGAAGTTCGGATCGGTCATGATCTCTGCTCCTTCGATCACGGGCGGTCACGCAGCTTCTCGATCTCGCGATCGAGGCGTGCGCCGCTATTGTCATTGTCGGTTGCGAGCCGCTCGAGGACCGCAAGGCGATCCTTCATGGCCCGAAGCTCTTCGCGCAGCCGCTGGTTCTCGGCCTGCGCAGTGTCGTCAACGCCTATCGGCACGTCATTGCCGTGCCTGTCGCGGACCACGCCGTAGCGGGCACGCAGCACGCTGCCGATCGTGCCGACCACGGTGATGACAGCGATCATTTCAAAGACGTTCATGTGGCTATTCCCTTTGTCCTGAACTGACCGGCGCTCAGCGCAGCTGGCCTGTCTCGCGCTCGAGGCGGCGGCGGGGGCGGTCGACCCGCTCGGTGAGATACACGGCGCCCGCAGTGAAGGCAGCCAAAACCGCCAGAAAGATAAGCATTGTACAGTCCTTGTCGAATTGGATGAATTGAAATCAGTTGAGGGGCGGCTGGTCGCGAAGCTTTTCGATCTCGTCAGCGACGTCGATGCCGCGATCAGTGACGATCCGCTCCAGCACGCGGACGCGCTGTTCGAGGCTGCTGGTCTGCGACGCATATTGCGCCGCTTTCTCGGCGATCATCTTCGCCTCCAGCTCCATCTGCTTCTCGCGATGCGCCAGCCACGGCTTGACGATCACGCCGCCGATCACCGCCACCAGGCCAACCGATATGGCGAGGAGCGGGATCAGAAAAACACCACCAGGGCCCATCTCGATACTCCTCAGTTGGCTTTCAGGCGCAGCTGCTCGATCTCGCGATCCAGGCTGTGCGCGCCGTCAGTGACGATGCGTTCGATATTGGCGAGCCGATCCTTGACTGAACCAAGCTCGGCACGGAGCTGGCTGTTCTCCTGCGTCAGCAGGCGGACCCGCTCGATCGTTTCCTCGCCCGAATTGGGGTAGAGCATCTGGCCCTTGCCGCCGCCGAGCGGATAACCGTGGCGGACCTTCATCCAGGTGACGACCAGCCAGGCACCGATGGCAACCAGGGTCAGCGCCGAGACCGGCTTCATCAGTTCGAGGATCATATGGTCGTTCATGTCGGTCGATCCTTTAGCGAAGGGCGTCGATCTCGCGCGCGGTGCGCTCGGCGGGGTCGGTGGCGATGCGTTCGAGGACGGCGATCCGCTCCTCGAGGCGGGAAACCTGGCCCACCAGCCGCTCATTTTCCGCCGAGAGCAGGTGGATCTTGCGTTCGGCCTCGGGGCCGGCGTCGTCGACAAAACCGCTTCGGCGGCGGTTGCGCCGGCTGTTCCGGTCTTCGATCGGGTAGCCATGCTGCGCCCTGACCCACATCTTCGCGACGCCGCCCATGATGGCGAGGGCGATGATGGCGAGGACGAATAACTGATCGCTATGCATCATTTCCTCCTTGGCGCTGCGCTCAGCGCAGCGCGTCGATTTCGCGGGCGGTCCGCTCGGCCGGGTCGGTCGCGATGCGTTCGAGCACTGCGATCCGCTCCTCGAGCCGGCTGATCTGCCCGGCCTGGCGCTCATTCTCGCTGGTGAGCAGCTCGATCGTGCGCTTGGCATCGGGGTCGCTGCGGCTGATCGGATTGCCCTTCTCGTCCTCGAGCGGATAGCCGTGCTTCGCTCGGATCCAGGTGGTGGCGACCCAGGCGACCGGGCTCATCGCCACCGCCGTCAGCGGGATCAACATGCCGACGTTGTTCATCTCATCACTCCCTGTTCGCGACCCGTCTCAGCGCAGGCTGTCGATCTCGTTGGCGAGGCGGCTGTTGCGGCTGGTGTACATCATCTCGATGTCGGCGAGCCGGCGGTCGATGTCGCGGAACTTGGAGCGGACCTCTGCGGTCGAGCGCTTCGGGTTCGAGCGGACACCCTGCCAGAATTTCTCGTCCTCAGGCCCTTCGTACAGGCCGTAGGGCCTGTTCTGCGCCATCCAGGCGACCAGGAAATAGGCGACCAGGGTCCAGGGAAAGCCACCGACGATGGTGAAGACGATGGCGCCGACGCGAACCCAGGTGACATCGATCCCGGTATAGTCGGCAATCCCCGAGCACACGCCCAGCCATTTGCTGTTCTGCTTGTCGAGGTAGAATTTGGTGCGGCTTGCAGACATCTCAGTTCCTCCGCGAAATATCGTAATCGGTTGGGTGGATCGCCGGCGCGGCCGGTTTCCAGTCGGGGTTGTCGGCGGCGACGATACGTTCGACCGTGTTGAGGCGATCCTCGAGCCGGCGAGCGAGATTGAACATCTCGTCGAGCAGGTTCTCGTCCTCCTGCGTGATCTTCGGCGCCTGCTTCCACTTGGTGACATAGTGCAGGATCACCCAGGGCATGCCGATGAACAGAATGCCGCAGACGAGCACCGGGATGAACACATCCTCCATCTCAGCCGTCCTTTCCGACGCGTGCCTTCATCGCGGCGAGCTCGGCCTCGACCTTCTCGGCTGATTTGAGCTCGGCAATCTCTTCCTCGAGGCTCTTGGGCGGGGCGCCCATGCCGGCCACTTCAGCGCGGCCCTCGGCCATGTCGACGCGGCGTTCCATGATCTCGAAGCGCGAAAAGGCATCCTGCATCTTCGGGCCGGCATACATTTCGCGCAGCTTGTAGCGGTTATGCGCTGTCTCGAGCCGGGTGACGATCGAGTTCTGGCGCGTCCGCGCCTCGCGCAGCTTGGTCTGCAGCTTGTTGATGTCCTCCTCGGACGACTTGAGCGCCTCGTCGAGGACGGTGATCTCGCCGCCGAGCTGGTGGGCCATGTCGGCCGCCTTCTGCTTCTCGACGAGCGCTGCCTTGGCAAGGTCCTCGCGGCCCTTCGAGAGCGCCAGCTC
Organism: Sphingomonas oligophenolica; assembly: GCF_039522915.1. NCBI lineage: Bacteria > Pseudomonadati > Pseudomonadota > Alphaproteobacteria > Sphingomonadales > Sphingomonadaceae > Sphingomonas > Sphingomonas oligophenolica. The sequence goes on from NZ_BAAAEH010000005.1 coordinate 394,592, forward strand.
GGCCTTTTCGGTCCAGCTCTCCTGCAGCGAGTCGAGCTTGGTGATGTGGCGGCGCATCTCCTTCTGGTCGGCGATGGTCCGGGCGGCAGAGGCGCGAACCTCGACCAGGGTTTCCTCCATCTCGAGGATGATCATGCGGATCATCTTGGCGGGGTCCTCCGCCTTGTCGAGCAGGTCAGTGAAGTTGGCGGCAATGATGTCGCGGGTTCGGGAGAAAATGCCCATGTCGAAAACTCTCCTGTCGGGATACGCTGGATACTGTTGAAGCTTGGGGGCCGGGGCGGGGCAAGGGATTCCCGCCCCGGCGAGACCGCCTGGGATCAGGCGGCGGTCCGGGTGATCGCCGCGCCGTGAGCGGCGGCGGTTTCTGCCGGCGCGACCGCGCCGATCAGGAAGGTGGAACCGAAGACGATCGCGCAAACGACCGCTGCGACGGTCTGGCGGAGATTGCCTGCCTTGTAGTTGCTGTTCATGGTGTAATTCCCTTCTGAACTGGTTGTCTGGGTCGCCCTGTCGGGCAGATGCACAGAGCATTGCAGGGAGCGTGCCAGTTTCGAAAACCACGCATTTCCGCCATTTTCGGATGAACGGGGGATGAACCGATCTGAAATATCTTGCCAAGCATTGGGAATTTACGCCAAGGCTTGGCGATGGATCGAACGACACAGGTCATCGGGCAATCGAACGTTTTTCTCGAGACGCTCGAGCGCGCCAGTCGCGCCGCCGCGCTCGATCGGCCGGTGCTCGTCATCGGCGAGCGCGGGACGGGTAAGGAGCTGGTCGCCGAGCGCCTGCACCGCCTGAGCCCGCGCTGGGATCAGCCGCTGGTGATCATGAACTGCGCCGCTCTGCCCGAGACGCTGATCGAGGCCGAATTGTTCGGGCATGAGGCGGGCGCCTTTACCGGCGCGACCAAGTCGCGGGTCGGCCGCTTCGAGGAAGCGCATGGCGGCACCCTGTTCCTCGACGAGCTCGGCACCCTCTCGATGGGCGCGCAGGAGCGACTGCTGCGCGCGGTCGAATATGGCGAGATCACCCGGATCGGCTCGTCACGCCCGTTGCGCGTCGATGTGCGGATCGTCGCTGCGACCAACGAGAATCTTCCCGACAAGGTCGCGCGCAATCAGTTCCGCGCCGATCTGCTCGATCGCCTGTCGTTCGAGGTGGTGACCTTGCCGCCTTTGCGCGCGCGGCCGGGCGACGTGCTGGTGCTCGCCGAGCATTTCGGCCGGCGCATGGCCTCCGAAATGGGCCGCGATGACTGGCCCGGCTTCGGGCCCGAGGCAGTGGCGGCACTGGTCGCCTATCCCTGGCCCGGTAACGTCCGCGAACTGCGCAATGTTGTCGAGCGCGCAGTGTATCGCTGGGAGCAGGCCGGGCCGATCGAGGCAATCGAATTCGATCCGTTCCACTCGCCCTATCGCCCCGGTGCGACCGTCGCGCCGGCGCCGGCCGCTCCGGCGCACGAGGCTCCGGTTCCGGCGCCGGCGGCGATCGAGGACGAGACAGGCGAGGGGCCTTCCGACTTCAAGACGAAGATCGCCAAATTCGAGCGCGACCTGCTGACCAGGGCGCTTTCCGAGCACCGCTTCAACCAGCGCGCGACCGCTGAAGCGCTCGGGCTGAGCTACGATCAGCTGCGCCATGCGCTCAAGCGCCACGGACTCATTGCGGCCGGCTGACACAGGTCTCCAATCAGCACCCTGTCGTCACCATGGACGTGTTCCGGGTCCACCGTGCTGCAAACAAGATGACGATGCGCTTGGGGAGCAGCGGATGCCGGAACGAGCCTGCCCTCAGCCTCGTCGAAGGGTCCGGCACGACGCTGGTTCGAATCGATTCAACCATATCGGGGATCGTGGGACGGGTGCGCCGGACGGAGCTCCGCAACGGCTCCATTTCGCTCTTTCACATCGTCGAACGACAGGTCCGCGGCTGTCAGCGCCAGCAGCCCCGCTGTTATCCCGCTGTTCCGCCGCTGTTCCCCGCTGTTATCGTGCGCTGTTCCTCCGCTGTTCCGCCGCTGTTATTCGATAACAGCGAAATCATCGGCAAGGAATTGATAACAGACGAGAAAATCGCCGCCAAAATCCAACATAACAGCGGCGAAAAAAGAACATCGCCGAAAACAGCGGGAACAGCGGAAAATGCCGGCCGCGCTGTCTCGAGCGAGGAGCCCGCGGCGCGGCCGCGGGCCCCCCTTCATCAATGATAGTTCGTCATGCAGAGGAGCATGGGGATCGAGAGCAACGTATTCGTCCGCGAGGCCAGCATCGCGACGCGCGCCGCCTTCGCCTTGGTCGCGTCATCCGCCGCCACCAGCCCGAGCGCCTTTTTCTGGTTCGGCCAGATCACGAACCAGACATTGGCCGCCATGATCAGCGCCAGATACATGCCGATTCCGATCAGCCGGGCCGATTCCTCGAGCATCATCGCTTCTTTCAGCTCATGATAGAGATGGGCGAGGATCAGCCCGGTCAGCACCGTGAAGGCGGCTGCCCAGCGGAAATAGAACAGGGCCTTGGGCGCGATATATTTGGAGACGCCCGGCTTCAGCTCGGCCGGGATGGCCGGCATGGTCGGAATCTGCACGAAGTTGAAATAATAGAGCAGGCCGATCCAGGTAATGCCGAAGAAGACGTGGAGCCACTGGAATACGCCGTTCCACAGCCCGAGCGGCGGCAGATAATAGGGTGCGAACATGAGCCCGACCGCCAGCAGGACGCCGACCGCTAGGGTGATCCGAAGGTCAGTGAGTATCTTGTCCATCAGGGTTTCCCTCCCATTTGCGATGCGCTATCGCGCGTCGCGTGCCCGAGGGTGATGGTAAGCGGTTCAATATCGTTTGTCACACGTAACGAGGTGCGAAAAATCCTTGTTCCTGGTGAACCTCGAGCGCCCAGGCTCGTTGGAGCGCTGCGACCCCGATATGATGGAGTTTTCCCGATGGCTTTCGAACTTCCCGCCCTGCCTTATGCCAGGGACGCGCTGGCGCCCACCATGTCAGCGGAGACGCTGGAATTCCATTACGGCAAGCACCACAAGGCCTATGTCGACAAGACCAATCTGCTCGCCCCCGAGGCGGGACTGGGCGATGCGAAACTGTCGGAAGTAATCCGCCAGGCCAAGGCCAGCGGCAACAAGGGCCTGTTCAACAACTCGGCGCAGATCTGGAACCACAGCTTCTTCTGGCAGAGCCTGACCCCCGATCAGCAGGCCCCGTCGGGCAAGCTGGCCCAGATGATCACCGACGGCTTCGGATCGACCGAAGCGCTGGTCAAGAAGCTGATCGACGAATCGGTCAACCATTTCGCGAGCGGCTGGGGCTGGCTGGTGCTCGACGGCGATGCGCTCAAGGTCACCTCGCTGCACGATGCCGACACGCCCGTTGCCTATGAGGGGATGAAGCCCCTGCTGACGATCGATGTGTGGGAACATGCCTATTACATCGACTATCGCAATGCGCGCCCGGGCTATCTCGAGGCGATCACCAGCAAGCTGCTGAACTGGGAGTTCGCGGCGCAGAATCTCGACGGCAACGGGGTCAGCCGGGCCGATCAGGGCTGATCAGCCCGGGCCCGTCTCGCCGCGGCAGTATTGAGCATGCAGCGCGAACCTGGGAATCGCGCTGCATGCATCACCTTTCGGGTCTCCGCCTTTGGGAAAAGGCCGTGCAGCGCACCCTTATCCTTCGGGCGGCACCTCAGGCAGCGTGCCGTCGGTATTCAGCCCGTTCTTCAACAACATGGGCAAATTGGCGAAGGCGAATAGCAAAGTCATCGGGATCGCGCCCCAAAGCTTGAAGGCAACCCAGAAATCATAGGACGCCTTGCGTCTCACGATCTCGTTCAGCACCGCCATGAACACGAAGAAGATCGTCCAGTTGATCGTCAGCTGCCGCCAGCCCTTTTCGGTCAGCCCCGGATAGGCTGCCTCGAGCATCATCTGCAGCAGCGGCCGGCCGGTCGCGAGCCCGAACGCCAGGATCGAGGCGAACATCGCATAGATGAAGGTCGGCTTGAACTGGATGAAGGTCTTGTCGTGATACCAGAGCGTCAGGCCGCCGAACACGAGCACCAGGGTGCCCGTCATCCACAGCATCGGCGAGATGTGCCCGGCTTTCCAGCGCGACAGGATCATCGCAATGGCACTGGCGACCATGAAGGCAGCGGTGCCCGCGAGCAGCTTGACGATATCCGGGCCGCGCATCAGGAAATTGACGAGGAAGAAGACCGCTAGCGGGCCGATATCGATCGCCAGGCGCAGGCCGGGGCCGATCTTGGGGCGGACAGGGGAGGGATTAGCCATGCCGGCCCCCTTCCACGCCTGCGATGATCCGCGCAACCTCGTTCGCATCGAACGGCCGAAGATCGCCCATTCCCTCGCCGACCCCGATCGCGTGGATCGGCAGCCCATATTTCTCCGCCGCCGCGACCAGCACGCCGCCACGCGCTGTGCCGTCAAGCTTGGTCATGATCAGCCCGGTGACGCCGGCCACCTCCTTGAACACCTCGATCTGGCTGAGCGCGTTCTGGCCGGTGGTCGCGTCGAGCACGAGCAGGATATCGTGGGGCGATTGCGGGTTGATGCGGCCGAGCACGCGGCGGATCTTGGCGAGCTCGTCCATCAGCTCTCGCTTGTTCTGGAGCCGCCCGGCGGTGTCCACGATCAGCACGTCGATGCCGGTCGCGGTCGCCTGCTTGACTGCCTCATAGACGATGCCGGCCGCATCGCCGCCTTCCTTGCCCGAGACGATCGGTACCCCGACCCGCTCAGCCCAGGTCGCGAGCTGGCCGATCGCGGCGGCGCGGAAGGTGTCGCCCGCGGCGAGCATCACGCCATAATCCTGCTCCATCAGCAGGTGCGCGAGCTTGGCGATGGTCGTCGTCTTGCCCGATCCGTTGACGCCGATCACCAGGATCACCTGGGGGCGCGGAAACGCCTCGATCTCAAGCGGCTTTGCGACCCTGGCGAGCACTTTCTCGATCTCCTCGGCGACCACCAGCCGGATGCCGAGATCCTCCATGTTGCGCTCGAAACTGCCCTCCGCCAGCCGGGCGCGGATGCGCGCGGCGGTCTCCGGGCCAAGGTCGGAGGCGATCAGAGCCTCCTCGATCTCGTCGAGCGTATCGTCGTCGAGCGGCGCTGTGCCGAGCCCGGTCAGATTGCCGAGCAACCGGTCCGAGGTGCGCTTGAAGCCGCCGAGCAGCTTGTCGTGCCAGCTTGGGGTAGTGCTCATGCAGGAATTCCGGTGAGTGAATTGGCGCTGGCGCCGGTTACGAGGATCGGGCGGATACCGCCCACCGTGCCAGGACGGACGGGAAGGGGGATGCGTATATCGGCGAATGCCGGCGTGTGGCCGCGATCACCGGGGCGTTCGATCAACACCTGTTGCTCGGTCCCGATCAAACCCTGCAGCCAGGCCGTCCGGCGCATTGCGCCCGCCTCGCGCAGCAGCGCCGCCCGACGCTTGCGCACTTCCGGCTCCAGCTGCGGCATCCGCGCAGCCGGGGTTCCCGCACGCGGCGAATAGGGGAAGATATGAGCATGGACCACGTCGCAATCGCCGATCAGCGCCAGCGTGTTGCGGAACATCGGCTCGCTCTCGGTCGGGAAGCCGGCAATCAGATCGGCCCCGATCGCGATCTCGGGCCGCGCTGCCTTGAGGCGTTCCACCACCGCCACGCTCTCGCTGCGCGAATGGCGGCGCTTCATCCGCTTCAGGATCATGTCGTCGCCTGCCTGGAGTGAGAGATGGACATGCGGCATTATCCGCGGCTCGGCGGTGAGCAACTCGAACAGCCGGTCGTCGATCTCGATCGAGTCGAGCGACGACAGACGCAGCCGCTCGAGCGCCGGGACATGAAGAAGGATCCGCTCGACCAGCATTCCCAGGGTCGGCGCGCCAGGCAGATCGGGGCCATAGCTGGTGAGATCGACCCCGGTCAGCACGATCTCCTTGTGTCCGTTATCGACCAGTGTCCGGATCCGGTCGATCACTGCGCCTGCCGGCACCGAGCGGCTATTGCCTCGCCCAAACGGGATCGTACAGAAGGTGCAGCGATGATCGCAGCCATTCTGCACCTCGACGAACGCGCGGGCGTGCGATGCGAAGGCGGCGGCGAGATGCGGCGCGGTGTCGCGGGCCTGCATGATATCGCCGACCAGCATTGCGTCCGCCGCCCGCCACGCCTCGGGCATCAGCTTCTCGGCATTGCCGATCACCCGGTTGACTTCTGGCATCGCGGCAAAGCCCTGCGGATCGATCTGCGCGGCGCAGCCCGTTACCACGATCTGCGCGCCCGGCCGGTCGCGGCGCGCGCGGCGGATCGCTGCGCGGGTCTCGCGCACCGCGCTGTTGGTGACCGCGCAGCTGTTGACCACGACCATGTCGCGTCCGCCGGTCAGGGCGCGGATCGTTTCGCTTTCAGCGATGTTCAGCCGGCAGCCGAGGCTGACGATCAGGGGTTCAGCCATGAAAGCGGCCGGAGAGGTGAGACATGCGCGGTGATCTAGGGGCGGGTCGGGGCGAAGTCCATGAAAAGGCCGCCGCGGTGCTCGACTTCTGGTTCGGCGACGTGCCGGCCGATCGGCATTTCGCACAGGATGAGGCGCTCGACCGGGCCATTGCCAGCCGTTTCGGGGCGCTGCTCGAAACGGTGCTGTGGAGCGGCGCGGCCGGGTGGCGCGACGATCGGGACAGCGTGCTGGCGGCGATCATCCTGATCGACCAGTTCTCGCGCAACATCCACCGCGGGAGCGCCAGGGCTTTCGCCGGCGACGCGCTGGCGCTGGACCTGGCGCGGATCGCGATTGAGCGCGCATGGGACGAGGACATGGAGCCGGAACGCCGCGCCTTTCTCTATATGCCGCTGATGCATGCCGAAGACCGCGAGATCCAGACGCTGAGCCTCGCCATGTTCGAGCGGCTCGGGGATGAAGAGCAGCTGCACTATGCCCGCGAGCATGCCGAGGTGATCGCGCGTTTCGGGCGCTTCCCATCGCGCAACGCAGCGCTTGGCCGGGCCTCGACTCCCGCCGAGGAGGACTATCTCAGCCGGCCAGGCGCTGGCTGGTAACTTCCTTCCTCGCGGCCTTCTGTGCCCCCGGCTGCAGCAACAGGCGCTTTTCAGCGAGCAGGCGGCGGGTGTTGGCGATGCTCATCGGCCGGCCGTAGAGATAGCCCTGGCCCTTGGAGCAACCGAGCGCGCGGAGGCGCTCCTCAGTGACCGCGTCCTCAATTCCCTCGGCGGTGATCGGCAGGTTCAGGCTGTCGCCGAGCCGGGTGATCGCGTTAACGATCGCCGCGCTCTCGGCATTGTCGTTGATCGACATGATGAAGCTCTTGTCGATCTTGATCCGGTCGAACGGCAACGCACGGAGATGCGCGAGCGACGAATAGCCGGTGCCGAAATCATCGAGCGCCAGGCGGATGCCCTGGTTCTTCAGGCTGCCGACGATCGACTGGGCGAGCGCGAGATTGTCGAACAGCGAACTCTCGGTAATCTCGACCTCGAGCCGCGTCGCCGGGAAGCCGGTTTCGGTCAGCACCTTGATGATCTTCTGGGCGAGCCAGGCGTCCTTCAATTGCCAGGGCGAGATGTTGACCGAGATCGACAAGGCCGGATCCCAGTCCTTCGCGGCAAGAAAGGCCTGGCGCATGATCGACAGCGAGAGATCGGCGATCATGCCGGTCTCTTCAGCGATCGGAATGAAGATCTCGGGGCCGATCAGGCCGCGCTGCGGATGCTCCCACCGCGCCAGCATCTCGAACCCACCGAGCCGACCGGTGGTCAGGTCGATCTGCTGCTCGAAATAGGGGACGATCTCCTGCCGCGGGATCGCGCCGCGCAGGCCGACCTCGAGCTCATTGCGCGCCTGGAGCTCGCGTTCCATCGACATGTCGAACCACGCGAAGCGGTTGCGGCCCGAGTTCTTGGACGCATACATGGCAATATCGGCCGATCGCATCAGTGCGTCGATGCTCGCGCAATCGAAATCGGACCGCGCGATGCCGACCGAGACGCTGATATGGAGCTGCAGCCCTTCAGCCTTGAACGGCTGGGCGAGGCGCGAGACGAGGCGCTCGGCGATCCGCTCGACCGTATCGGGATGAGTGGGGTCGAACAGGAAGGCGCACGCGAATTCATCGCCGCCGAACCGTGCGGTGAGCGCAATCGAGGGCATTGCCGCGGCGATCTCGACGGCAACTTCGCGAAGCAGCGCGTCGCCGGTGGCGTGGCCGTGCATGTCGTTGATCGTCTTGAAATGGTCGAGATCGAGCATCAGCATCGCCATCGCCTTGCCCCGGCGCTGGGCCCGGACGAACATCGCCGCGCCCTCTTCGCCAAGGCTGCGGCGATTGAGGAAGCCGGTCAGCGGATCCCGGGCGGCGAGCTGATGCGCCCGCTCCTCGGCGGCGGCGCGAATCGAGACCTCGCGCGCCAGCTCGCGGTGCCGCCGCCATCCGAACAGGATCAGCGCGACATTGAGCAGCAGCGCAATGACAAGGGTCTGGTCAGCGCTTTTGCCGCCGGCGAAATAATATTGGAAGGTCGTGGAAAGCACCGCGCTGCCCGTGCCGACGAACAAGAGGATCGACGCAACCGTAATTGCGCCGCTCAATACATCCTGCCGGGCATTCACTGTGCCCGTCCTGGTTTCGTCCACCATATCACCTGCCATGCCGGCGCCCCCGAGTTCCGAACGCGACTCTTGTCATGCGAGCGGTGTAGATCGGGTTAAGCCGGCAGACGGTTGCGCGATCGCGCCCGACGCGCTAAAGGCCGCCGCGATCGTTTCCCACCGGGATTCGTGAAGGGCCGCCCACTGGGCGTACGCCGGCCGACGAGGTTTCGTCCGCCGGCGTTCTTTGCGTTTACCGGTACGGCGCCGATCGGCAATGGAGTTTCTCGATGTTCGAAAGCCTGAGCGACCGGCTTGGCGGTGTGTTCGATCGGCTTCGTGGGCGCGGCGCGCTTACGGAGGCGGACGTGCGCGCGGCGATGCGCGAAGTGCGGGTCGCCCTGCTCGAGGCCGACGTCGCGTTGCCGGTCGCGCGGGAGTTCGTCGACAAGGCGACCGAGAAGGCGATCGGCCAGCAGGTTCTGCGCTCGGTGACCCCGGGCCAGCAGGTCGTGAAGATCGTCAACGACGCGCTGGTCGAGATGCTCGGCGCCGATGCGTCCGAGCTCGAGCTCGGCGTCACGCCGCCCGCCGTCATCATGATGGTCGGCCTGCAGGGTTCGGGCAAGACGACGACGACCGCCAAGATCGCAAAGCGCCTCGCCGGGCGCGAGCGCAAGAAGGTGCTGATGGCGTCGCTCGACGTCAATCGCCCGAACGCGCAGGAGCAGCTCGCGACGCTCGGCACACAGGCCGAAGTCGCGACGCTGCCGATCGTCCCCGGGCAGCTTCCGGTCGATATCGCCCGCCGCGCGCTCCAGGCGGCGAAGCTCCAGGGCTATGATGTCCTGATGCTCGATACGGCGGGCCGGCTGCACGTCGACCAGGCGCTGATGGACGAGATGCGCGCGGTCGCCGATATCGCGAAGCCGGCCGAAATCCTGCTCGTCGTCGACTCGCTGACCGGCCAGGACGCAGTCAACGTCGCGAAGAGCTTCTCGGATCAGGTCCCGCTGACCGGCGTGGTGCTGACCCGGATGGACGGCGATGCGCGTGGCGGTGCCGCGCTTTCGATGCGCGCCGTCACCGGCAAGCCGATCAAGTTCGCTGGCGTTGGCGAAAAGCTCGACGCGCTCGAGGCCTTCCATCCGTCGCGGGTCGCCGGGCGCATCCTCGGCATGGGCGACGTGGTCGGCCTGGTCGAGCGGGCGGCTGAGTCGATCCAGCAGGAAGACGCCGAGAAGATGGCGGCGAAGCTGGCCAAGGGCCAGTTCGACATGGACGATCTGCGCCAGCAGCTTGCCCAGATGCGCCGCATGGGCGGGCTCGGCGCGCTGGCCGGCATGATCCCGGGTATGAAGAAGGCGCAACAGGCAATGGCCTCGGGCGCGGTCGACGAGAAGATCCTGGTCCGGATGGATGCGATGATCACCTCGATGACGCCCAAGGAGCGCGCCAAGCCGGAAATCATCAACGCCAAACGCAAGATCCGCGTCGCCAAGGGCAGCGGCACGACCGTCCAGGACGTGAACAAGCTGCTCAAGATGCATCAGGAAATGTCCACCGCGATGAAGAAGTTGCGCAAGATGGGCGGCCTGAAGGGGATGATGGCGATGCTCGGCAAGGGCGGCGGCGGCATGGGCGGCATGGGTGGAGGCGGCATGGGGGGCGGTGGCCTCGGTGGCGCAGGCGGACTCGGCGGCCTGCTCGGCAATGGCGGCGGCCTGCCGGGCCTCGGTGGCGGCCAGTCCAATCTCCCGCCCGGCTTCGAGAATTTGATCAAGAAGAAATAACGTAATCGAAAGAAGGAAGTAAAACTAATGGCACTCAGCATTCGTCTGTCGCGTGGCGGCTCCAAGAAGCGTCCTTATTACAAGATCGTGGTTGCGGACGCTCGTTCGCCCCGCGACGGTCGCTTCATCGAGAAGCTCGGCACCTATAACCCGCTGCTCGCCAAGGATGACGACAAGCGCATCATCCTCGACGGCGAGCGCGCCAAGCATTGGCTGAGCGTCGGCGCGCAGCCGACCGATCGCGTCGCCCGCTTCCTCGACGTTGCCGGCGTCCGTGAGCGCGTCGCCCGTAACAACCCCAACAAGGGCAAGCCGGGCGACAAGGCAACCGAGCGCGCTGAAGAGCGTGCGACCAAGCTCGCCGAGGCCGAAGAGGCGAAGGCAGCTGCCGCCGCCGCGCCTGCTCCCGAGCCCGTCGCCGAGGAAGCCCCAGCCCAGGACAGCAACGAGGAAGCCGAGGCAGTGATGGCCGCCGAGGTCGAAGCTGCCACCGAAGAGCCGACGCCGGAAGCCGAAGCAGTCGCCGAGGCGGTTTCAGAAGCGACGCCGCCGGTCGAAGCAGCGCCTGAGGCGGCAGCCGAGGAAACGCCCGCCGAGGCGAATGTCGCCGAGGGCGAGAGCGCCCAGGCTCCGGCCGAGGGCTGATGCCTGCCGACACCCCCGTCACGCTCGCCGTCATCATCGGCGCGCACGGCGTGGCGGGGGAGGTCCGCCTCAAGGTCTTCGCCGAGGACCTGAAACCGTACAAAAGCTTCAACAACGGCACCCTGACCCTCAAATCGGTGCGCCCCGGCAGCAACGGCACGATCGCGCGGATCGCCGAGGTCAATGACCGCAATGCTGCCGAGGCGTTGCGCGGCACCGAGCTGACCGTGCCGCGCTCGGCGCTGCCGCCGCTCGCCGAGGGCGAATATTATCACGCCGACCTGCTTGGCCTGCCCGCGATCTCCACCGATGGCGAAGCGCTCGGCACGGTCGTGGCGATCGACAATTTCGGCGCGGGCGACGTGATCGAGATCGAACGCCCCGACAAGAAACGCTTCATGGTCCCGATGCGCCCCGAGGCAGTGCCCGAATGGGATGACGCGCGGATGCTCGTCGCCGCTGAGTTCGTCAGCGCCTGAGCGGACTTTTCTCGGCGAGCAAGTTGCGGATCGTCGTCGCGGCGACACCGGCTTCGCCCATCGCATGGCTGATCTGGTCGAGTCCCTTCACCACGTCGCCCGCCGCGAACAGGCCAGGGAGGGTGGTGCGCTGGTGATCGTCAACCTCGAGGCATCCATCCTCGGAGGCGCGCGCACCGGCATCAACCGCAAGCTTCGAACGAATGCGCGAGCCTAGCGCGGGGTAGAGGCTATCGAAAGCCAGTTCTCCGTCCGGCGTCGTCGCCACGATCTGGTCGCCATCGATCCGTATCGGCACGCAGGGGCCGTCGACATGAACGATCCCCGCCTCTTCGAGCCTGGCCCGGCACGCTTCATCCAGATCATGCGCCGCGCCCGGTGCGATCAGCGTCACGTCCCGACTGAAGCCGCGCAGGAACAACGCTTCGCGCATGCCGTGGTCGCCGGTGCCGATCACCCCGACGCGCTTGTCGGTCACTTCGTAACCGTCGCAGATCGGGCAATAGCGGAGCAGCCCGCGAGCGAGCGCCGCATCATGCTCCTCGCGCGGCATATCCGGCGGGTTGTTCACCACGCCCGTCGCCAGCAAGACGGTTCGCGCGTGAAACACATGGTCGCCTTCCCCGACATGCACCTCGAAGCCATCGTCTTTGGGCACGATCGACGAAACCTCGGCCAGTTCGCGCTCGGCGCCGAAGTTCTCGGCCTGCTCCAGCATCAGCGCGAGCAGATCCTTGCCCGATATCCCGCCGGGATAGCCGGCATGGTTGCGCGTGCAGGGGATCAGCGCGGCGCGGCTGGTGCCGCAGTCGAACAGCCGGATCGAAAGGTGAAAGCGCGCGAGATAGATCGCGGCGGTCAATCCCGCCGGGCCGGCGCCGATGATGATGCAATCCTCCATCGCGCCTGAAGTGCCCGCGTCCGCGATGGTTCCACGATTGACGACAATGTAGCCAGTTAGTATATACAATTTGTATATACGAAAGAGAATGTCATGAACGCGCCCCGCACATCACGAACCTTTAAATCGGGCAATTCGGTTGCCCTCAGGCTTCCCAAATCGCTGGGGATCGAGGCTGGCGTCGAGATGACCGTGCGCGAGGAGCGGGGCCGCTTCATCGTTGAGCCGGTCAAGGCCGAGCGCAAGATCGACATTAGCGGCTTTGCGGGGAAGATCCCGTGGTTGAAGCTTTTGACGCCTGAAGACCGCGAATTCGAAGAGCGTGAGCTGGATTGGGACTGCAAGAAGCTGAATCGAGATGGCTGACCCGGCTTTCATGCTGGATAGCGACATCTGCATCTATCTTTTGAAGGGGGCGTCGGAAAAGCTTTCCGCGAAAGTCGCGGATCAGGCTGCACGTTCAGTCGTGATCTCGGCCGTGACATTGGCCGAAGTGGGGCTGGGCTACGGCGCCGAGGTCAATGACGCCCCCGAGATGCTGGATTTCAGGCGCAACATTCCAGTTGTTGATTTCGACGAAGTCGCCGCAGGCATTTACGCGACCCTGCCGTTCAAGCGCGGCCGGTTCGATCGCCTGATCGCAGCCCACGCATTGGCGCTAGGGCTGACTCTTGTCACGAACAACGAGCGGGATTTTGCTGATATTCCTGGTCTCAAGCTAGAGAACTGGACGAGATGATAGTCGTTCCCCCCAAAGGATTCATGATGAGTGATACAGCTGCCCTTGTGTCGGCCTGCTTTGCGCAGGGTCTCGCGGCCGCGCTTCTCGCCTGGTTCTTTGAAAGATTCCGGCCACAACTCCGCCTGGGTATCAAAATGACCTTGGCGGCATCACTCTTGCCCCTCCTTGCCATCGCGCTGGCGCTTTGGATGATGTTCGGCATGGGCCACATTACCGATCTTGGTGCAATGGCCATTGCTGCGTGTGTGATCGTGGCACTGCTGCTCTTTCCGGTGGGGCTCGTCGCCGCCGCACTTTGTCTGAAGTTCCTTCGAAAAGCCGTCCGCAATTGACCTTCGCTGCCACCATCCTCACGCTCTATCCCGAGATGTTCCCGGGGCCGCTCGGCGTGTCGCTCGCAGGCCGGGCGCTGGCTGAGGCGAAATGGTCGCTGGGCGCAGTCAACATCCGCGACTTCGCGGCCGACAAGCACCGCACCGTCGACGACACGCCGGCGGGCGGCGGGGCAGGGATGGTGCTCCGTGCCGATGTGCTCGCCGCCGCGATCGACAGCGTCGCTGACGACCGGCCGATTCTTGCCATGACCCCGCGCGGCAAACCCCTCGACCAGGCCCGGATCCGCGCACTGGCGGACGGCCCCGGCGTCACCATCCTCTGCGGCCGGTTCGAGGGTTTCGACGAGCGCATCTTCGAAGGCCGCGCGATCGAGCAGGTCTCGATCGGCGACTATGTCCTCTCCGGCGGCGAGATGGGGGCGCTGGTGCTGCTCGATGCTTGCATTCGGCTGCTTCCCGGCGTAATGGGCGCGGCTTCAAGCGGCGTGGACGAGAGCTTCGAAACGGGGCTGCTCGAATATCCGCAATATACCCGACCTGTTGAATGGGAAGGGCGCACGATCCCCGAAGTGCTGCGATCGGGGGATCATGCGAGGATCGCGGCATGGCGAAAGCACATGGCCGAGACCGATACACGGCTAAGGCGGCCGGACCTTTGGGAGCGCCATGAGGGTGCTCGGGTCCAGTCGCCCTCTGGCGCGCGGCGACAGACGAAGGACGAATGAGATGAATCTCATCCAGACGATCGAAGCCGAGAACATCGCCAAGTTTCTCGAGACCAGGAAGATCCCCGAATTCCGCCCCGGCGACACGCTGAAGGTCGGTGTGAAGGTGGTCGAAGGCGAGCGCACCCGCGTCCAGAATTACGAGGGCGTGTGCATCGCGCGTTCGAACAAGGGCATGGGCTCCAACTTCACCGTGCGGAAGATTTCGTTCGGTGAGGGCGTCGAGCGCGTCTTCCCGCTTTATTCGCCGAACATCGATTCGATCGAGGTGGTCCGCAAGGGCGCCGTGCGGCGTGCCAAGCTCTATTATCTGCGCGGCCGCACCGGCAAGTCGGCGCGTATCGCCGAGCGCCGCGACACACGCCCGGCCAAGGCGACCGCCGCCGAGTAATCGGGCAGCGGTTATCCGCTACGAGACAGGAGCAGGGCGCGGGGGCGATGGCCTCCGCGCCCTGTTTCGTTTGCGCCGTTCCGACATATCGGTATTCCTTGCGAAACGCCGGGCCGCCATCATGCTGCGGACATGGCGCAAGCTGCCGAATCCGGCCGCGCCGGGAAAAAGAGGGAGGGGTCGATCTCGTGATGTGCCACGCAAGGACGCTCGAATGCACCATCATCCATGATGAAGTGAAAGGCTCGGCGGCGCGATGAGCTGGTCGAACTGGTCCGGCAGCGTCGCCGCCAGCGCGCCGCTATTGCGCCCGAAGACCGAGGCTGAACTGGCAAATGCGGTACGCGGCGCCGCCAGCGTGCGCGCGACCGGCGCGGGCCATTCCTTCATGCCGCTTTGCCAGTCGGACGGCCTGATCCTCTCCCTGGAGGATATGGCGGGCACGATCACTGTCGCCCCCGATCGCAGGACGGCGCGAATCCCGGCGGGATGGAGCATCAAGCGGCTGACCGCGGCCCTGTGGGATGAGGGCCTCGCCCTCGCCAACCAGGGCGATGTGAACCCGCAATCGCTTGCCGGCGCGATGGCGACAGGCACGCACGGTACCGGCCGCGATCTCGGCAATCTCGCGACCTTCGCGCGCGGCTTCAGGCTGATCGGCGCTGACGGCGAGCCGGTCTGGTGCGATGCAACCACCAACCCCGATCTGTTCCAGGCGCAGCGCCTGTCGCTCGGCCTGTTCGGCATCGCCACCGAGATCGAGGCCGAGGTCGTGCCTGCCTTCCACCTCGCCGAGCGGATCGAGAAGAAGCCCTGGGGCGAGATCCGGGAGCGCTATGACGAGCTGGTCGAGCAGCAGCGGCATGTCGAGTTCTGGCTCTTCCCGCACAGCGACAGCGCCATCCTGAAGACATTGGAGCCATGCGATCCGTGCGATCCGCCGGCCTCCACAACCGACATCGAGGAGACCGCCTTTCGCCGCCTGCTCAACGTCGGGGCATTCGTGCCGGCGCTGGTGCCGACATTGCAATGGGCGATGATGAAGACCAGCTTCGATGGCCAACGGCGCGGCCCGGCGCATGCCATTTTCCCGTCGGATCGAACGATCCGGTTCGAGGAAATGGAATATGAGATGCCGCGCGCGACCGGGCTCGAGACCCTCGAGGAGGTTGTCCGCTGGATCCGCCGGAAGCGCCTTCCCGTGTCCTTCCCGTTCGAGTTCCGGATCGTCGCCCCCGACGATATCTGGATGAGCCCGATGAATGCCGGGCCGGTCGCCGCGATCTCGATGCACCAATATGCCAAGATGCCGTGGCGTACCCTGTTTGCCGATGCGGAGGCGATCTTCCGCGCCCATGGCGGGCGGCCGCACTGGGCGAAACGCCACACGCTGACGCGCGCCGATGTGGACATGCTCTATCCGATGGCGGAGCGCTATCGCGCGGTGCGGCGCGCGGCCGATCCCGAGGGCAAGTTCCTCAACCAGCATATGACGGAGCTGTTTTCCTGATGGACGACCTTGAACTGCACGCTCATCTGATCGGCCAGCAGGGTTCGCGCAGCGCCCTCAACACGCCGGTGCTGGTGCTCGACATCGAGAAGCTCGACCGCAATATCAGTAGCATGCAGGCCTTTGCCGCCGCGCGCGGGGTTGCGCTGAGGCCGCATGCCAAGACCCACAAGAGCGTCGATATCGGCAAGCGCCAGATCGCCGCCGGCGCGATCGGCCTGTGCTGCGCCAAGATCGGCGAGGCAGAGGTGCTCGCCGATGGCGGGATCACCGGCCTGCTCATCACGTCGCCGGTCAGCGCGCCTGGTGCGATAGAGCGGCTGGCGGCGCTGGCGAAGCGCGGGATCGGGCTGATGGCGGCGATCGACAATGTCGAGATGGTCGATCGGTGGCAGGATGCGCTTGCCGCGGCGGGCGCGATGCTCGACGTGGTGATCGATGTGGATCCCGGTATCAGGCGCACCGGCGTCGAGTCGGCCGAAGCTGCGGTTGCCGTAGCCGAGGCGATCGCGCGGTCTGCGAGCCTCGTCTATCGCGGCGTCCAATATTATTGCGGCGCGCAGCAGCACATCGAGGATTATGCCGCCCGCCGCGCAGCGATCGTGGACCGCACCGACTATCTGCGGAGCGTGATCGCCGCCCTTGCCGAGGCCGGCTTCCAGCCGGAGATCGTCAGCGGATCGGGCACCGGCTCGCATCATATCGATCTCGAGCTCGGCCTGTTCACTGAGCTCCAGGCCGGATCTTATGTCTTCATGGACAAGCAATATCTCGATTGCGACCTTGCCGACGGTGCGGCGGTGCCGTTCGAAACCTCGCTCTCGGTCGATGCGCGGGTGGTGAGCGCGAACCATGCGGCCCTGGTCACGATCGACGCAGGCTTCAAATCGCTCTCGACTGACGGCGGCGCCGCGCAAGTGCAGCGCGGCGCCCCGGTCGAGACTCTGTTCATGTTCATGGGCGACGAGCACGCAGCACTCGTGTCGCCCGATATCGGCGTGCGGCTGCGTCCCGGCGATCCGGTGAGCCTGACCGTGCCGCACTGCGACCCGACCGTGAACCTCTATGACTATTACCACGTCGTCAGGGGCGATACGCTGGTGGAGATGTGGCCGGTCAGTGCACGTGGTCGCGCGCGATGAACCTTGCTTCCGATCGCGTGCTGGCGGTGTTCGTCGTCGGCGTGATCGGCGTCCTGATCCCCGGATTGCAGCCGCAGCTGCTCGGCGCGCTGGCGAGCGAGGGGCGGCTGTCAGTCAGCGCGCTTGGCACCCTTGCCACGGTCGAACTGTTGGCGATGGGGATCGCGGCCGGCGGCGCGGGTTTCGTCCTGCCGGTGAGCCGGCTCCGCGCGATCGCGGGCGCGGCCCTGCTGGTGACCGGCGGCATTGACCTGCTGACTCCGCTTCTCGGTATCGGCGCCCTGTTCGGCGCGCGGATCATCGCCGGGCTGGGGGAGGGCGTGCTGATCTGGATCGCGATCGGTTTCATCATCCGCACCGACCGGCCGGAGCGATGGTCGGGCATCTATCTCGCCGCGCAGACGCTTGCGCAGTTCGCCCTGGCCAGCGTGATCGGCTATGTCGCGGCGGGTAGCGCGGTCGGCTTCACCGCGCTCGGTATCGTCACCCTGGCTGGATTGCTGGCGCTTCCCCGGCTGCCGCGTGCCTATACACCGCTCGAGGCGGGGCACGAAGCGGGAGGAACGCCGTCGGCGCGCGGCCTGATCGCCCTGGGCGGTGTCGTCGCCTATCTCGCCTTCATCGTCGCCGTCTGGGTCTATGTCGAGCCGCTCGGCTTCCGCCACGGCATCGCCGCTGCGACGATCCATATCGTCGCGCCCTTGTCGCTTGCCATGCAGGTGCTTGGCGCGAGCGCTGCGACCCTGCTTGCGGGGCGCTTGCCGGCGCGGGCGACGATCATGGTGGTCGGGCTGATCAACCTCGCCTTGCTGGCGATCATGGCCGCGCCGCCCTCGGCAACCGCGTTCGTGGCGGCGACCGCGCTGTTCGGCTTCCTCTGGCTGTTCGCCCTGCCGTTCCAGATCCCGATCATGATCGCCGCCGATCAAAGCCGGCGCGCTGCGCTGCTGATCGGCGGCGCGCAGTTGACGGGGTCAAGTCTTGGGCCGTTGCTCGCCGGGCTGTTGATTGGCGACCAGGACGTCATCCGCGTCCTGTGGTTCGGGGCATTTTGCGCGGTCATGGGGATTGCGGCGATGGTGGGCGCTGCGTCATTAAGGGCGGGGATGGCGCGATCCCTGAACGAAGCCGCGTGACTGGAACGCAATGACTCAACACCGCTGCCCCTGGGCCGATAACGACCCGCTGATGCGCGCCTATCATGATGCTGAATGGGGCGTGCCCGAGCGCGACAGTCGCGCGCTGTGGGAGAAGCTGATGCTCGATGGCTTTCAGGCCGGGCTTGCCTGGATCACCATCCTGCGCAAGCGCGATGCCTTTCGGGAGACGTTCAAGGGCTTCGATCCGGAGATCGTGGCGCGCTTCGATGAGGCCGATATCGAGCGCCTCCTGGCTGACGCCCGGATCATCCGCTCACGCTCCAAGATCGCGGCGACGATCGGCAATGCCCGTGCGTATCTCGCGATGCGCGAGGCGGGGGAGGATTTCTCGGCGTTCGTGTGGGGCGTGGCGGGCGGCGAGCCGATCCTGGGCGACGGCATGCAGGTACCGGTCAAGTCGGCGCTTTCGGAGGAGATGTCCGCGGCGCTGAAGAAGCGCGGTTTCAAATTCGTCGGGCCGGTGATCGTCTATGCGTGGCTGCAGGCGACGGGCGTGGTGAACGACCATGCCGGAGATTGTTTCAGGCGGGAGCAGATATTGGCGGACAATTGCGGCGTAAGCGGTTGATTTGCCAGCATCGATTCCATAGAACCCCGCCCGGAAATCGTCGCTTTGTCGTTCGCCGACTGTCTGGAGATTGATATTGTTGAAGCTCGTGGTCGCCCTTGCCTGCCTGACCTTGTCAGTTCCTTCTTTTGCACAGGAGGCGGCACCGAGTGCGCCGGCGGGCGCTAGCGACGCCGCCAAGCCTGTGAAGGTGAAGAAGCCGCGCCGCATTTGTCGTAGCGATCAATCCACCACCACGCGCATGACGAGCCAGACTTGTCATACTGCCGACGAATGGGCTGCCATCGATCGCTCCAACGGCCAGGCCCCTACGGTCAAGCAGGGCGGCGTGACGACATATTGATCCTGGTCCGAAAGATCGTGAGCCGCGCCGGGCAATCGACCCGGCTTGCAGAATAGCGGAAGAGTCGCGCGATCACGATCACAGGCACAAGTCGCGCCTCCTGTTTGCACGGTTCCGGGATCCACGAAGAGCCTCTCCCAGCGTAACGCTCCAAGGCACGGTGCCGCATGCGACGCCGCCCTTTACCTCATCGGCCCGCCCCGCGATAACGCCCGCCATCCACCGCCATTCGCGCGGCGAAAGACTATCGGGACTGGAGATGAACGATGCCAAAATCCTGGCTGCTGGCGGGCGTGATGCTCGCCGCCCTGGCGATACCTGCAATGGCCGCTGAGCCTGCCACGGCGCCTGCCGCTGCCGCCGACACAGCATCGCGGCCGCTGACGCTCAAGCGCCTGTTCGCGAGCCCCGATCTCGCCGGCGCGCAGCCGCGCGCGCTGAAGCTCTCGCCGGACGGCACGCTGCTCACGTCGCTCCGACCGCGGCCCGACGAAAAGGATCGGCTCGATCTCTGGGCGCTCGACACGAAGACCGGCAAGGAACGGATGCTGGTCGATTCGAAGAAGGTCGGGAGCGGTGCCGAGCTTTCCGAGGCCGAGAAGATGCAGCGCGAGCGCGCCCGCGTTGGCGGTTCGAAAGGGATCATCGCCTATGATTGGGCGCCTGACGGCAAGTCGATCCTGGTTCCGCTCGATGGCGATCTCTATCTCGCGACCCTCGACGGCAGAGTCACGCGCCTGACCACCATGCCCGGCGGCGAGCTCAATCCTGTCATCAGCCCGGCCGGAGGTTTTGTCAGCTTTGTGCGCGACCAGAACCTGTTCGTGCAGCCGCTTGCGGGCGGCACGGCAAAGCAGTTGACCACGACCGGCGCCGGCACCGTCCATTGGGGCGAGGCCGAGTTCGTCGCCCAGGAGGAAATGGATCGCCGCACCGGCTATTGGTGGTCCCCGGGCGACGCGCGGATCGCAGTCGAGAAGTTCGACGAGGCGCCGGTCGGCGTGGTCACCCGGGCAGCGATCGGCGCTGACGGCACAAGGGTGTATGAACAGCGCTACCCGTCAGCCGGCACGCCCAATGTGCTGGTCGAGCTGTACGTCATGAGCGCCGATGGCTCGGGCCAGGTGAAGGTCGACCTCGGCAGCGATCCCGATATCTATCTCGCCCGGGTGAACTGGACGCCCGACGGCAAGACGCTGCTCGTGCAGCGAGAAACGCGCGATCAGAAGACCCTCGACATGCTCAGGGTCGATCCGGCCACGGGCAAATCGACCGTCCTGTTCACCGAGAAATCGGGCGAGCGCAGCTGGCTCAACCTGACCGATGCCTATCGTCCGATGCGCGACGGCAGCCTGATCTGGCGTTCCGAGCGCGATGGCTATGGCCATCTCTACCGCTTCGCGCACGGCAAATGGATTCAGCTGACAAAGGGCCCCTGGGTCGTGCAGAGCCTCGCCGGCGTCGACGAGGCGAAGGGCCGGCTCTATTTCATCGGCAACAAGGACGGCGCGCTCGAGCAGCACCTCTATTCAGTCGACATCGCCCATCCGAACGTCATCACCCGGCTGACCGAACTCGGCTGGTGGAACAACGCGACCATGGATTCGGCCGCGAGCCGGATCATCGTCACCCGCTCGAACGCAACCCAGCCGGCGCAGACCTATCTGGCCGATATCACCGGCAAGCGACTGTCATGGGTCAATGAGAATGCCGTGGTGCCGGGGCATCCCTATTACCCCTATCTCGCCCATCACCAGGCCACGACCTATGGCAGCTTCAAGGCCGCCGACGGCACCACCCTCTATTACGAAATGATCACCCCGCCGCTCGTCGAAGGGAAGAAATATCCCGTGTTCTTCGAGCATTATGGCGGCCCCGGCACCGGCCAGCAGGTCACCCGCGGCTGGCAGAACCCGATGGCCCAATATGTGGTGTCGCGCGGCTATGTCTATTTCCGGATCGACAATCGCGGCTCGTACAATCGCGGCAAGGCATTCGAGGATCACATCTACCGCGCCATGGGCACGGTCGAGGTCGAGGACCAGCTTGCCGCGGCGAAGTGGATCAAGAGCCAGCCCTTTATCGATCCCGACAAGGTCGCGATCTATGGCTGGTCCTATGGCGGTTACATGACGCTGAAGATGCTCGAGGCGAACCCGGGCGTCTATGCAGCCGGCATTTCGGGCGCGCCGGTGACGAAGTGGGAACTCTACGACACCCATTATACCGAGCGCTATATGGGCGATCCGAAGAAGGACGCGAAGGCCTATGCTTCCTCGGATGCGCTGGGGGATGCCGACAAGATCAGCGACCCGTTGCTGCTGATCCACGGCATGTCCGACGACAACGTCGTTTTCACCAACTCGACTGCCTTCGCAGCGAAGATGCAGGCTGACAATGTGCCGTTCGAGATGATGTTCTACCCAGGCAAGACCCACAGCGCCGGGCGCGACATCCATGTCTGGACGACGATCTTCGACTTCCTCGACGCAAAGCTGGGGACGAAGGCGGCTGAGTAGAAGGGACTGGATTCACGCGAAGACGCGAAGATTCAGGGCGCTTCCTGCGCGTCAGCGCCCTTGGATGACTCGAGAATCCGACGGCGAAAGGCGCCAATAACGCGCCAGCTTTGCGCCTTCGCGTCTTTGCGTGAATCGAAAATCTCTGATGAGCGGCGGCGGGCGGCAGCGGCATCCGGCGGAAGCGGCGATGCGATTTCGCGCCGCCGATAGATTTCCTGTACTGGACAAAGCCGATAAGGGGCGTATGCGACCGCCTCGTTTCCACTGGAGTTTGGATAATGGGTTACCGGGTCGTGGTCGCTGGAGCGACGGGAAATGTCGGGCGCGAGATGCTCAACATCCTTGCCGAGCGCGAGTTTCCGGCTGACGAGATCGCCGTTCTGGCATCGTCGCGCAGCCAGGGCGACGAAGTCGATTTCGGCGAGACCGGGCGCAAGCTCAAGGTCCAGAATATCGACAATTTCAATCCCGCCGGCTGGGACATGGCGCTGTTCGCGATCGGCTCCGACGCGACCAAGATCCATGCTCCGCGCTTCGCCGCTGCGGGCTGCACGGTGATCGACAATTCGTCGCTCTACCGGATGGATCCGGACGTGCCGCTGATCGTGCCCGAGGTGAACCCCGAGGCGATCTCGACCTACACCCGCAAGAACATCATCGCCAATCCGAACTGCTCGACCGCGCAGATGGTCGTCGCGCTCAAGCCGCTCCACGATCTCGCCACGATCAAGCGGATCGTGGTCGCGACCTATCAGTCGGTCTCGGGCGCGGGCAAGGCGGGGATGGACGAACTGTTCGAGCAGAGCCGCAACATCTTCGTCGGCGATCCGGCGACGCCTGCCAAGTTCACCAAGCAGATCGCGTTCAACGTGATCCCGCACATCGACAGCTTCCTCGACGACGGCTCGACCAAGGAAGAGTGGAAGATGGTGGTCGAGACCAAGAAGATCCTCGGCTCGAAGATCAAGGTCCACGCTACCTGTGTCCGCGTGCCGGTGTTCGTCGGTCATTCGGAAGCGATCAACATCGAGTTCGAGAACGAGATCACGGCCGAGCAGGCGCAGAAGATCCTGCGCGAGGCGCCCGGCGTGATGCTGATCGATAAGCGCGAGGACGGCGGCTATATCACCCCGATCGAGTGCGTCGGCGAATATGCCACCTTCATCAGCCGCGTCCGCGAGGACCCGACGGTGGAGAACGGGCTGGCCTTGTGGTGCGTCAGCGACAATCTCCGCAAGGGTGCGGCGCTGAACGCAGTGCAGATCGCTGAACTGCTCGGGCGGCGGCACCTGCAAAAGGCGGCTTGAGCGGATGATGGAAGGCGGTTGCCGCTGCGGCGAGTCGCGTTACGCGCTCGCCGTCGAGGCGATGCCGCCAGTCTATTGCTGTCATTGCCTCGATTGCCAGAGCTGGTCGGGCAGCGCCTTTACCGAGCAGGCGGTCGTTCGCGAGGACGCGATCACCGCGAGCGGGCCGATCATCGACTATCGCTTCACCAGTCCGAGTGGCGCCCAGTCCTGGCAGAGGGTGTGCGGGACGTGCCATACGCGATTGTGGAACACGAACAGCGCGCGGCCGGGCATCGCTATGGTCCGTGCCGGCACGCTCGATGCGAGCGACACGATCGAACCCCGCGCGCATATCTGGGTGAAGCGCAAGCAACCCTGGATTGCGCTTCCCGGGGGTACGCCGGCATTCGAGGAAAGCGCGCCGCTGGCCGAGTTCACGGCGATCCTGCTGCGCTGATCTCTATTCGGCGATGACCGCCTCGACCTTGCCCTTGGGCTTCCTGAGCAGCAGCACCAGCGGTATCACCAGGATCGCCACCCACGCCATCAGGCGGAAGTCGTCGATATAGGCGATCATCGCTGCCTGCTTGTTGATCATCGCGTCGGCCATCACGAACACTGTATCCGACAGCGAGCCGAAGCGGTCGAGCGCCCCAAGGTCGAGCGTTGGAATTGCGGTGCGCGTGATATGCCCGGCGAGATCGGAATGTGCCGTCTGGACATTGCGGGCGAGCAGCACCGCCATTACCGAGATGCCCGCCGACTGGCCGATGCTGCGCATCAGGTTGAGTAGGCTCGCACCCTCGGTGCGATAGGCGTGGCCGAGCGTGCCGAAAGCGAGCGAGTTGAGCGGCATGAAGGCGAAGCCCATGCCGAGCCCCTGGATGAAGCCGCTGATGACGATCGGCCAGTAATCCATGTCGAGCGACCATCCCGACATCAACCACAGCGAGACCGAGTACAGGACAAGACCGGCGGCGATCAGGAGTCGGGTGTCGATCTTGCCCATCATCTGGCCGGAGAACCACATGGTGAACAGCACGCCGACACCGCGCGGCGCCATCAGCATGCCGGTATCGACGACCGGGTAGCCGTAAAGCTGCTGGAGCATGGGCGGCAGCAACGACATCGGGGCCATGGTCGACATGCCGATGACGACCATGAAGAACATCGAGACGACGAGGTTGCGATCCTTGAACAGGTTGCGGTCGAACAGCGGTTTCTTGGCCGTCGCAAGGTGGATGATCCCCATCCATGCTGTCGCAGCCGAGATCATTGCCTCGATGATGATCTCGGGACTCGAAAACCAGTCCCGTTGTTGGCCACGATCGAGCATCAGCTGGAAGCTCGCCACCGCGATCGAGATCAGGGCGAAGCCGGTCATGTCGAACGCACGCACTGCCTTCGGCCGCGAGGGCAGGAGAAACCACAGGATCGCGAAGGTGAGCGCACCGACCGGCGCGTTGACATAGAAGACCCAGCGCCAGTTATAGCTCTCGGTAAGCCAGCCGCCGAGTACCGGCCCCATGATCGGGCCGACCATCACGCCCATCGCCCAGATCGACATCGCCTTGTTCTGCCGCTCGGGCGCGCTGATGTCGAGCATCGCGGTCTGCGACAGGGGGCTGATGAACGCGCCGGCGATTCCCTGGAGGATACGGAACAGCACCATTTCCTCGAGGCTGACGGCGGTACCGCACAGCATCGATGCAATGACGAAGGCGCCGACCGCCCAGAGGAACAGGTTGCGGGAACCGAGTCGGTCGGAAAGCCATCCGGTCGCGGGAATCGCGATGGCGGACGCGATGATGTAGCTGGTCAGCACCCAGGTGACGGTATCGCCGGTTGCGCCGAGGCTGGTCTGCATATGCGGCAGCGCCACATTGGCGATCGTCGTGTCGAGGATCTGCATGACGACGGCGCCCATGACGCCGATCATCACCAGCCACCGATGCCTGACCGCCAGCATCGGCTGGCCGGGGACTGGATCAGTCACGATTGGCTTTCGTATCGATCCTCACGCTTGCGCTGAGGCCAGCGATCAGCGGGCGCGACGGACTGCCGTCGATCGCAATGCGCACCGGCACGCGCTGAGTCACCTTGACCCAGTTGCCGTTGGCGTTCTGCGCTGGAAGCACCGAGAATTCGGAGCCGGTGCCGGCGCCGATGCTCAGGACATGGCCGCGGATAGCGAGGCCGGGATAGGCGTCCAGCTTTATCCGCGCTGGCTGGCCTACCGCCATATGGTTGAGATCGGTTTCCTTGAAATTGGCCTCGACCCAGGCGCCGCCGTTCCTGACAAGGCTCAGCAGGGGAACGCCGCTCGGCATGATGGTGCCGACCTGAAGCCGGCCGGTCTGGCTGACGATGCCGTCATCCGGAGCATAGACAGTGGTGCGCCTGAGCTCGAGCGCCGCCTTCTCGCGCGCAGCCATCGCCGCCTGGATCGCCGCTGGCGCACCCGAGGCGCCGGTCCCGCTACCGATCTGGTTGCGCGCCTTGGCCGCACTTGCCTTGGCCGTTGCGAGGCGCGCCTTCGCTGCCGAGACCTCATGGGCGGCGGCGTCGAAGCTGGCGCGCGTGGTGAAGCCGCGCTTCATCAGCTGCGCCTGGCGTTCATAGGTCGCCTGGGCGAGCTGGATATCGGCATTGGCGCTCTCGATATCGGCCTGGGCGCTGCCGGTGTCGGTGGAGAGCGTATTGACCTGGACGCGCGCCGAAGCGAGCGCCGCATCGGCTTGGTCGAGGGCGATCTGGAAGGGCACGGGATCGATGCGGAAGAGCATGTCGCCCTTCTTGACCCGCTGGTTTTCCTTGACGTTGACCGCGACGATCCGGCCCGTGACGTCCGGGCTGACCGAAACCATATCCTGCTGGACATAGGCGTTGTCGGTCGAGACGTAGCGGCCCGCGGTCATCCAGAGATAGCCGCCGATGGCGACGATCAGCAGCGGCACGCTGAGCATCAGCGCAATCCGTCCCCAGGAGCGCTGCTTCGTCTCGGGTGCATCGACCTCTTCGATCGTGTTGATGGCAACCGGCGTCACGCCGCGGCCGATCTTGGGGTCTGCATCAGCCATGGTTGGCCTCGTCGCTTTCGAAGGGGGTGTTGAGATTGGCGCGGATGACGCCGAGTGTATGCGCGAGTTCAATGCGTTTGGCCTCGTCCAGGCCGGACAGGGCGTTCTCGATCATGTCGTCGGCGAGGCCACGAAGCTGAGTGAGCAGCGGGTGCGCCCTGGCGGTCAGGAAGATCAGCCAGGCACGGCGATCGGCCGGATCGCGACGACGTTCGACCAGCCCCGCTTCCTCGAGCCGGTCGATCATCCGGCACAGCGTGATCGGCTCGACCTCGAGCAGATCGGCCAGGCCACCCTGGTTGATGCCTTCGTGGCGGCTGAGCATGGTCAGCGTGCGCCACTGCGCCCGCGTCACGCCGATCAACCGCGCGCGCTCGTCGAAGCGGCGTCGCATCAGCCGCGAAACGTCGCTAATCAGGAAACCCAAGGTGTCGCTCATAGGCTGCCACATAATAAGCATGCTTATATAAGCCAACCCTCGACACCTGTTTATTTCGCGGTGCAGCATCCAAGGGGCAGACGATGGAGCAGAAAGTGACCGAAGCCCGGAATATGACGGGTGGCTGCCAGTGCGGCCGGATACGCTACAGTGTCGCCATCGCCGATGACGATGCCTATCTTTGCCATTGCCGGATGTGCCAGCGGGCGACCGGCGGCGTCTCGATCGCATTCAAGAACGTCAGGAAATCGGACGTGATCTGGGAGCAGGAGCCCGATCGCTATGCTTCTTCCCCGATCGCCAGCAGGGGCTATTGCTCGGCATGCGGCACGCCGCTGACCTTCGAATTCCCGGACAGCGAGACCATGGACCTGACCGTCGGTAGCTTCGACGACCCGGAGCGCTTTCGTCCGACTCATCATTTCGCGGTCGAGAGCTGGCACGAGGCATGGCTCGACACGCGCGGCCTGCCCACCTATCGCACCGACCAGAACAAGAATGTCGTCGATCGCTGGATGAAGACTGTTGGCAGACTCCCCGACTGAAACCCGATTCTTCGAAAGCTTCGACGGCGTGCGCCTGGCGTGGCGCGAGCTGGGCGAGGGGCGGCCGGTCGTGCTGCTCCACGGCTTCTTCTCCGATGCCTTCACTAACTGGATACGCTACGGCCACGCCGCCGCCATTGCCGATCGCGGCTTCCGCGTCATCATGCCCGACCTGCGCGCGCACGGCGAGAGCGCGAAGCCGCACGATGCTGCCAGCTATCCGCCTGATGTGCTGTCGCGCGACGGCCTCGCCCTGATCGAGCATCTGGGGCTGACCGATTATGATCTGGGCGGCTATTCGCTTGGCGCGCGCACCACGGCGCGGATGCTGATCAAGGGCGCCCTGCCGCGTCGCGTCGTCCTGTCGGGCATGGGCCTCGCCGGCTTGACTGGCGCGACCGCGCGTGCCGACCATTTTCGCCATATCCTGACCCATCTCGGCAAGCACGAGCGCGGCAGCCCTGAATGGCTGGCCGAAGCCTTTCTGAAAACGGTCAAGGGCGATCCGGTCGCTTTGCTCAACCTGATCGGCACCTTCACCAACATGACGCCGGCTGAGGTTGCCACGATCAGCCAGCCAGTGCTGGTCCTGTCGGGCATCGAGGACCAGGACAATGGCTCGGCCGAGGCGTTGGCCGCAGCGCTGCCCGATGCGATCCTGCGGACAGTCCCGGGCGGTCACATGAGCGCTGTCGTCAAGCCGGAGCTCGGACGCGAGATCGCTGCCTTCCTCGCCGCTTGACCGCGCCCCGCGGGCGGCACACCGTACGGCATCACCTTTGATTTTCGGGGAATCGCACATGATCCGCACCGGCATCTCAATGCTCGCCCTTGTCCTGTCGCTCGCGGCGACGCCCGCGCTCGCTAAGGACAAGCCGGAACCCGCGACCGCCAAATCCGCGGCGCTTACGCCCGCCGACGCCGACAGCTTTGTCGCGCGCGCCGAGAAGGAGCTTGGCGATTTCTCGGTGGTCGCGAACCAGGCCGGGTGGATCAACGCGACCTACATCACTGACGATACGGATGCGATCAACGCGCGCATCGGCAGCGAGCAGACCGAGCTGCAGGTCAAGTACGCGCTCGACGCAGCGAAATACGCCACCATCCCGAACCTGTCGCCGGATACCGCCCGCAAGCTCGCCCTGCTGCGCAACGGCCTGACGCTTCCGGCACCGACCCGGCCCGGCGCCGCGGCAGAACTGGCGACGATCGTGACCCGGATGTCGTCCGAATATGGCGCGGGCAAGGGAACGCTCGACGGCAAGCCGATCAACGGCAGCGACATCGAGGCGGCGATGGGCAAGGTCCGCGACCCGGCGAAGCTCCAGGAGATGTGGACGAGCTGGCATGACAATGTCGGTGCGCAGATGCGGGGCGATTATCAGCGCTCGGTCGGGATCGCCAATGAAGGCGCGGTGACCCTCGGCTACAAGGATACCGGCGCGCTCTGGCGTTCGGGCTATGACATGAGCCCGGCCGAGTTCGCGAAGATGACCGACGGGCTGTGGAAGCAGGTCGAGCCGCTCTACCAGGCGCTCCACACTTATGTCCGCTGGAAGCTCAACGAGAAATATGGTGACGCCATCCAGTCGAAGACCGGGCCGATCCGCGCCGATCTGCTCGGCAATATGTGGGCACAGGAATGGGGCAATATCTACGATATTGTCGCCCCGAAGGGCGCGGGTGATCTCGGTTACGATACGGGCGCGCTGCTCGAGTCCAAGGGCTATGATCCGCTCAAGATGGTGAAGACGGCCGAGGGTTTCTATTCCTCGCTCGGTTTCGCACCGCTACCCGACAGCTTCTGGATCCGCTCGCAGATCACCAAGCCACGCGATCGCGAGGTGATCTGCCACGCCTCGGCCTGGGATATCGACAACAAGGACGATATCCGGGTGAAGACCTGCCTCAAGATCAATGCCGATGATTTCGTGACGATCCATCACGAGCTCGGCCATAATTATTATCAGCGCGCCTATAAGGATCAGCCCTTCCTCTACGAGAATGGTGCCAATGACGGCTTCCACGAGGCGATCGGCGATTTCGTCGCGCTCTCGATCACGCCTGACTATCTCGTCCAGATCGGGCTGCTCGATCAGGCCAAGGTACCGAGCCCCGACAAGGATATCGGCCTGTTGCTGCGCCAGGCGATGGACAAGGTCGCGTTCCTGCCCTTTGGGCTGCTGATCGACAAATGGCGCTGGGGCGTCTTCTCGGGATCGATCAAGCCGGACGGCTATGAAGCAGCGTGGAATGCGCTGCGGCTGCAATATCAGGGCGTCGCACCGCCGGTCGAGCGCGACGAAACGAAGTTCGATCCCGGTGCCAAATATCACGTGCCGGCTGAAGTTCCCTATACGCGCTATTTCCTTGCCCGGCTCCTCCAGTTCCAATTCTATCAGGCGGCGTGCAAGCAGGCGGGCTGGACCGGCCCGCTGCATCGCTGCTCCTTCTACGGCAACAAGGAGGTGGGTGCGAAGCTGAACGCGATGCTGACCATGGGCCAATCGAAGCCCTGGCCTGACGCGCTCGAGGCATTCACCGGCAGCCGCGAGATGTCGGGCGACGCGATCATGGAATATTTTGCGCCGCTGAAGGCGTGGCTCGACGAGCAGAACAAGGGCAAGCCGAGCGGCTGGTGAGGGGGCCTTCGCGGGCGGCATGCTCGCTCCTCGTCCATGTTGCATCACGTCCAGCAAAAAAGGCGCCCGTCACTATTTAGCTTTTCGGCTATCTCTTCCGACATATTGATATGGCCATTCGTGTTATCGCGATCCAGTGACCGCATCTCGAACTGAAATACATTCTTCGATTCACCATCATCGTGCCCTGGAGATTCGGGTATTCCCAGTAGCGCATATCTATAAGTATCATCTTTGGCGATATAAGCCGGAAACTCATCGAAGATGAAATCTTCATCGCGGTGGAATTGTATGTGACCGAATATCTCTCCGATAATATCGGCGGTGTTATTCAGGCCTTTAACGGGCTTTATTCCCAATACAGCAAATTTGTACATTTATCACCTATTGATAAATCTGACCATGAACGAGGTATCTTTTTCTCGAGTTTTTTATTAACGACTTCTCTGAACTCATTACGCGAATAGATCCTAAAGGTGAAAGCGCCGCGCATTCCTGAAAAATGTGGGTTCGCACGAAGCGCTTTCTCGATTGAGTTTTGAATTGCCAAGATCGTCGAGTGATCAGATCCATTCCGAAAATTATTATACATTTTTACTTCGTCTGCCAGCTTATCACTGACGATAAGGGCATCTACATCAAAATTCTTTGGATCGAACGGAGCGAATTTTTTATGCGGCCCTTTGGTGCCGCTTGCCAAGCTTCCTCTGAATCCAACCCGAGCACTGGGGTCGACGCTTTTAATATCGGGCAGATGGTCGCTCAATGTCTGACTCAAGGTTTGCAAAATGTTTTGCCGGTTGGGTCGCCTGGGGGTGTCCCCCGTTGGGCCTTCACCACCATCGTTGCCGCCACCCTTTCCGCCTTTGCCGGTTCCATTATCACCGCCTCCGCCGGCTGGTCTTCCCGTTCCCGCGCCCCCATCGCCTCTACCGTCGCCTACGGCCTGCTGTGCTCTTTCAGTGATCTGTTTCTCAGCCCCCTTCGCGACCATACGCTCGAGGCTCGCGACCTGATGGGCGTGGCCCATGGTTGCAAAATTGACCGCTGCCTCCGCAGGCGAGATCGTCCCGTCCGCCACCTCTTTTATCGTCATGACGAAATCTACGGGAACGGAGACCTGGCGCGCGACATGGCCGAAGAACTGGGCGTATGCCATTCCCTCCCGGCCGACCTTTTGGTCGAGAGCAGCGGCATCAAGCGCTATTTTCGTATCGAGAATTTGGGCAATAAGCGCGTAGTGATTTTTATAGGGACTCTCGATCGCGGCGAGTTGTTCAAAATATTGTGCTGATATCGTAAGGTCGCTGTTCATGAAATCGCGAGCGCGATCAGCGCCGTCTATCGTGTCTTTGGCGATGGCCGCCGCCGTGGCGATGTCGGTGTCGTCGCCCCTGAAATATCCAGAGCCGATCGGTCCGGCCGCATCAGCCGGGTTGCCACCGCTATGCGCCAGGGACTGGGTATATTGGAACCAGTCGCCAAGCCCCTTCTTGCCGCCCTTGAACGTTCCCTGCGCGGGAAGCGCATCCGGCAATGCCGCTGGATCGGTTTCCGCGGCGTTTTCGGGCTGGGCGGAAGGCAGCGTCGCCTTGTCGCTGGCCTTTGTCGTCGGGATTACCTGCGCCGCTGGCGTGCCGGTGCCTGCCGTGCTCGACGCGTCCACATCGCCGCCGTGATCGATGGCGGGCTGCCTGTCGGCTGGGGAATTCGCGAGCGACGCGTCATAGCCCGGAGCTGGCCCGGTTCCCGGGCTGGCCAGAGGCAGGGTTTGCCTGCCCATCGCCGTCAGCGCGGCATTCTCGAGATCCCGCTCGATGGCAATTCTGCGCGTTACGTGTTCATCCACCTCCTCGTAGGTCGCCGCGCGGGTGCCACCGGTCACGATGTCGAGATCCTGCATCACCCGGCTCAGCACACGCATGGCCATATTGCCGCCGCGGACGCTGATGCGGGGAAGGGGCGCGAGTGCCGCGTCTGGTCCGGACGGCCCGCCAATTGGGGTGTCGATGGCCGTTGGTGTCGAGGGGCTGGCCAGCGCCGCAGCCGGCGACGTGTCCGCAGCAGGCCCGCTCCCGGATCTCGCGTCTATGCGGTTGGGATCGACGGGGATGGCGCCCTGATCGAGTGTGGGTAGTGCCGGTGTCTCGTCGGGATAGTGTGGAGCTATGCTCACCATCGTCGCCTTCTCGAAAGGAAGGACGACCTGAGAACAGAATCAGCTAATGTTGAATCGCGCGAGCGTTGGGGCGGCCGGTGGGCTGTGCCCCGCGCCGGCGATCAGGAATGGATCGGTTCGATTCAATCCGGTGGGAGATTGTGGAAAGTGAGCGGGCGGGAATGCTGTCTCGGTTCCGCCTGCTCTTTGACATGACCGATTTATTCAAGGGGCGGGCCGCCATCCTGCAGGCCCGCTGTTCCGCCGCTGTTATCGTCGCTGTTCCCCGCTGTTATCCCGCTGTTCCTGGTTAACAGCGGGATGTCCGGTAAAGCATTGATAATGAAGGGCGAAATTGGGCGGAGAATCCAACATAACAGCGGCGGAAATAAAAAATCGCGATAACAGCGGGAAACAGCGGGAATCGGGCTCGCGGCCGGGTCGACTCAGGGCCCGGAATAACCAACCTGGAGTCCGATTCTCTAACACCGGTGATCTGGATCCCGCACGGCGCTCCACTGGCAGGTAGCGTCCCCGGATTGATATCCGGGGACTGGGAATCGCTGCTTCCCATTCTACCGAGAAGGAGGTTCAGGCCGGGATGGTGCCTTCGTCGGCAATCCCTGCTTTGAACGATGCGGACGAATCAGTGCCGTCTGCCTGGTGCGCGTTGTCGTCGCCATTGAAAAGCGTACCAAAATCCGGGCCGTTGCCGCGCATCGCGAACAATGCCGCCGTCGCTGCAGCACCGACAGCCGCAACGCCGCCGACGATCGCCGCCGTGCCCCAATGGCTGTTGGATTTCTTCGCCGCGACCTTGCGTGGCGCGGCTTTCTTCGCCGCTGGCTTGCGGGCGGCCGGCTTGCGGGCGGCGGCGGGCTTGCGCGAGGCGGCGGGCTTGTTCGGGACGGTGGCCATGGGGATGCTCCTGAAATGTTGAGCAGCCGTAACGCACGAGACGCGTCGGGTTTCCGTGTTACCGGAAGGGCGGTTCGTTGAAGGCGCGCAATTTGCGGCTGTGGAGCTTGGCGCCTTCGCGGCGAAGCTCCTCACAGGCCTGGATGCCGATCCGCATATGCTCGCTGATCGCGCGCTCGTAGAAGCGGTTGGCCTGGCCCGGCAGCTTCAATTCGCCGTGGAGCGGCTTGTCCGAAACGCAGAGCAACGTCCCGTAAGGCACGCGGAACCGATAGCCCTGCGCCGCGATCGTCGCCGACTCCATATCGATGCCGACGGCGCGGCTGAGCGAGAAGCGCAATGCCGAGCGGGCGTAGCGCAGTTCCCAGTTGCGGTCGTCGGTCGTCACGATCGTGCCCGTCCGCAGGCGGCGCTTCAATTCCTCGCCCGACTGGCCCGAAATCGTCTCGGCGGCACGGGCAAGCGCCTGCTGGACCTCGGCGATGGCGGGAACCGGAATTTCCGGCGGCAGCACATCGTCAAGCACATGATCGTCGCGCAGATAGGCATGCGCCAGGACATAGTCGCCGATCCGCTGGCTCGGGCGCAGGCCGCCGCAATGGCCGATCATCATCCATGCTTCCGGGCGAACGACGGCGAGATGATCAGTGATCGTCTTGGCGTTCGACGGACCAACGCCGATATTGACGAGCGTGATGCCCGTGCGGTCATCCGCCATCAGGTGATAGGCGGGCATCTGGTGGCGCCGCCACGCGCTGCTGTCAGCCAGCATCGCCTCGACATCGTCGCCGGCGCGCATCATCGTGCCGCCGGCGCCCGATACACCGGTGAAGCGGCTGCCCTCACCGAGCTGAGCGCAGGCCCAGCGCACGAACTCGTCGACATAGCGGTGATAATTGGTGAACAGCACGTAGCGCTGCACATGCTCGGGCGGCGTGCCGGTGTAATGACGCAACCGCGCGAGCGAGAAGTCGGTGCGCAAGCCGTCGAACAAGGCGAGGGGGCGGGTGCCGTCGGCATCAGCGTACAGGCCGTCGGCGATCTCGTCGCCGATATAGGCGAGCTCGGTCGCCGGGAAATGGCGCGCCAGGTCGAGGGCGGAGACCTCGTCGAGGCTCAGCGCATGGCCGGCGTCGAGAACATAGGGGAAGGGAATTTCCTGCCGGCCGGGCACTGCCTCGACGAAGACATCATAATCCTCGATCAGCAGGGTCAGCTGCTCGGTCAGGTAATCGGCGAAGATCGCCGGCTTGGTAACGCTGATCCGATAGTCGCCTGGCGTCACCAGCCGGCCGAACGAGCGGAGCGGGGCTGGGCGATCGCCGCCGCCTTTGTAGCGCAGCCTGATTTCGGGATAGGCGAAGCTGCCATCATGGCGGGAGTTCCGCTCGGGAACCGCGCCGGTGGCAAGATAAGCGGTAAGCGCCGTCTGCAACCGCTCGACCGATGCGCGGTAGAGACGGTCGAGTTTGGCCACGATATCGGAAGCAGTCGTCATCCTACGTCGCTAAAGCAGCAGCATGACGCTGGCAAGACGACGGCGGACGGCAATAAGGGCGCGCCGTTGAAGGCGCGCCCCGGCCAGGTTCAGGCCTTGCTGTCGTCGTCTTCGAGCAGCTTGCTGATGCCGAAGGCGGCGCCGGCGACGGCTGCGGTCGCGCCGGCGGCGATCGCCGCTGCGGCGGCAGGATGTTCCTTCACTGCTTCCACAGTCGACTCGACTGCGGATTCGATGGCGCTCTGGGCGCGCTCGAAGAAGGATTTTTCTTCCGGCTTGGCAGCCGGGGTTGCGGCAGGTGTGGTTTCTTCGGTCATGGCTTGGTCCTCGCTCGATCGCTGCCCCTGAACGCGGGGGGCATGCCGCCAGTTCCTTTACATCGCCGCGCCGGGGCAGATCGTTTCATGTCCGCGCCCGGCCGGGTCGCGCCCTTAGAGCTCGCTTAGCAAATGCTCGGCCGAGCTGACATTGAATTCGCCGGGCGCCTCGACATTGAGCTGCTCGACGACACCGTCATTGACCAGCATCGAGTAACGCTGGCCGCGCTTGCCGAGGCCGAATTTGGTGACGTCCATCGTCAGGCCGACCGCTTCGGCGAAGCTGCCATTGCCATCGGCGAGCATGGTGACCTTGCCGCCCGCGTCTGCGCTCTTGCTCCAGGCGTCCATCACGAAGGCATCGTTGACCGCGGTGCAGGCGATCTCGTCGACGCCTTTCGCCTTCAGCTCATCGGCCTTGTCGAGATAGCCGGGCAGGTGCTTGGCAGAGCAGGTCGGCGTGAAGGCGCCGGGAACCGAGAACAGCGCAACCTTGCGGCCCTTGAAATACTCGTCCGAGCTGATCTGCTCGGGGCCATTGGCGGTCGCCTTGACGAGAGTGGTGCTTGGCAGCCGATCGCCGACGCTGATGGTCATGGGTGATATCCTCCTGATGGCCGCTTGTGGTGCGGTGATTCCTGATCGTCGCGAAACCACGACGGCGCCTACCTCGTGCAACGACGCGTGGATTTCAAGCGTGCGAGCGTGGAGCCGTGTCGCTATGATGGCCGGGTGATTGAAAGTGCACCCTTTCTGACCGGACAATTCCTGCTGGCGATGCCCGGCATCGGCGATCCACGTTTCGAGCATGCAGTGATCGCGATCTGCGCGCATGACGAGAAGGGCGCGATCGGGATCGGCGTGGGTGCGACGATCGCCGGGCTCGGCCTGCACGACCTGCTTGCGCAATTTTCGATCGAGCCTGGCGCAGCGCCCAACGCGCCGGTCCATTTCGGGGGGCCGGTCGAGCCGCGGCGCGGCTTCGTTATCCATTCGAGCGACTGGGGCGGGCAGGATACGATCGACGTGGCGGGGCGCTGGTCGCTTTCGGGGACGATCGACGTGCTCAGGGCGATTTCGGAAGGGCAAGGCCCCAGCCGCTGGCTGGTCGCATTGGGCTATGCCGGCTGGGGCGAGGGGCAGCTCGACGAGGAGCTTACCCGGCACGGCTGGTTCAACCTGCCGGGCGACATGACACTGCTCTACGACACCGATGCCGGTGCGCGATGGCAGCGCGGATTCGGTGAAGCTGGGATCGATCCGCGCCTGCTGGCGAGCAGCACCGGCACTGCCTGACGCGCCCTCCGCCACCTTGTTGGATAATTTCGGTAGACTGTATGGGGACTGGGCGCCCACCGACCAGCAACCCCGCCGCCTAAACACATAAAGATATCTTTATATTTGATTTGGCCGCGATCCGGCCCTATGTGGCCGCCATCCATTTCGTATTTTTCCGGAGATTCCACCGTGGCCACCGCACTCGCCGCCGAAACCAACGACTATGTCATCGCAGACATCGGCCTCGCCGATTTCGGCCGCAAGGAGATCAACATCGCCGAGACCGAGATGCCCGGCCTGATGTCGCTCCGCGAGGAATTCGGCGCCTCGCAGCCGCTCAAGGGCGCGCGGATCACCGGCTCGCTCCACATGACGATCCAGACCGCGGTGCTGATCGAGACGCTGACCGCGCTCGGTGCCGATGTCCGCTGGGCGACCTGCAACATCTTCTCGACCCAGGACCATGCCGCCGCAGCGATCGCAGCGACCGGCGTGCCGGTGTTCGCGGTGAAAGGCGAGAGCCTTGCCGATTATTGGGACTATGTCGGCGACATCTTCAACTGGGGCGCCGACACTGACGGCACCACCGCCAACATCATCCTCGATGACGGCGGCGACGCGACCATGTTCGCGCTGTGGGGCGCCAAGCTCGAGGCCGGCCACACGCTCGGCGAGCCCGAGAATGAGGAGGAAGTCGAGTTCCAGCGCGCGCTGAAGGCGTTCGTGGCGAAGTATCCGGGCTACCTGACCGAGACGGTCAAGAACCTGAAGGGCGTTTCGGAAGAGACCACCACCGGCGTTCATCGCCTGTACGAGATTGCCAAGAAGGGCGAGCTGCCCTTCCCGGCGATCAACGTCAACGACAGCGTCACCAAGTCGAAGTTCGACAATCTCTATGGCTGCAAGGAATCGCTGGTGGACGCGATTCGCCGCGCCACCGACGTGATGCTCGCCGGCAAGGTCGCCACCGTCGCGGGCTTCGGCGATGTCGGCAAAGGCAGCGCCCAGTCGCTTCGCAACGGTGGCGCGCGCGTGCTGGTGACCGAGGTCGATCCGATCTGCGCGCTGCAGGCGGCGATGGAGGGTTTCGAGGTCGTGACGATGGAGGAAGCGGTGACGCGTTCCGACATCTTCGTGACCGCGACCGGCAATGCCGATGTGATCACCGCCGATCACATGAAGGCGATGAAGAACATGTCGATCGTGTGCAACATCGGCCATTTCGACAGCGAGATCCAGATCGCCGCGCTCAGCAATTACGAGTGGACCGAAGTGAAGCCGGGCACCGACCTGGTGAAGTTCCCCGACGGCAAGCAGATCATCGTGCTGGCCAAGGGCCGGCTGGTGAACCTGGGCTGCGCGACGGGCCATCCCTCGTTCGTGATGTCATCGTCCTTCACCAACCAGACGCTCGCGCAGATCGAGCTCTGGACCAAGGGCGAGAATTACAAGAACGACGTGTACGTCCTGCCGAAGCATCTCGACGAGAAGGTGGCTGCGCTGCATCTGGAGAAGCTCGGTGTGAAGTTGTCGAAACTGACCGAGAAGCAGGCGAATTATATCGGCGTGCCGGTCGAGGGGCCGTTCAAGCCGGATCATTATCGCTATTGATTGGTCGAGAGATCGATATGAGAAGGGCCGCGGAGGGATCCGCGGCCCTTTTTGTCAGCGAGCCAAGTCGATACAGGTAACCATCAGGCGATCAGAAATGCACCGCCGCCCCAAAGCGCATGTAACGACCCAGGATGCCCTGGAAATAGGTCGTGGTCCCGCCCGAAGCCGAATAGGGATAGGGCGCCTTCACGTCGAACACGTTGTCCACGTCAAGGTTGAGCGAGAAATTCTTGGTTACGTCCAGCTTGAAGGACATGTTCACATAGGTGAACGCGTTCACTTCCGGCACAGCGTAGAAATTATAGACCGTGTCCGGATCAATTCTCGTTTTGCCGATATAGTTGATCTGGACCTGCCCGAAGAAAATGCCTCTGTCATACCGAATCGTCGCGACACCCTTATGGGGTGAATAGCCGACAGAATTGCTGGTGTGGACCGGAACCGAACCCTCGGTCACGATGGTGGAAAGAGTATCGAGATACTGATAGTTGATGTCCAGGCCGATATGGCTGCCTTGGCCAAGGAAGTCTGTGGCAGTGCGATAGGATACTTCTGCCAGGATGCCTTTGTACTTTAGAGTTGCCGAGTTGAAGTAGCTTGTACCAACATTGCTCAGCTGCGCGTAATCAAGGCTTCCCGGAGTACCGGAGAAGTCGCGCGTGACGAGCGAACAGAACGGGTTGCTGGGATAATTGGTGGCATCGTAACAGGCCGCGACGACCTGGTCGGTTGAGAACTGACTGATCGCGTTTTTCAGCGTGATATTGACATAGTCCACAGTCATGCTGAACCCGGGGATGAACCGCGGTGTGAAGACCGCGCCAACGGTGAAATTGTCCGATTTTTCGTTTTGCAGGGCGGAATTCCCGAAAGTGTATGTCGGGAAAGAACGGTTATTCGACTGCGACACAAAGTTGGCCGGCACGCCTGCCGCAGCGCAATTTTTCGCACGCGTCACGGGATCCGGCCCGGAGTTAACCAGCGACATGTCGCAGACGTCGGTTGCAAACCCAAAGGCGCTCGACGTCGGGTTGAACGCTTCGGTGATCGAAGGCGCCCGCACCGCGCGGGTATAGGCCGCCCGGAACGCGATGTCCCGAACCGGCGCGTATCGCCCCTGAATCGTGTATGTCGGATCGCCACCCGCCTGCGAATTCCAGATATAACGGCCGGCCGTCTGTATGGAGAGTTCGTGCACGAACGGTATATCGTTATCGCTCCCGATCAGATCGGCATTCAACTCGCCGAAAATCTCGTTCGTGTAATATTTCCCGAACACCGGATCGATCGGAACCGACCGGCCATAGCTGCCACGCTGCGAGGAATTGCCGGTGCCGCTGCCATAATAGAATGCGCCCGGATCAAAGGTCGAATCTTCAGCGCGATGCTCAAAGCCGAGGGCAAACGAGAAGTCGCCGCCGGGCAGCTTGAACAGTGGGCCTGCAACCGAGGCGACCGCATCATATTGATTGTTGATGTTGCTCGGGGTGGCGATCGTGGTGATATAATCCTTGGCGGCCTGGGAAACCTGATTGCCAAAGGGGTTGATCGGCGCACAGGTGGAACTGAGCGTCGCGATCGGTGAGTTCGTGAAGCCCGGGGCGCAGATAATCGAGCCGCCCGGCCCATTCACGGCGTTGATCGCGTTGAGGAAATTCTGTTCGTTCAGTTCCGGGTTACGGCTGGTGACGTGTGACCGGCCATAGTTGAAATAGGCTTCAAAACGCCAGTCCCGGTCGGGCAGGACATGGAGCGTTCCGTCCATGCCGCCGACAAAACGGATTACCTCGGATTTGCCGGTCGACACGCCCGATGAGAGATCGACGTTGGCGCGGCCAAGATAGAAATAATCCTGGGTGATGCCGTTGAGCGCCGGATCTCCGAATGGATTGTTCTGGTCGCTTAGGGGATTGTTGTTGATCGAATTCTGAATCGCGGCGCGTGCTGCCGGGCTCAGGAACGGGTTGTTGATCGAGATGATCAAATTGCCGTCTCTCGTCCCAGCTGCGCCGAACAGCCCGGAGTTATAAACCGGTTGTGCGGCCAGGTTCGTGCCTTGGCTTACACTATACCAGCCCTCACCAAACAACCTGACATTGGGCGTAAGATCGAAAGACGCTTCGATATTGCCGCTGTAGCGCTTGATGTCGGTCACCAGGTTTTCGACATCGCGCAGCGTGAAGCCGTTGCCGCCGCTGGTGAAGACATTGAAGCTTGAGTCCGGCCCAATCGTATTGCCATAGATGATTGGAATAAGATTGCCCTGCTGATCGAATTTGAGCTGCGTGCCGGCTGAATTGTTGACGCCAAAGTTCAACGTCGGATCACCGAAGAACAGGTTCGACTGCTGGGGGGTTAGCGTGAGATCGAGGCCGACATTGGCGCCTCCGACAATCGGGATGCCATAAGGCGAAACCGAGGGGATGCGGTTGTCGGGATAGATCGGCTGAGGACCCGACCC
Source organism: Sphingomonas oligophenolica (assembly GCF_039522915.1). Taxonomy (NCBI): domain Bacteria; kingdom Pseudomonadati; phylum Pseudomonadota; class Alphaproteobacteria; order Sphingomonadales; family Sphingomonadaceae; genus Sphingomonas; species Sphingomonas oligophenolica. The sequence goes on from NZ_BAAAEH010000005.1 coordinate 434,712, forward strand.
GGTCCGGGAGACACCGAAGCGATTGTCGCTCGCCGTTTGCGCGCGGTCGTCGAAGAACAGTCCCTTTGACTCGTCATATTCGCCCGCGATCGTGATATTGCCGCGACCGCCGGCAAAATTCCTGCCTGCCAGCAGTCGGAGCCGATATTCGGGCGCGTCACCCTGTCTCGATATGCCGGTCTCGGCATCGACATCGATACCCTGATAGTCCTTTTTCAGGATGATGTTGATTGTGCCGGCAATAGCGTCCGAGCCATAGATCGGAGCGCCGATCGCCGCGACCGTCTCCACGCGATCGATCAGCTTGGTCGGGATAACGTTGAGGTCGACCTGGTTGCCGCCGGATCCCGTCGGTCCGAAGATCGAAGACGTATTGCCCGAGACGAAACGCCGACCGTTAACCAGAGTCAGGGTACGCTGCGATCCGAGCCCGAGAAAGTCGACGAAACTCTGGCCCGCGCCAAATCCTGACTGATTGAATCCGACCGGCGACGCGCCGGGCACGCCGAAGGACGGCAGCTCGTTCAGCGCTTGAGCAACGGTCTGATAGCCGCGCGCATCGAGATCCTGGGAACTGATCGTCTGGAGCGGAGAAGCCGTCTCATTGCCCCTGTGCGCGATGCGGGAGCCGGTCACGACGACGTCGGTCTCATGCGGAGGTTCCGCAGGCTGGCTGTCTGCCGATTGCGGTGCGCTGACCGCGCTCGTTTGTTGGGGATCGGTGGTCTGGGCGTAGGACGGGCTTGCCAGGGTTCCGGCGACAATGAAGGCGGACGATATGAATGCCGCCGACGACAGCGCGGTCGATGAATTGAAGCTGAATTTGCGCATTGTTTGGCCCCTTTCACGAAACACTGCAGCGCAAAGTGTGCGGAATATCGGCAAAGTCGGCAAGCGGCCGGTAAGCGATTTTGCGGCGCAACGTGGCAGCTGTTTCGCAAATGTCACACTATGCGCCCGAAGCGGCCCTGTTCGCGACGCATTTGCCGCCTTTTGAAATTCGACGGCCGATCGCCTAGGGACAGTTGCGCGAGAGTGCGCGCAACGTGTCGATGGCGCCTGAAGGGGCTGTGGTGATCCAGATATCCGTCATCGGAAGCGTGATAGCCGGGGTTATTCTCGCCCTTCTGATCGGGGGTGGCTGCGTCGCGCTTTATCTCGGCCTTCGCGCACGTCGCGCAGCGGCATCGACGCTCGTCGCCAATGCCCGACTCGAGGCATTGCTCGGCTCGGCGCCCGCCTTGGCGATGGTGGTGCGGACGGACGGGCGGCTGGAGTTGCCCGACCGGCTCGCCGACTGGCTCGGGCTCTCGCCGCCGCCGCGCTATCTCGATGATCTGGCGGGGCGTGATGCGGGGCTGACCGCGGATGATGCCCGGGCGCTCGCGGCCGATGTGGCGGCGGCGCAGAAAGCCGGGCGGCCATTCGCCCGGGCGATCCGGACTCAGGGGTCGTCGCGCGCGCTGATGATCCGCGGCGCCCGCGCGCCGCGCGATCTGCAGGCGCCGGGCGGTGTCGTGCTCTGGGTGTTCGACTCGACCGAGAGCGAGGCGGAGATCGCGCGGCTGGCCGAGGAAGGCGCCGAGGCGCGCGCCGCCTTCCAGGCATTGACAGGGCTGATCGAGGCCGCGCCGATGCCGATGTGGTATCGCGGCGCCGATATGCGCCTCGCAATGGTCAACTCGGCCTATGTCGATGCGGTCGAGGGCGCCGATGCCGCCGATGTCGTGCGGCGCGGCGTCGAACTGGTCGAGGGATCGGGGATCGGCGGTCCGCTCGCCAGCGCAGTGATCGCGCGCGATACCGGCCAGCCGCAGATGCAGGCGATGCCGGCGACGATCAAGGGCGCCCGCCGGATGCTGCGCGTCTACGACGTACCGCTGCCGGTCGGCGGCGTCGCCGGCTTCTCGATCGATATCGAGGATCTCGAACAGGCGCGCAGCGGGATCAAGCGCTTCGCCGATGCGCAGCGCGCGATGCTCGATCGTCTCTCCGCCGGAGTCGTCCAGTTCGCCGCCGACCGCACGCTGGCATTCTGCAATCAGCCCTTCCGGCGGCTGTTCGCGATGAAGAGCGAGTGGCTCGCCGACCGCCCCGAATTCGATCGCGTGCTCGAGCGGATGCGCGAAGCCAATCGCCTGCCCGAGGTGCGCGATTTTCCGGGCTGGAAGGCCGAGCGGCGCGACTGGTTCCTGGCGGCGGGCGGGGCGATCGAGGAGAATTGGCATCTGCCCGGCGGAGTCCATCTCCGCGTCGTCGCTCAGCCCTTGCCGGACGGCGGGTTGCTGCTGATCTTCGAGGATCGCACCGAGCAGGTCCAGCTCGCCAGCGCCCGCGATACGCTGCTGCGCGTGCGCACCGCGACCTTCGACAATCTCTATGAAGCGCTCGGCGTGTTCGCGGCGGATGGGCGGCTGCAATTGTGGAACAACAAGTTCCGCGCGCTCTGGGGCTTCGAGGAGACGTTCCTGGTCACCCATCCGCGCGTCGATGCGCTCGCCGAAGCAGCCGCGCGCCAGCTCGCCAAGCCGGCACGCGCGACGCTGATCGCCGATCTGGTGCGTGCCGCGACGGTCGAGCGGGCGCAGCGCGGCGGGCAGCTCGAATTCGCCGATGGGCGTTTCTTCGAGCTCGCAGCGGTGCCGCTTCCCGACGGCAACGGGCTGTTCACGATGTTCGACATTTCCGACAGCCAGCGGATCGAACGCGCGCTGCGCGATCGCAACGAGGCGCTCGAGGCGGCGGACCGGATCAAGACCGCTTTCGTCGCGAATATGAGCTACGAGCTTCGCACGCCGCTCACCTCGATCAGCGGTTTCGCTGAAATGCTGAGCGAAGGCTATGCCGGCAAACTGTCGAAGGACGCGCACGCCTATGTCGATGCGATCATGGAATCGGTCGAGCGGCTCGGACTGCTGGTCGACGAGGTGCTCGACCTGACCCAGCATGACGGCAAGACTCCCGACATCGAGATGCTCGAGGTCGATCTCGAAGCCGTCGCGCGCGATGCCGCAGCAGCGGTCCAGCCGCTCATCAGGCGCAAGAAGCTCGATTTCGCGGTCGAGATATTGCCGTCGGTCGGCAGCATGAAGGGCGATGCGCTCAGGTTGCGCCAGGTGATCGAACATCTGCTCCGCCATGCGGTGGGCGGGACGGGGGAGGGCGGGCGAATCCTGCTCCACGCCGACGGCACCGCAGCGGCGGCGCGGATCGTGGTTTCGGACGATGGTGCCGGGATGAGCGTCGATGCGGTCGCGCATGCATTCGATCGTTTCGCCCAGCCCGGCGTGACGCGCAGCGGCGAGCGCGCGCTCGGCCTCGGGCTGCCGCTCGCGAAGCAGTTCGTCGAGGCGCATGGCGGAACGATCGCGCTGGTGTCGGAGCCCGGCGAGGGGACGTTCATCACGGTGGAATTGCCGCGGCGCTGACTTGAATGGGGGGATTGGTGCGCATATAATCTACGCATAGAGCAGGACATTGTAATGCCTAGATCGCTTGTCCGGGAATCGAAGACGCCGTTCAGGCGGCCGACCAATGTCTCGCTCGATGCAGCGATGATTGATGACGCGAAGGAGCTCGGCATCAACATATCGCGTGCCTGCGAAGAAGGGCTCGCCAAGCAGATATCCGAAGAGCGCGGCCGACGCTGGCTCGAAGAGAATCGGGGGGCGATCGACGGTTGGAATGCGTGGGTCGAGGAGCACGGTCTGCCGCTGGAAAAATACCGGCGGTTCTGATGGCGCGCTTCGACGTTTACGCCCAGCCGGGGTCCAATGTCTTGCTGCTTGATTGTCAGGCGACCCTGCTGAGTGTTCTTGGCACCCGCTTTGTGGTCCCATTGCTTCCGCCATCCGGAATGCGTCCGGCCTTTGCACGGCTCAATCCCATTTTTGTCGTGAATGGGCAGAAAGTGGAGATGATCACACAAGGTGCTGCGTCGGTCGCAACCAAAGCGCTTGGGCTGCCCGTGTCGTCATTGGCGGCTGAGCAGTCGGCGATCATGAACGCGCTTGATATGCTTTTGACCGGCTATTGATGTCGTGACGTCATTATCGGTGCTCGCTGACCCCGCCGCGACCGAAGCTTTCGGCGCGCGTCTCGCGACTTTGGCGCGGCCCGGCGATGTCATCACGCTCGCCGGCCCGCTCGGTGCTGGCAAGACGAGCATCGCGCGCGGCTTGCTGTCAGCGCTCGGCCTCGCCGGCGAGGCCCCTTCGCCGAGCTTCGCGATCGTCCAGCCCTATGCCCCGCCCGAGGTCAGCGTGCCGGTGCTGCATGTCGATCTCTACCGGATCGACGATCCCGCCGAGATCGAGGAGCTCGGGCTCGACGAGGCGCTGGCCGATTCGCTGCTGATCATCGAATGGCCCGAGCGCGCGCCCGGCATGTGGCCCGACGCGCTCGCGCTGAGCCTCACGATCGAGCCCGATGGCAGCCGCGCCTTGACAGCCGAGGTCCCGGCGCCATGGAAGGCGCGATGGCGACAGATATGATTCCACCGGCTGCGGCGGCCGATTTCCTCGCCGCGCATGGCTGGGCCGGCGCGGCAATCCTGCCGGTGGCGGGGGATGCTTCCTTCCGGCGCTATTTCCGGGTCGTCGACGGGGATCGCAGCGCTATCCTGATGGATGCGCCACCTCCGCATGAGGACCCGAGACCCTTTATCGACATCGCCCGCTGGCTTGCCGAGCGGGGCTTCGCGGCGCCGATCATCCATGCGAGCGATCTCGATCAGGGCCTCGTGCTGATCGAGGATTTCGGTGACGTGCGCATGCGCGAGACGGCCGATGCCGAAGCGGGGCGCGAAACCGCGCTGTACGAGTCGGCAATCGATGTGCTGGTCCGGCTGCACGCGCACGAGGCGGGCGCGCTGCCGCCTTATGATCGCGCCGTGCTGCACCGCGAGGCTAATCTGCTTCCCGAATGGTATTGCCCCGCGCTCGGCATCGAGCCCGATATCGACGCTTATACAGCGGCATGGGACTCAGTGTTCGACGCGGCGCTCTCCGGCCGGCAGGTGACGGTGCTGCGCGATTATCATGCCGAGAATCTGATGCTGATCGGCGGCAGCGATTCGCTCGGCCTGCTCGATTTCCAGGATGCGCTTGCCGGCCACCCGGCCTATGATCTCGTCTCGCTGCTGCAGGACGCGCGGCGGGACGTCGATCCGGTGCTCGAGGCGGCAATGCTCGATCGCTATAAAATGATAACCGGCGTCGGGGAGGATTTCGATATCGCCTATCATGTGCTCGGCGCGCAGCGGAACGCCAAGATCATCGGCATCTTCACCCGGCTGTGGAAGCGCGACGGCAAGACGCGCTATCCGACGCTTTGCCCGCGGGTGTGGCGCTATCTGGAGCATGATCTCGCGCACCCGGCGCTCGCGCCCGTGAGGGCGTGGTTCGACGCCAATATTCCGCAAGGCCTGCGCGGCGATCCGATGGCGCTTGCGGCACAATGAGCACCAAGCGCACGCTCGCGATCCGGCCCGATCCGGGCGGCACGGTGCCGGAGACGGCGATGGTGATGGCGGCCGGCCTCGGCAAGCGGATGCGTCCGTTGACCGCGACGCGGCCCAAGCCGCTGATCGAGGTCGCCGGCAAGACGCTGATCGACCATGTCTTCGCCCGGCTGCGCTCTGCGGGGGTGAAGCGGGCGGTGGTCAATGTCCATTATCTCGCCGACGCGCTCGAGGCGCATCTCGCCAACCGGGTGAAGGGCATCGAGATCCTGGTCTCGGACGAGCGCGCCCGGCTGATGGAAACCGGCGGCGGCATCGTCAAGGCGCGCGAGCTGATCGGCGACAAGCCCTTCCTCGTCGTCAACAGCGACAATCTCTGGATCGATGGCCCCGCCGACGCCATCAGGCTGCTCGGCGCACGCTGGGACGATGCCAAGATGGACGCGTTGCTGCTGGTCGTGCCGCTGTCGCAGGCGCATAATCATGGCGGGCAGGGCGATTTCCATCTCGCGCCGGACGGCCGGATCATCAAGCGCCGCCAACCCGGCCGCCCGGCACCGTTCGTCTATACCGGCGTGCAGATACTCTCGCCGCGGGTGATCGCCGACTGGCCCGAGGGGCCGTTCTCGACCAATTTGTTCTGGGATCGCGCGATTGCGGCCGGACGCGCCTATGGCCTGGTCCATCAGGGCCTGTGGTTCGATGTCGGCACACCCGGCGCGATTGCGAAGACCGAGGCAATCCTGGCCGATGGCTGAGCGGGGCAAGCCCCAGCTCTTCACGATCCCGGCTCACCGCGCCTTTGCCGACGCGCTCGCGGCCGGGCTGATCCGGCGGTTCGGCGGCGAGCCGCTCGGGCTGGCGCGCGGGCTGGTGTTGCTTCCCAACAACCGCGCCAAGCGCGCGATGACTGACGCCTTTGTGCGGGCGAGCGAAGGGGGGCTGTTGCTGCCGCGGCTGGTCGCGATCGGCGATCCGGGCCTCGACGAGGCTGCCGGCGCTGCGCTCGATCCGGCGGACGACCCCGATCCCGTGCCGCCCGCGGTGCCGCCGCTTCAGCGCCGGATGATCCTTGCCCGGCTGGTTGCCGAGGAGCGAATCCGCATTGGCCAGCCGGTCGATGCAGCCGAGGCTGTGCGGCTGGCGGGCGATCTCTCCCGGACGCTTGATCAGCTCCTGATCGAAGAGGTGGCACCCGCCCGGCTGCGTGAGCTCGACCTCGGCGAGGAACTGTCGGATCATTGGCGTCGCGCGCTGGCGCTGTTCGGGATCATACTCGATCGCTGGCCGGGCGAACTCGAGCGGCTCGGCCGGATCGACCTCGCCGATCGCCGGGCGCGTCTGCTCAGGCGGCTCGCGGCGCGCTGGCGCGACGCGCCGCCCGCCGGCTTCGTCTGCGCCGCGGGCATCACCGATTCAGCGCCTGCGGTCGCGCGGCTGATGCGCTGCGTGTCGGAACTGCCGCAGGGGATGGTCGTCCTCGCCGATCTCGCCACGGGCATGGACGAGGGCGAGTGGCAGGCGCTCGGTCCGCATGCGCCTGACCCGGTCAGCGGTTTCCGGCGCCGGTCGATCGAGACCCACCCGCAATTCCATCTGAAGCTGCTGCTCGACCGCATGGGCGTCAATCGCACCGAGTTCGAGACGTGGCGTGGCGGCGGCGGGCATGACGCGACCGCGGCGCGGGGCCGGGCGATCGCCAATGCCCTGGCGCCCGCCGATTTCACCGGCAAATGGACCTCGCTCGCCGCCGAGGATCGCCGCCTTGCCGGCATCGCCGCCGCCGAGCTCGCGACGCCCGCGGAAGAGGCGCAGGCGATCGCGCTGGCGCTCCGCGAGGTGCTCGAAACGCCGGGCCGTACCGCGGCGCTGGTCACGCCTGACCGCGGCCTCGCCCGCCGCGTCGCTGCGCATGCCGCGCGCTGGAAGATCGAGATCGACGATTCGGCCGGGCGGCCGCTCTCGATCCTGCCGTCTGGCACCTTGCTGACCGCGCTGGCCGAGGCAGCGACTCAGCGCTTCGCCCCGCTGGCGCTGCTGACCTTGCTCAAGCATCCGCTGGTGCGGTTCGGCGACGCCCGGGCCGCGTGGCTCGATGGCGCGCGCAGCCTGGATCGCGTGCTGCGCGGTCCACGCCCGGCGCCGGGGCTGGCGGGGATCGACGATCATCTCGCCAACCCGCCCGAACGCGAGCGCAAGCGCCGCGCCGAAGCCGCCGCCTGGTGGCCCGAGGCGCGCGGCCTGCTCGCGCCGATCGAGGCGGTGTTCGACGGCGGCGCGCAGCCGCTTGCCGCGTTGCTGGCGGCGCTGCGCGAGACCGCGCAGGCCTTGTGCGGCGACACCTTGTGGAGCGGCCCGGCCGGGCGCGCGGCTTCCGAGCTGCTCGCCGATCTCGAAGCCGAGGCGGCGTCAGGCCCGGCAAGCGTCGATCCCGCCAGCCTCGCGCCGTTGCTCAAGACGCTGATGGACGAGGTCGCGGTGCGGCCGCCGCAGGGCGGGCATCCCCGTCTCGCCATCTACGGCCTGATCGAGGCGCGGCTCCAGACCGCCGACCTGATGATCCTCGGCGGCCTCAACGAAGGCACCTGGCCCGGCCAGCCGGCACCCGACCCCTGGCTCGCGCCGCGCATCCGCGCCGAGCTCGGCCTGCCCGGGCTCGAGCGCAGGATCGGCGTTTCGGCGCACGATCTCGCCGGCGCGCTGGGCGCGCCGCTCGCGCTGATCACCCGCGCGCGCCGCGATGCGAGCCAGCCGGCGATCGCCTCGCGCTTCTGGCTGCGGCTCCAGGCGCTTGCCGGCGAACGGTTCGAGCGCGCGCGTAGCCTCGAGCGTTGGACCCGCGCGCTCGACGATCCCGGCGTCCACGAACCCGCCGACCAGCCGGCGCCATCGCCGCCGGCGATCCTGCGGCCGACCCGGATCGCCGTCACTGACGTCGACCGGCTCAAGGCCGACCCCTATGCCTTCTACGCCAAGCGCATCCTGCGGCTGCAGCCGCTCGATCCGGTCGATGCCGATCCGAGTGCTGCGTGGCGCGGCACCGCGGTGCATGACGTGCTCGAGCGCTGGGCGCGCGAGGATGATTGCCGTCCCGAAGCGCTGCGTCCGCGCGCGCTCGCCATGCTCGCTGACGAGCGCACGCACCCGATGATGCGTGCGCTGTGGCAGCCGCGGCTGATGGAGGCGATCGACTGGATCGCGGCCGAGATCGCGCGCGGGGCCGCCGCCGGACGCCAGGTGCTCGCGGTCGAGCGCGAGGGCCGGATCGCGATCTCCGGGGTGACCTTGACCGGCAAGTTCGACCGCATCGACCGGCTGCCCGACGGCAATCTCGCGGTGATCGACTACAAGACCGGCAAGCCGCCATCGCCCGCCGCGGTCCGCGCCGGGTTCAGCCTGCAGCTCGGGCTGCTCGGGCTGATCGCCGAGCGCGGCGGCTATGACGGCATCAAGGGCGAGGCGCGCGGCTTCGAATATTGGTCGCTCGGCAAGCGCGCCGACAGCTTCGGCTATATCACCTCGCCGGTCGATCCGGCGGGGAAGGGCGACAAGGTGCTGCCCGCAGACTTCACCGCGCTCGCCGCGCATCACTTCACTGAGGCGGTCGCTGCGTGGCTGACCGGCGGCGAGGCGTTCACCGCCAAGCTCCACCCCGAATATGCCCCCTATGCCGAATATGACCAGCTGATGCGGCGCGACGAATGGTATGGCCGTGAGCGCTGACCGGCCCGGCGCGCTGCCGCATCTGACCGGCAACCAGGCGCTCGCCAGCGCGCCCGACGCGCATGTCTGGCTCTCCGCCTCGGCCGGCACCGGCAAGACCCAGGTGCTGACCGCGCGGGTGTTCCGGCTGCTGCTGCGCGGCGTCGACCCGGGCGCGATCCTGTGCCTCACCTTCACCAAGGCCGGCGCGGCCGAGATGGCGGGGCGGATCAGCTCCCGGCTTGCCGCCTGGGTGCGGATGGACGAGCGCGACCTGAAAAAGGACCTGTTCGCGCTCGGCGAGGACCATCTCGATCCGCGCCGCATCGCCTATGCGCGCACGCTCTTCGCCAAGGTGCTTGACGCGCCGGGCGGGGGCCTGCGCATCCAGACGATCCACGGATTCTGCCAGGGGCTGCTCGCCGCGTTCCCGGTCGAGGCCGGCCTGGTGCCCGGCTTCAGGCCGCTAGAAGCGCGTGAGGAAGCGGTGCTGGCGCGCGAGGCGCTGGCCGAGATGCTGGTCGAGGCGGACCGGCAGGGCCGGGTCAAGCCGATCGAGACGGTCGGCCGGCTCAGCGTCCGGCTCGGCGAGGGCGAGGCGGAGAACTTCCTGCGTGCCTGTGCCCGCGCCCCGGCGGCGATGGATGAACTGCCGCACGGCGACGGCCTGCGCCCGTTCTTGCGTCGCCAGCTCGATCTGCCGAGCGGTGATATCGACAGCTATATCGTCTCCCAGTGCGGCGACGATGCCTTCGATCATGAGGCGCTCGACGCGATCGGCGGGATGAACAGCGGCTGGGGCACCAAGAACGGCCTCGCCCGCGCCGAGCTCATCTCGGCCTGGCTCGAAAAGCCGGTGGCCGAGCGCGCCGCCTCGCTCGCCGAACTCCATGCGATCTGGGCGCGGCAGGACGGCGAGATGCGCTCGTTCGGCAAGGGCCAGGCGCCGCAGGACGAGGATTATGCCGAGCTCGCGACCGGCCTGTACGGCTATTGCGCCGAGCTGCTCGATCTCCGGGTGCGCGCTTTCTATGCCGATCTGCTCGCCGACGCGCTCGATGTCGGGCGCGATTATGCCGCTGCCTATGCGCGAGCCAAGCGGCGCGTCGGCGGGGTCGACTTCGACGATCTGATCCGCGCGACGATCGACCTGCTCGCCCAGCCCGGCATGGGCGACTGGGTGCGCTACAAGCTTGACCAGGTGACCGAGCATATCCTGATCGACGAAGCGCAGGATACCAACCCCGAGCAATGGTCGATCATCCGCGCGCTCGCCGATGAGTTCTTCGCCGGGCTGGGCAGCCATGACGAGCGGATCCGCACTTTGTTCACGGTCGGCGACTACAAGCAGGCGATCTTCGGCTTCCAGGGCACGCACCCGATCTATTTCCAGGCGGCCGAGCGGCATTTCAGCGACCTTGCCGAAGGTCAGCGCTTCGACCGGCTGTCGCTCACCCACAGCTTCCGTTCGACCCGGCCAGTGCTCGAATTCGTCGACGCAGCGATCGATGCGATCCCCGATCCCGGCCTCGGCCAGATCGCCGAGCGCGAGCCGCATGCCAGCGAGGTGGCCGGGCCCGGCACCGTAACGCTCTGGCCGCTGACCGTCGCGGGCGGCAGCGAGGAGGATGAGGAGGGCTGGATCGCCGATTCGACCCGGGCGCTCGCCAGCCAGATCGCGAAGCAGGTCAAGGCCTGGGTCGGCACGCTGATGCTCGAAAGCCAGGGCAGGGTGCTCCGCCCCGAGGATGTGATGATCCTGGTCAAGCGCCGCGGCGAGCTCGCGTCGCTGATCGTCGCGCGGCTCTATGCCGAGAAGGTGCCCGTCGCCGGCGTCGACCGGCTGCGGCTCAACGCGCCGCTCGCGGTGCAGGACCTGCTCGCGGCGATCCGCTTCGTGCTCCAGCCCGGCGACGACCTGTCGCTCGCCAGCCTGCTCGTCTCGCCGCTGATCGGCTGGAGCCAGGAGCAGCTGATGGCGGCAGCGCCGCGCGAGGCGGGCAGCCTGTGGCGGCATCTCTCGCGCACGCTGCCGCGCGCGGCGCTCGATCCGCTCCACGCGATGCTCGACCGCGCCGATATCGCGACGCCCTATCGCTTCCTCGAGGAGATCCTCTCCGGGCCGCTCGACGGGCGGCGCAAGCTGATCCGGCGGCTCGGGCACGAGGCGCGCGATCCGATCGAGGAACTGCTCAACGCAGCGCTCGATTTCGAATCGCTCGGCACGCCCTCGCTGCAGCGCTTCCTCGACTGGTTCGACCGGGGCGATGTCGAGATCAAGCGCGACCCTTCCGCGCCGCTCGACGCGGTGCGGGTGATGACCGCGCACGGCGCCAAGGGACTGCAGGCACCGCTGGTGATCCTCGCCGATGCGGCGGTCGACCCGACCCGCTCGCCGCGGTCGATGCTGCTCTGGCACCCGGACGAGATGGACAACGCGCTGCCGATCTTCCGGCCGCGCGCCAGCGAGCGCGGCGGGCCGCTCGGCCCGGTGCTCGAGGAGGATGCGCAGCGCGAGCTCGAGGAGCATTGGCGGCTCTTCTACGTGGCGGCGACGCGGGCCGAGGAGCGGCTGGTGATCGCCGGTGCGCTCGGGCCGCTGGCGAAGGGGGAGCCGCCACCGTCGAGCTGGTATGCCGCCGCCGACCGGGCGATGACCGCGCTCGGCGTGCCGCCCTCGCCCGAGGCGCGGAGCTTCACCGGAATCGTGCCGCAAAGGCCGGTGGCCCTGTCGTCGCGCAAGCCGATCGAACAGCCGGCGGACGAAACGCTGCCGGATTGGGCGACGAAGCGGGCGCCCCAGGAGGCTCGCCCGCCGCGGCCGCTGGCGCCCTCGTCGCTCGGCGAGGACGAGGTGGCCGATCCGCCGCCGTCGCCCGCCTTCCGCCTCGCCGCCGAGCGCGGCCGGCTGATCCACGCGCTGTTCGAACGCCTGCCCGCGGTGCCGGCCGATCAGCGCGCGGCGGCCGCCGATCGCTGGCTGGAGAAGATCGGGGCGATCCAAGATGCCGCTGTCCGCAGCGAGATCGCCGGCACAGTGCTCGGCGTCCTCCACGATCCCCGCTTCGCCGCTCTGTTCGGCCCGGATTCGCTGGCCGAAGCGCCGATCGCCGCAGTGGTGGCTGAAGGCGTGGTGGTGTCGGGCACTGTCGATCGACTGCTGGTCACGTCCGACCGAATCCAGGTGGTCGATTTCAAGACCGGGCGGCAGGCGCCGGCAACGCTGGCCGATATTCCGCCCTACCATGCCCGCCAGATGGCCGCCTATGTCGAGGCGCTCGAAGTGATCTTCCCAGGTCGCATGGTCGAGGCCGCCTTGCTCTATACCGCAGCGCCGCGGCTGCTGGTCTTGCCGCCCGCCGTCCTGGATTCGCACAAGCCCGGCTATCCCGCCGCGCAGTAAAGCTGTGAACGGCACGCTTGAGGGTTGGCGCCGCGGCTCCTAGATTGGCTGCCAACACAGGAGATTCCTTCATGGCCACCAAACACATCACCGACGACAGCTTCGACGCGGACGTCATCAACGCCGACGGACCCGTGCTCGTCGATTTCTGGGCTGAATGGTGCGGCCCGTGCAAGATGATCGGGCCGAGCCTCGAGGAAATCTCGGAGGAACTCGGTGAGCAGGTGACGATCGCCAAGCTCAACATCGACGACAATCCCGATGCCCCCGGCCGCTACGGCGTGCGCGGAATCCCCACGATGATCCTGTTCAGGAACGGCGCGCCCGCCGCGACCAAGATCGGCGCCGAGCCCAAGGGGCGGATCAAGGCATGGCTCGAGGGCGAGCTCGCCGGTGGGGCAGCCACGGCACCGGCTGTTAGCCAGTAACGCATCCAGGAACTGCGCGGCCGACTGGTCGCGCAGCTCCCGCTTTGCTGAGACGCGCGCATCGCGCGGCGCTCAGCGACAACGGTCCCGGCGTTCGGCCCCGTCGAAACCGGCCTCCCGCCGGGCAGCATGCCTTGAAATCTCTTCCGGCGAATTGGTCGATGCGTGGCACGAAGGCCTCCTGTCGCTGCGTCGCCTGAGCGCGACGACGGGTTGCGCGAGCGGTGCCGGCAGGTCGACGGGACGTGTCCGTCCCCCACACACTTTTCGCACCTCTGCGCGATCCGATTGTTCGAGCGACGGGCGCCACGCGATATTCCGGCGACGGATTTCGGCACGCGATGGATGCGGCCGTTTTCCCTGTTAACGGCCCGTAACAGGGAAAGAACAGGGAAAGAAAATTTTTTCTCGTCCTTTTCGGCCGGTTTGTTGGAAATAGTATCTTTCTTGATCAGTATCTTAACTGATGTTTTCGCTGTTATTCCGGAACAGGGAAAACGATTTGCGGAACAGCGAAACCCAGCCGCAATAACAGCGAAAAGCAACGCGCATAACAGCGAAGCCCGATTCACCAGCAGCCCGAAATCGGCTTTTATCATGCGGCTCGTCATGCGGAGGACGCTGACATGGTCGAGCATAAAGTTGAATCGACCCAAGCCCGCCTTGAAAAGGGATCAGAGCAGGGCGCCAGGGTGAGCTTGCCTGACGCGCGAACGGCGGGGCCGCCCGATCCGGCGGCCCCGCTTTTTCCTACCGATAATAATCATGGCGTTCCACCCCATCGAAAGCGGCCGCCGGCGAGGCAACATGCCTTGAAATCTCTTCCCCGACCCGCAGGGGCAGGGATCGTTGCGACCGAGTTTTTCGAGAAGTTCGATATCGCCGTGAACGAAGCGGAAGCCCCGCTTCACGTTCGTCTCGGATGGATATCCCTTACGCCGCTTCGAGCTGACCTCGAAAGCAGGGCAGGTCGGCGAAGTGGTCTATGCGTGGCATGACGGCCTCCTGTCGCTGTGTCGCACGAGCGCGACGGCCCGGCCGATGTATCAGGAGAAGCGCGCCGTCAAGTCAGGTGAGCGGGATCATCACCTGGCTGGCATAGCCCTTCCGTGCCTGGAGGCCGGCGTACCAGTCAGCCACATTGGGCAGGTCCGGCCGCTCGATCGGCAGCGTGAACCATGTATGGGCATAGACCCCCATCGGCACGTCGCCGATGCCGAAGCTGTCGCCCGACAGCCATTGGCTGGTGGCGAGATGCGCGTCCAGAACGGCCATCTTCTCGGCGCAGGCAGCCGCGGACCGTTTGATCGCTTCGGCATCGCGCTCGCCTTCCGGGCGGCGGATCAGGTTGAGAAAGGCGTCGCGCTGCGCCTCGGCATAATCGGCCTGCCAGTCCATCCAGCGATCGGCCATTGCCCGCGCCGCCGGGTCGGCCGGCCAGAAGCGCGCGGGCGCGTGCCGTGCGGCGAGATAGCGCAGGATCGCGTTGGATTCCCAAAGGGTGACCTCGCCATCCTCGATCGTCGGGATGAGCGCATTGGGGTTCTTGGCGAGATACGCTGAGTCCATGCCGAATGCCCCGCCGACATCGTGCCGCACATAGGCGAGCCCGGCTTCCTCGGCGAACCAGGCGACCTTCTTCACATTGTGCGAATTGAGCCGCCCCCAGATCGTCAGCATCGGCTCAGCTCCGGTAATCCGCGTTGATCGCGATATAGCCGTGAGTCAGGTCGCAGGTCCAAACCGTCGCGTGGCCCTCGCCAAGCCCGAGATCGACGCCGATATCGATGTCGCTGCCCTTGAGATGCGCCGCGACCGGCGCTTCGTCATAGCCCTTCACCGCCAGGCCATCGCGGGCGACCTGGGTCTCGCCGAAGCGGATGGCGAGCTTGTCGCGCTCGGCGGGTTCGCCGGCCTTGCCCACCGCCATGACGATCCGGCCCCAATTGGCGTCCTCGCCGGCGATCGCCGTCTTCACCAGCGGCGAATTGGCGATCGACAGCGCGATCCGGTGCGCGCTGCGGTCGCTCTCGGCGCCGGTGACATCGATGGTGATGAACTTGGACGCGCCTTCACCGTCGCGCACCACCAGATGGGCAAGCTGGAGGCAGAGATCGGCGAGCGCTGCCCGGAAAGCGTCGGCGCCGGCATCGTCGGACGAGGCGAGGGGGGTGTTGCCCGCCTTGCCGGTGGCGAAGGCGAGGACGGTGTCGCTGGTCGAGGTGTCGCTGTCGACGGTGATGCAGGAGAAGCTCTTCACATTGGCGTCGGCGAGCGCTGCCTGGAGGAAGGCGGGCTCGACCGCGGCGTCAGTGAAGATGAAGCCGAGCATCGTCGCCATGTCGGGCATGATCATGCCCGATCCCTTGATGATGCCGACCAGGCTCACCGTCCTGTCGCCGATCACGGCCCGGGTTACCGCTGCCTTGGCGAAGGTGTCGGTTGTCATGATCGTCGCGGCGGCCTCCTCCCAGCCGCACGGCGCGGCGGTGAAGGCGGCGTCGAGCCCGGCCTCGGCCTTGTCGATCGGCAGGGGAACGCCGATCACGCCGGTGGACGCGACGAATATGTCCGAGGGCTGGCAGCCGAGATGCGCCGCGGCGCGCGCGGCGATCGCCTCGACCGCGGCGCGGCCGCGATCGCCGGTGAAGGCGTTCGAGTTGCCCGCATTGACCACCAATGCGCGCGCCTCGCCGAGCACCAGCGCCTTGCGGCACCATTCGACCTCGGGCGAAGGGCAGCGGCTCCGGGTCAGCACCCCGGCGACGCCGGTGCCCGGATCGAGCGTCACGAAGGTCAGGTCGCACCGGTCCCAGGTCTTGTACTGCGCGCGGGCAATGCGGAGCGTGACGCCGGGGATGGCGGGAAGCTCGGGAAAGCCGGCGGGGGCGAGGGGGGAGCGGGTGATCGACATTCTGGTGTGCCCGTCTTGCAGTGTGAGAGCCGGATGTCCGGATGATGAGGCCCGTAGCGCGCGGGCAGGGCAGTGCAAGAAAATCGTGACGACGGGTCGATCGGCCGACGACCCATTTTCTCCCCTTCCGTCAGATGTATCGGCGACGCGAAAACGCCCGTTGCGAAGGCAAGCGCCGCAAACTATGGCGATCCCGACATCAAGAGTTGGGGCGACGCCCGACGCCAACCTGCCGATCCGGGCAAGGTGGCACTCCTGCCAGGGAGGATGTGGCCGAGCCGGCAACCAAGCGGATCAAAGCCACCAAGCGTCGGACCCGAAAAAGGAACCGACCCGCCGTGCCGATAAAGATACCCGATCAACTCCCCGCCCGGCACACGCTCGAGGCCGAGGGGGTCATGATCATGGGCGAAGCCGATGCGGTGCGCCAGGACATCAGGCCGTTGCGGATCGGGTTGCTCAACCTCATGCCGGACAAGATCAACACTGAAACGCAGCTGGCGCGCCTGCTCGGGGCAACCCCGCTTCAAATCGAATTGACGCTGGTGCGGATCACGGATCACGTCTCCCGCAACATTTCGGCCGATCATATGGCGGCCTTTTATCGACCCTGGAGCGAGGTCAGGGCGGAGCGGTTCGACGGCTTCATCATCACGGGTGCGCCCGTCGAGCGCCTGCCCTTTGCCGATGTTCGCTATTGGCCTGAACTATGCTCGATCCTTGATTGGACACAGACCCATGTCCATCGGTGCCTGACGATTTGCTGGGCCGCCCAGGCTGCCCTTTTCCATTTCCACGGCGTGCCGAAACGCGACCTGTCGCGCAAAGCCTTTGGGGTGTTCCAGCATCGGAATTTTGCCCCGACCTCGCCCTATCTCCGGGGGTTTGCGGACGTGTTCGATGTGCCCGTCTCGCGCTGGACGGAAGCCTGCCCTTCCGCTCTGGCAAGCGCGAAGGGGCTGCATATCCTGGCCGGCAGCGTGGAAGCCGGGGCTGGCTTCGTCGAGGATCGCGCCCACCGCACGCTGCACATGTTCAATCATCTCGAATATGACACGGGGACGCTTGCGGGCGAGTATCACCGCGACGGCACCGCCCAGCTTCCCGCGGGTTACTTTCCCGCTGACGATCCTGCCCGGTCCCCCGAGAACCGCTGGCGTGGTCATGCGCATCTGTTGTTCGCGAACTGGATCAACGAAATGTACCAGACCACGGCTTTCGATATCGCCGCTGAGGCGAGGGAGGAACGGCCGGATCAACTCGGACACTATGTCAATTAGTCTGACCGTTTTCCTTCAGGACATCGTGTAGCCGAGCTTACAAACCAGTCATCGCCAGAGCCGGCGCCCACAGGCGACTGCCAGGCAAGACGAGCCTTTCCGGAACGACAGTCTACATTGACCATATATAACAGCACTGTTATTTCTCTCGAATGGAGTCTCGTGACCGCCTCGGCACCCTGCTACGCAACCTGATCGATCGCTTGGATGGCGATGTCGAGCAGCGCTATCGTGACGACGGACTCAACTTCCGACCGCGCTTCGCGCCAGTCGTGCGCGCGCTCGCGGCGCTTGGCCCAACCTCGATCGCAGCCATTGCTCGGCACGAAGGGATGCGTCATTCGGCCGTTAGTCAGACCGTTGCGCAAATGCAGGGTCAGGGGCTCGTGCATCTCGCCCAGGGGGCCGACGGTCGCGAGCGAATTGTCGGCCCGACGCCCGCCCTGACCGCGATCTTGCCGCGGATTGAACGACATTGGGCGGCGACCAGCGCGGCAGCGGCGGGGCTGGAAGCCGAACTGCCGAATCCGCTCGCTGCGACTTTGCAAGCCGCCATCGAGGCGCTCGACCAGCGCTCCTTCGCCGAGCGCGCAAGAATTCATTTTGTTACGGAGCCATCTAATGCCGCCGACTAGCGTCCTTAAATCGGTTGTCGTGCTGTGTTTCGCCGCATTGTCCGTCGTCGGTGTCCAGGCGCAGGAGCTAGCGCCCGCTGGCCAGACAGCCTCCGCCGTCGAACCTCGTGCCGTCGCCGAACGGGTCGCGGCGCTGTTGGAGGCAGACTATCTCGATGCCGAGACCGGCAGAGCCTATGCCAGCCGAATGCGCGACCAGGCCGCCCGGGGTGCCTATGACGGTCTCGCTGGCGCTACGCTCGCCGACAGGCTGACGCTCGACCTGCTCGCGGTGAAGGACGACAGACACCTTCGGGTGCGCTTCGGCGCGCCGATGATGCGCAAGATGTCCGGGCCGGTTGTCCGTGGAGGCCCCGGTGGTCCCGGCCCGGCGCACGACGTAAACCCGCCGCCGGAAGCAATGTCGTTTCTGAGCGGGGCGCCAGCCATTGAACGGGCGGGATGGATCGCCCCGGGGATCGCCTACATCCGCTTCAACGAATTCCCGCCCGAAGCGGCGGTGACTGAAGCGACTCGCACCTTTCTGCGCGATCATGCCTACGCCACCACGCTGATCTTCGATCTGCGCACCAATCGCGGTGGCGGGCCGGCGCAGATGGATGTGATCTTTCCGGCTCTGTTCAGCAAGCCGACACGGCTGGTCGATATGGCGAC
The DNA here is from genome assembly GCF_039522915.1 of Sphingomonas oligophenolica. NCBI lineage: Bacteria > Pseudomonadati > Pseudomonadota > Alphaproteobacteria > Sphingomonadales > Sphingomonadaceae > Sphingomonas > Sphingomonas oligophenolica. Next base: position 453,189 of record NZ_BAAAEH010000005.1, read on the forward strand.
CCGCGGCGGCAATGAGCGGCTCGGTCCGGGCGGCCCGAACTTGCGCCCCGCCGAAGCGGGGCCGGGCTTTGTGAAGGAATATTGGGTGACGCCAGGGATCGCGAGCCCGCTGCAACGGGCCCGCATATTCGTTCTGACCTCGCCTGCCACCGGCTCCGCAGGCGAGATGTTCGCGGCGGCGCTGAAATGGTCGGGCCGTGGGACGCTGATCGGCGCGCCCACGGCGGGGGCCAATCACTTCGTCTCCATGGAGCCACTGGACGGCGGGCTGACGCTGTTCGTCCCGGTCGGGCGCACTTTCAATCCCGCCGACGGCAAGGACTGGGAAGGCGATGGTATCGCCCCCGACATCGCCGCAGCCCCTGAAGAAGCGTTGACCACGGCCTTGGTTCGCGCCGGGCTTCCCGAGGCACAGGCGGCCTCCCTCGCAGAAGAATATCGCCCGGGCCTGCCGATGACGAGACCGCCTGCGGTTAGCCCGCGCTGAAAGGGAGTCAGGACGTTTTAACCCAATTGCTGATGATGAAGTACCAAGCATCGTTTCCCCGATGAACCGCGCCTATCACGGTTCCGGCTTATCGGCTGATTGGTACTCGGAAGCGGGCTACATTTCCGGCGATTGCACCACTGAGAGTCATCTTCGGACAGATTTTCTCGCCAAGCCAGAGTCTTCGTTCCTAATGTGGGTCGTTCCTTCCAGGCGGCCAGTATCTTTGTAATATTTGCTGCAACATTAGCTCATCTCCCGAGTAGCTTTGTCTCCAAAATATCAGCGTAGATCGCGTCCACAGATGTCAGGGCAACAAATGCCAAAGCGAGGATGGCCCAGTACCAACGCTGACGTTGCCTGCCGACACAATAGCTGAGGCCGCATAGAACAGCGAGCAATGTAGTCAGGAATACCCATGTAGGCCAAAACCCAAAGCCGACGATGTCCTCTATGGCCGCTCCAGGCTGCGGAACAACATTGAGGTTTCGGTCAAGCTTGGAGCGGGTGTCCAGAATATCGACGATATAGACAGTGAGGTACGCGAATGGCAGCAGAGAAAGCGCGGTACTGAGCGTCTTTTTCATCAAACTCTCCCATGCGCAGGCGAACTCTGCCACCGGGTGGTAACGTTAGGAGGTCTCGTGGAAAACGCTTTTATCCATGGCACTGTCCACGAAGCAGGTGACGACCTCCAGGCAGCAATTCGATCGGATCCCGAGATCCTTGGGCTGTGGGAAAGCCTGACGCCGCTCGGCCGGAATGAATTCATCTGCTGGGTCGATGATGCCAAACAGGCAACGACGCGCCAACGCCGCATCGAGCGAACCTGTGAGGAACTGCTGGAAGGAAAGAAGCGGCCCTGCTGCTGGGCAGGCTGCATTCACCGCACCGACAAGGCGCCAAGCCGATGGCAGCGGGCGTCCTGATCGATCAGAAAGGAAGGAACCGCCCATGAATCGGCCTGCGCGAATGCCTCCGTTGGCCGTTTCCGGAAGAAAGCTGCCGGGATCGCATTCCACCAGGGTCGGGCGTCCACGGCCTAATCGGGCCAGCTGAAGGACAGCATCGTCTCCCCCGTCTCCACGCCCTCGGGCGAAAAACGGCGTTCGATGATCGTCCCACGGCCGGCCATGTCGATCGCGACGATTGTGCTGCACCGCGTGCCATAGACGGGGTTGCGGATGAAGATCGGCGAATGGTTCGGTTCCTGCGGCACGTCGGAGGGCATTGGCGGATCGATCCCCATATCGGGCAGCACCTCCTCGCGCAGTCCGGCGAAGAGCAGGGCGGGATCGGCGGCATCGGCCATGATCCAGTCGAGCAGGGCCGATTTCAGCCGCATCGTCTTTGGCCAGGGCTCGTCGAGCGCGCCGTTGGACAGGCCGTAAAGCCCCGGCGCAAGCGCCGTCCTGACGATGCCGGGCCGGTTCGACAGGAAGCGGGCCTGCTCGCGGTCAGCGACGATCAGGTTGACCGGGTTGAAATCGGCGAGCGGCGCGCTGTCGAGATCGGCATAGGCACCGGTGCCGGCGAGATAGTCAGTGACCAGCGCGCCGCGCGAGGCACGGTCGGGATCAGGGCCGCCATAGCCGCGCAGATTGGTGACGACGGCGAAGCGCCCTTGTTCGGAGACGCCAAGCCAGGTCCCGCCCGATTTGAGGTCGCGTCCGGCGAGCAGGGAGGCGGGGCCCGTCCAGCGTTCCAGCGGCTGCGCGGGGCGGGCATGATATTCGTCGCGATTGCCGGCCGCGACGAGCCGCCATTTCGGATGCGCTTGCCACGCAAGGGCCAGGACACACATGACGCCTGCTTATCGCTGTGGATCAGGTCCGGCCGCGATCCGCGCCCGGCGCAGCCGCGGCAGGCGCTCCATGTCAGCCGCGCCCTTGATCTCCTTGCGCAATTCGTCGCGCTTTTCGTGGATCGAGGCGATCACCGGGCCGACCGCGACGCCGAGATCGACCAGCACGGCCTCGGACAATTGCAGCGAGCTTTCGAGCGTCTCGGGCACCGCATCGGTAGCGCCGGCGCGGTAGAGTTCGGCGGCATGCGCCGTGTCGCGAGCGCGGGCGACGATCGTGAGGCCGGGAACCCAGCCGCGCACGCGGCGGGTGAGCTGAACGCTCAGCACGGGATCGTCCATCGTCAGGATCAGCGCGTCGGCGCGGCCGAGGCCGAGCTTGTCGACCAGCTCGGAGCGGGCGACATCGCCGAAGATCACCGGATAGCCCTCGGCGCGGGCTGCCTTGACCGCGTCGATATCGGCCTCGACCGCAATAAAGGGCTTGCCGTGTACCGTGAGCATGTCGGCCACCATCCGCCCGACCCGGCCGAAGCCGATGATCACGGTGCCGGGGCCGGCGGCGGGAATCTCGGTCTCCGCCACCGCGCCGCGCTGCTCGATTCGCCGCGCAGCCTTCCGGCCGAGCCAGGCGAGGAGCGGGGTGATGGTCAGCCCGATCGCGGTCACCGTCTGCCAGAAGCCGGCGGTCGCGGCGGTGATCAGCGCTGCCTGCGCCGCCGCGCCGAGCACGATCAGCGTGGTTTCGGACGGGCTGCCCATCAGGACGCCGGTCTCGGCCGCGACGCCGGTGCGGATGCCGGCGAATTTCAGCAGACCGAAGGTCACCAGCGCCTTGACCACGACGACGGCGGTGATCGCCGCCGTCAACGGAACCCAGTTGTCGAGGATCATGCGCAGGTCGAGGCTCATGCCGACCGTGATCAGGAACACGCCCAGCGCCAGCCCCTTGAAGGGGGCCGTCATCACCTCGACCTCGCTGTGATAATCGGTCTCGGCAATCAGCACGCCGGCAAGCAGGGCACCCACGATCGGCGACAGCCCGACCGCCGTGGTCGCGAGGCTGGCGACGATCACGACGAGCAGGGAGGCGGCGAGGAACAGCTCGGGGCTCTTGGTGCGCGCCGCCTGGGCGAACAGGCGCGGCAGGAGGAGCCGCCCGCCGACGAACATGGCGGCCACCGTCAGCACGCCGCGCCCGACCACGCCGAGGATCGGGATCCAGCCGCCGCCAGCGCCGGGGCCGAGCGCCGCCAGGGCGAAGATGATGGGGACGAGCGCGAGATCCTCGAACAGCAGCATCGCGAAGGCTGACCGGCCGACCGGGCTGGTCGTGCCGGCGATCGGCAGCACGAGCGCGGTCGAGGACAAGGCAAGCGCGAAGCCGAGACCGATCGCGCCGGTCCAGCCCTGGCCGGTGGCGAGATGGACGGCGAGGCCGATGATCAGCGCCGATCCGATCAGCTCGGCCGCACCCGTGCCGAAGACGAGGCTTCGCATCGACCAGAGGCGTTTCAACGACAGTTCGAGCCCGATCGAGAAGAGCAGCAGGATGATGCCGAACTCGGCGAAAGGCTCGATCGCATGTGCGTCCGAGATCGTGATGTAGTAGAGCCAGGGATAATCGCCGACGAGCGCGCCGAGGCCCGACGGGCCGACCAGGAGGCCGACCAGAATGAAGCCGATCACCGGGCTGATCTTCAATCGGGCGAAGGCGGGAATCACCAGCCCGGCCGCCCCGAGGATCACCAGCGCGTCGCTGAATCCCTTATTGTCCAATCCCAACGCCATTGCCCCACCTGACCACAGCGAAAGAGGTTTGTCAGCCGATGACTGAAACAGATGTGGTGATCATCGGTGGCGGGCCCGCGGGGATGGTCGCTGGGCTGCTGTTCGCCCGTGCGGGGGTGAAGACTCTGGTGCTCGAGAAACATGGCGACTTCCTGCGCGATTTTCGCGGCGACACGGTCCATCCCTCGACGTTGCGGATCTTCGATGAGCTCGGCCTGCTCGAGGAACTGCTGAAGCGCCCGCACAACAAGGCCGAGCAATTGAGCGGCCGGATCGGCGGCAAGGTCGTGAAGATTGCCGATTTCAGGCATCTCAACGTGCCGGCGCCGTTCATCGCGCTGATGCCGCAATGGGATTTCCTGAATTTCGTCGCCGAGGCCGGGCGGCGCCTGCCGGCCTTCTCGCTGCGGCAGAATTGCGCGGCGATCGGGCTGATTGAGGAAGGCGGCCGTGTCGCCGGTGTCCGCACGAAAGACGGGGGCGAAGTCCGCGCCGGGCTCGTCATCGCCTGTGACGGACGCGATTCGCATTTCCGGGCGGGGCTGCCGCATGTCGATATCGGCGCGCCGATGGACGTGTTCTGGTTCCGCATTCCGAAAAGCGCCGAGCCCGAGAATGACAGCATGGGCGTGTTCGATACCGGCCGTGTCTTCGTGCTGATCGATCGCGGCGACTATTATCAATGCGCCTTCGTTTTCCCCAAGGGGGCAGCTGAAACGATCCGCGGGGAGGGGATTGCAGCGTTCCGGGACAGGGTGCGCGCGATCGGGCCGGAAACCGCGACGGTCGACGAGGGGGTGACGAGCTGGGACGACGTCAAGCTGCTGACGGTGACCGTCGACCGGCTCGAGAAATGGGACAGGCCCGGGCTGCTGGTGATCGGCGACGCGGCGCATGCGATGTCGCCGATCGGCGGGGTCGGGATCAACCTCGCCATCCAGGATGCGGTCGCGGCCGCCAATCTGCTGGCCGGGCCGATGGCGGCGGGTACTGATCCCGATCCCTTGCTCCACAAGGTCCATGACCGCCGAATCCGCGCCGTGAAGCTGACCCAGGGCATGCAGAAGCTGGTGCAGGACAATATCGTCGAGCCCGTGCTGGCCAGCACGGTGGCGCTCGACGGGCCGCCGCTGTTCGCGCGGCTGCTCGACCGGATCGAGCTGTTGCGGCGCATCCCGGCGCGGGTGGTGGGAATGGGGTTCCGGCCCGAGCATGTGCGGTCGCCCGAGGCGGACGCCGTGCGTTGAATATGTGCCCGAGTTTTCCGGCGCACGAAAAAAAGGTGTCTGGGCGGCAGTAGACCCACAGATCGGCGTCTCTCCGATCCTCCCCCGCCAGGGGGAGGTGGCGCCGAAGGCGTCGGAGGGGGAGGGCGGCGGTCAACCCTCGAATTGGCGCCGTCGCTCGAGGGCGATTGCCATGATCTGTCTTACCACATCTTCCAGGTTGGACAGGACGAGTGGCCGGATACCGCAACACGCGCAAACCCTGCGACATGAGCCATGCGTCGCGAACGGTATCTCGCGTCGGCCTGTCGCCACGGCCGTGCGCCTCGCCGTCGACCTCGATTGCGAGTCTCGCGGGCGCGCAATAGAAATCGAGAACGTAATCGTCGACGGCGTGCTGTTTGCGAAAACGCAATCCGGCCTCATTCCGGCGCAGGGCGAGCCAGAGTCCGATCTCCGGCGACGTCATTTCCTTGCGCAGGCGCTTCGCATTGCGTTTGCCGCTGGGAGACCCCTCGAGCCGCATCGCTTCCTCCCCCTCCGTCGCCTTCGGCGCCACCTCCCCCTCGCGGGGGAGGATTGTGCGGGATCGGCGGCGTTACTGGCTGCCCATCCGCGCTTCGAGATTGACGCGGACCTGCTCGAAGAACTGCTCGGTCGTCATCCAGGGCTGATCGGGGCCGATCAGGATGGCGAGATCCTTGGTCATGTGGCCGCTCTCCACCGTGTCGACGCAGACCTTTTCGAGCAATTCAGCGAACTCGGTCACTTCGGGGGTGCCGTCGAACTTGCCGCGATATTTCAGGCCGCCGGTCCAGGCGAAGATCGAGGCGATCGGGTTGGTCGAGGTCGCCTTGCCCTGCTCGTGCATGCGGAAATGGCGGGTGACGGTGCCGTGCGCGGCCTCGGCTTCGACCGTCTTGCCGTCCGGCGTGAGCAGCACCGAGGTCATCAGGCCGAGCGAGCCGAAGCCTTGCGCGACCTGATCGGACTGGACGTCGCCGTCGTAATTCTTGCAGGCCCAGACGAACTCGCCGTGCCATTTGAGCGCCGACGCGACCATGTCGTCGATCAGGCGATGCTCATAGACGATGCCGGCTTCCTTGAACTTGTCCTTGAATTCGGCCTCGAAAACCTCGGCGAATAGATCCTTGAAGCGGCCGTCATAGGCCTTGAGGATGGTGTTCTTGGTCGAGAGATAGACCGGCCATTTCAGGTTGAGGCCGTAATGCATCGAGGCGCGGGCGAAGTCGCGGATCGAATCATCTAGATTGTACATCGCCATCGCGACGCCCGAGGACGGGAACTGGAACACTTCCTCGTCGATCACCGTGCCGTCATCGCCTTCGAAGACGAGGCGAAGCTTGCCGGGGCCGGGGACGCGGTAATCGGTCGCGCGATACTGGTCGCCGAACGCATGGCGGCCGACGACGATCGGGTGAGTCCAGCTCGGGATCAGGCGAGGGACGTTCTTCATCACGATCGGCTCGCGGAAGACGACGCCGCCCAGGATGTTGCGGATCGTGCCGTTGGGCGATTTCCACATCTTCTTGAGATGGAATTCCTCGACGCGGGCTTCATCGGGCGTGATCGTCGCGCATTTCACGCCGACGCCATATTTCTGGATCGCCTTGGCGCTGTCGACCGTGATCTTGTCGTCGGTCTCGTCGCGCTTCTGGATGCTCAGATCGTAATAATCGAGATCGATATCGAGATAGGGGAGAATCAGGCGCTCGCGGATCCATTGCCAGATGATCCGAGTCATTTCGTCGCCGTCGATCTCCACGACAGGCGTCTTCACCTTGATCTTCGCCATCGATATTCGCTTTCCGGAAGGGAGGTTTCGGGGAGCGTCTAGGGGCAAGACTCGCGCGGATCAACATGTGCGATGAGATTGATCAGCGCGGGGTAGCACGGGGGTCGGGCGCGAACGGTTGCTCTTCAGCCGACATTGTCTTGGCGGCGCACAGCGGATAGACCGCGTCGATGGCTTCACTCGATGCGCCGCCCGTCGGCACTCCCACCATCAGATGGCGCGTGCCGGAAATGCACCCCGAGGGGCGCAAATTCGTCTTCATCGCCGGCGCGCTGGCGATGCTGGGCTATTGGTGGTTTGGCTGGTTCGCCTTCTGGCCGCTGGCCGGGCTGACGCTCTGGGTCGCGCTGTTCTTCCGCGACCCGGTCCGTGTCACGCCGCAGGGCGATGGGCTGATCATCGCGCCCGCCGACGGGCTGATCACGATGATCGAGCGCGTCCCCGTGCCGCGTGAACTGGCCGGCGAAAACGGCCTTGGCGATGCGCCGCTGGTCCGCGTCTCGATTTTCATGTCGGTGTTCGACGTCCATATCAACCGCGCGCCGATTGCCGGAACGATCCGCCAGGTCGTTTATATTTCGGGCAAGTTCGTCAACGCCAGCCTCGACAAGGCGAGCGAGGACAATGAGCGCCAACATATCGTCGTCGAGGGGCGCCCCGACGCAGACGGCAACGCGCGGCGGATCGGCTTCACCCAGATCGCGGGCCAGCTCGCGCGGCGAATCGTGCCGTTCGTCAAGCCGGGCGACATGGTCGCCGCAGGCCAGCGAATCGGGCTGATCCGCTTCGGCAGCCGGGTCGATGTCTATCTCCCCGACGATATCGCCCCACAGGTCGCGCTCGGCCAGCGCAGCGTCGCCGGCGAAACCGTCCTCGGCCGGGCCGGCGCGAGCGCTGCGACCGGTATAGCCCAATGAGGCTCGGGCAGTGACCGACCATATCTGGGCGGCGCGATGAGGCGCCCCTTGCGACGCCGCACCCAGCGCGGCCTCCCGCTTCGCGCCGTCGCTCCCAATGCGGTCACTGCGCTCGCCTTGTGCTTCGGCCTCACCGGCATCCGCTATGCGATTTCCGCCGAGTGGGAGACGGCGGTGACGATGATCATGATCGCGGGCGTGCTCGACGGTCTGGATGGCACGGTCGCTCGTCTGGTGCGCGGCGAAAGCCGTTTCGGCGCTGAGCTCGATTCGCTGTCCGACGCGATTTCGTTCGGCGTCTCGCCTGCGCTGATCCTCTATCTCTGGTCATTGCGCGGCATCCCGCGCGTGGGCTGGCTCGTCGCGCTCGTGTTCGCGGTGTTCTGCGCGCTTCGCCTCGCGCGGTTCAACGCCAATATCGATGTCAGCGAGCAGCCGCACAAATCAGCCGGATTCCTGACAGGCATTCCTGCGCCGGCGGGCGCGGGACTGGCGATGCTGCCGATTTACGTGTCATTCGTCAGCGACGCGGCCTTTCTGCGCTCGCCCTGGCTCGTCGTGCCCTGGGTCGGCTTCATTGCCTCGCTGATGGTGTCGAGCGTAGCGACCTTCAGCTGGTCGTCGCTGAAGCTGCGCCATCATATCCGCTTCGAGGCGATCGTGGTCGTCGTCCTTCTCGGTGCCGCGCTCATCTCGGCGCCATGGCACACCCTGTCGGTGATTTGCGTCGGCTATCTCGCGACCATTCCGTTCAGCATCCGCAGCTATGGTCGCGTCAGGCGGCTGCGCGGCACGCCTGCGGCCGAGGCGCAGCCGCTCTCATCGCCACCGGACGAACCCGTGCCCGAAGCTGGCGATCACTGAGAATCAGCATGGGCCTGGTGTAGAGGGCCGGATCGGCTTCACCGCGGAGAAGCGCGGCGATTCGCGGTACTGCAGGGACAAGGGTGAAAGCCAGCACACCAATCACTGCCGCAAAAGCTGCAGCGAAAACCATGGTTCCGAATAATGCCGCCATTTGCCCAACTCCCTGATTCCGTGAGTGGAAACAGAACCGGTAAAACCCGGATCGGTCCCGTTCCGTTCCCTATCCCTGCTATGGACACTATATGTTCCCTTAGTGTTCCCTTTGTCAACGCTTGATTTGCGCGAAGCCCTCCGCTAGAGGGCGCGCCTTCACACCGCATGGGAAGCACACATAGCCGGTGTCGGGGCTCGTCTCCGATTACTCGCTTCCCAGAGGCACAACCGGAAAGGAACTATCCTATGGCGGCTCCAGTCGTCACCATGCAGCAATTGCTCGAAACGGGCGCGCATTTCGGCCACCAGACCCATCGCTGGAACCCGAAGATGAAGCCATACATCTTTGGCGACCGCAACGGCGTCCATATCCTCGATCTTTCGCAGACCGTGCCGCTGTTCGCGCGCGCTCTGGAATTCGTCAACGCTTCGGTCGCTGCCGGCGGCAAGGTGCTGTTCGTCGGCACCAAGCGCCAGGCACAGGAGCCCGTCGCCGACGCGGCGCGCCGCTCGGGCCAGCATTTCGTCAACCATCGCTGGCTGGGCGGCATGCTCACCAACTGGAAGACCATCTCCAACTCGATCAAGCGCCTCAAGACGCTCGAGGAGCAGCTTTCGGGCGACACGCACGGCCTGACCAAGAAGGAAGTGCTCCAGCTCACCCGCGAGAAAGACAAGCTCGAGCTTTCGCTCGGCGGCATCCGCGACATGGGCGGCATCCCGGACGTGATGTTCGTGATCGACGCCAACAAGGAAGAGCTGGCGATCAAGGAAGCCAACACGCTTGGCATCCCGGTCGTCGCGATCCTCGATTCGAACGTGTCGCCGGACGGCATCGCTTTCCCGGTGCCCGCCAATGACGACGCAAGCCGCGCCATCCGCCTCTATTGCGAGGCGATCGCGATCGCAGCGACCCGCGGCGGCAACGAGCAGATGGCCCGCCGCGTCGATGTCGGCGCGATGGAGGCACCGCCCGTCGAGGAAGCGCTGACCGTCGCACCGGCGCCTGCCGCTGCCGAGCCGGTCGAGGCGATCGACTTCACGCCGGCTCCGGTTGAGACAGCCGCTCCGGCGACTGAAGACGCAGCGCCCGAGATGGCTGCCGAAGAAGAGCGCCAGCTCGACGCCTGAGCGTCGCTGAACTGAAATACGGACGGGGTAGGGCGCAAGCCTTTCCCCGTCCGCAACCATATCCAGAGCACAAGAGGACCACAGACATGGCCGAGATCACGGCAGCAGCGGTGAAGGACCTGCGCGAGAAGAGCGGCGCGGGCATGATGGATTGCAAGAAGGCGCTGACCGAGACCGGCGGCGACATGACCGCCGCCATGGACTGGCTGCGCACCAAGGGCCTTGCCTCGGCCGCCAAGAAGTCGAGCCGCACCGCCGCTGAAGGCCTGGTCGGCATCGAGGTTTCCGGCACCAAGGGCGCCGCTGTCGAAGTCAATTCGGAGACCGATTTCGTCGCCAAGAACGTCCAGTTCCAGACCTTTGTCCGCGACGTGACCTCGGTCGCGCTCGAGCTCGGCGATTCGATCGAGACGATCAAGGCCGCCCCGCTCGGCGACAAGACGGTCGAGGAAGTGCTGACCAACAACATCGCGACGATCGGCGAGAACCAGACGATCCGCCGCGCCAAGCGCCTCGAAGTGACCTCGGGCGCGATCGTGCCTTATGTCCACAATGCGGCCGCCCCGGGCCTCGGCAAGATCGGCGTGCTGGTCGCGCTCGAGAGCGATGCCGGTGCCGACGTGCTCGAGCCGCTCGGCAAGCAGATCGCGATGCACATCGCGGCCGCTTTCCCGCTCGCGCTGAACGAAGAGGATCTCGACCCGGAGATCGTCGCGCGCGAGCGTGCGATCGCGACCGAGAAGGCTGCCGAATCCGGCAAGCCCGCCGACATCGTGGCCAAGATGGTCGACGGCGCGATCGCCAAGTATCGCAAGGAGAATGCCCTGGTCAGCCAGCTGCTGGTAATGGACGGCAAGACGAAGATCTCGGACGTCGTCGCCAACGCAGCCAAGGCCGCCGGCAAGACGATCGTGCTCAAGGACTATGTCCGCTTCCAGCTCGGCGAAGGCATCGAGAAGGAAGTCTCTGACTTTGCGGCTGAGGTTGCCGCGGCGGCCAAGGGCTGAGCTGACCGTAATTTTTCCCTCTCCCAGCGGGAGAGGGGGAGGGGCCTGTCGCGTAGCGATGGGAAGGGTGAGGGTGACACCGGTTAGTGTCTCGACCCGCACTCGCCCTCATCCGGCGCTTTGCGCCACCAGTTTTGTCGAGCGCCGGGTAAACCGTGCCCCCGGCATGGTTTAGGAAGGCCCGGGGGGCCTTTCGACCCGGTGCTCGCCAAAACTCCCGCTGGGAGAAGGATTCTCGGCGCCCGCCTTCTCCGGATGCCCCCCAAAATCTGCACGGTTTCCGCGCTTCCAATCGCCCCGCGCGCCTACTAAGGTCCGCGCCGCCCCGCCTCAGCTTGATGGAACCATGATTATTCCGCGCTTCAAACGCATTTTGCTGAAATTGTCGGGCGAGGTCCTGATGGGACCGGGCCAGTTCGGTATCGACCCGGCGACCGTCGACCGTGTCGCTGGCGAAGTGGCCGCGGCCAAGGCGGCCGGGCATGAATTGTGTCTCGTCGTCGGCGGCGGCAACATCTTTCGCGGTCTTGCTGCCGCGGCGGCCGGTTTCGACCGCACCAGCGCCGATTATATGGGCATGCTCGCGACGGTGATGAATGCGCTGGCGGTCCAGAACGCGCTCGAAAAGCTCGGGGTCGAGACCCGCGTCCAGTCAGCGATCCCGATGTCGAGCGTGTGCGAGCCCTATATCCGTCGCCGCGCCGAGCGGCACATCGAGAAGGGCCGGATCGTGATTTTCGCCGCCGGCACCGGCAATCCCTTTTTCACCACCGATACTGCCGCCGCGCTTCGCGCCGCCGAGATGAATTGCGACGCGCTGCTGAAGGGCACCAGCGTCGACGGCGTCTACGATGCCGATCCGAAGAAGGTGCCGGGCGCGACGCGCTACGAGAGCCTCAGCTTCGATCGCGTGCTCGCCGACAATCTGAAGGTGATGGATGCGGCGGCGATCGCGCTTTGCCGTGATAATGATATTCCGATCGTCGTGTTCAATATCCGCGGCGAGGGCAATCTTGCGGCTGTCCTCCGCGGCGAGGGCACGTCGACGATAGTCAGAAACATGGAAATGGAGGAGCAGCATGGCCGCTTATGACAAGGCCGATCTCGAGCGCCGCATGGCCGGCAGCGTCGAGGCACTCAAGCATGATCTCGGCGGTCTCCGTACCGGCCGCGCATCGACGTCGCTGCTCGATCCGGTGACCGTCGAGGTCTATGGGTCGCACATGCCGCTGAACCAGATCGCTACCGTCTCGGCGCCCGAGCCACGGATGCTGTCGGTGCAGGTGTGGGACAAATCCAATGTCGGCCCGGCCGACAAGGCGATCCGCTCGGCCGGTCTCGGCCTCAACCCGATCGTCGACGGCACCACCTTGCGCCTGCCGATCCCGGACCTGACCGAGGAGCGCCGCAAGGAGCTCGCCAAGCTGGCTGGTCAATATGCCGAAAAGGCACGAATCGCCGCGCGCAATGTGCGCCGCGACGGCATGGACAGCCTTAAGATCGACGAGAAGAAGGGGCTGTTCGGCGAGGACGAGCGCAAGCGTCACGAGACCGAGGTCCAGAAGCTGACCGACAGCACGATCGCCGACATCGACGCGACGGCGACCGCCAAGGAAAAGGAAATCCTGGGCAAGTGAGCTCGCGGCCCGCCACGGCACCTGTTTCGGCCGGCGGCTCGGCGCTGTTGCCGCGCCATGTCGCGATCATCATGGACGGCAATGGCCGCTGGGCGAAGAAGCGGCATCTGCCGCGCATCGCCGGGCACCGCCAGGGCGTCGAGGCAGTGCGCCGGGTCACGCGTGCCGCCCGCGCGATGGGGATCGAGGCGCTGACGCTTTATGCCTTTTCCTCGGAGAATTGGCGCCGCCCCGAGGACGAGGTCAGCGATTTGATGGGGCTGCTGCGCCTGTTCATTCGTACTGACATCGACGAGATGGTCCGCGAGAATGTTCGGCTTCGGGTAATCGGCGATTATCGGCGGTTCTCGCCGGATCTGGTTGCCCTGGTGGAGGACGCCATTGCCCGCACCGCGGCCAATGATGGACCGATCCTGGTGATCGCGCTGAACTATGGCGCCCAGGCCGAAATCGCCGCGGCGGCGCGCCGCCTCGCGGAAAAGGCGCGCGACGGAACGATCGATCCGGCGATGATCGACGAGGCAGCGATCGAGGCCGAGCTCGACACGAGCGACCTGCCGCCGCTCGATCTGCTGATCCGGACCTCGGGCGAAATCCGGCTTTCCAATTTCCTGTTGTGGCAGGCCGCCTATGCCGAATTGCTGTTTGTCGATACGCTCTGGCCCGATTTCGATGCAGCGACCTTTGCCGACGCAGTGGCGGCGTTCAGCAGCCGCCAGCGCCGTTTCGGGGGCCTGTGAGCGAGCCCGCACCGCCCGCACGCCAGTCAGACCTTCCGATCCGGACGGTGGCTGGAGTCGCGATGATCACGGTCGCCATCGCGGCCCTGTGGTTTGGCGGGCTGATCTTCTGGGTGCTGTGCGCAATGCTCGGCCTGCTGATGATCGGCGAATGGGCTGATCTCGACGGTGCGCCGGCGACACAGCGGAGGCTCGCCCGTTTCGCGCTCGTCGCGCCGCTCGCGATCATGGCGCCCCCCCCGATCGCGGCCGGACCGGGGTTCCTGGCGCTGGGACTCATCGGCGCCGCCTTCTTCTTCATCGTCATCATCACCCGTCGCCCGACGCTTGCGGCGGGCGCTGTCTATGCCGGGCTGCCGATCCTCGCGCTGCTGCTCATTCGCCGGCAGGAGGAGGGCGTGGTCTTTACGCTCTGGACGCTGGCGTTGGTCTGGGCCTGCGATATCGGCGCCTATTTCACCGGCCGGGCAATCGGCGGGCCCAAGCTCGCCCCGGCGATCAGCCCGAACAAGACCTGGGCGGGCCTTGTCGGCGGCGTGATCGCCGCCAGCGCGTTCGGCGCAGTCATGCATGTCGAATATGGCCTGCCGTGGCGCCTGACGCTCGCCACCCCGGTCCTCGCGGTGCTGGCGCAGGGCGGCGACCTGTTCGAGAGCTGGCTGAAGCGCCGCGCGGGCGTCAAGGACAGCAGCCACATCCTGCCCGGTCACGGCGGCATTCTCGATCGGCTCGACGGGCTGGTGCCCGTGGCGCCCGTCGCGGCCCTGCTGGTGATCCTGCCGAAATTCTACGCATGAAGACAGTCACCATCCTAGGCGCGACCGGATCGGTCGGCGGTTCGACCCTCGATCTGGTCGAGCGCGAGCCGGATCGTTTCCAGGTGCTCGCGCTCACCGCCAATTGCGATGCGGAAAAGCTCGCCAAGGCGGCGATCCGCACCAACGCGAAGCGCGCTGTGGTTGCGGACGAATCCTGTCTGGGCGACCTGCGCGCTGCGCTTGCCGGCACGGGAATCGAAACCGCGGGCGGCAATGCCGCATTGCTCGAGGCGGCGGCGATGGGCGCCGACTGGACGATGGCGGCGATCGTCGGCTGTGCCGGGCTTGAGCCGGTGATGGCGGCGGTCGAGCAGGGCGGTACCGTCGTGCTCGCCAACAAGGAGCCCCTGGTTTCGGCGGGTGAGGTGATCCTCGCCGCCGCGGCGCGCCACGGTGCCACGCTCCTGCCGGCCGATTCCGAGCATAATGCCATTTTCCAGTGCTTCGATTTCGCGCGCGCGAACCGGGTGCGCCGGATCATCCTGACCGCGAGCGGCGGGCCTTTCCGCGACTGGCCGACCGAGGCGATGCGGGCCGTCACCATCGAACAGGCGGTCGCGCATCCCAACTGGTCGATGGGCGCCAAGATCTCGATCGATTCGGCGACGATGATGAACAAGGGCCTCGAACTGATCGAGGCGGCGCGGCTGTTCCCGGTGGCGCATGACCGGATCGAGATCATCCTGCATCGCCAGTCGGTGATTCATTCGATGGTCGAATATGTCGACGGCTCGGTGCTGGCCCAGCTTGGCCCGCCTGACATGCGCACGCCGATCGCGCACTGCCTCGCCTGGCCCGATCGGATGGAGGCGCCGATGGCGCCGCTCGACCTGGTTGGCATTGGCCGGCTCGATTTCGAAGCGCCCGATCCGGTGCGCTTCCCCGCGCTGGCACTTGCCCGCCAGGCCCTCGACGCGGGCGGCGCGCGCCCCGCGATCCTCAATGCGGCGAACGAGGTGGCGGTTGCCGCTTTCCTCGGGCGCCGCATCGGCTTCCTCGAAATTGCCGCAATCGTCGCCGATACCCTCAGCTGCTACGATCCGCCTGCGCCAGAGACGCTCGATGCCGTACTTCAGGTGGACGGTGAAGCGAGAAGGCTCGCGGGCGAGCGTGTAAAGGACTGCGTCGTTTGATCCATAGCCCCGGCCTGTTGTTCACGATCCTCGCGTTCGCGCTCGTCATCGGGCCGCTCGTGTTCCTGCACGAGCTCGGACATTACCTCGCCGGGCGCCTGTTCGGCGTGAAGGCCGAGGTCTTCTCGATCGGCTTCGGCAAGGAAGTGTTCGGCGTGACCGACAAGCGCGGCACCCGCTGGAAGTTCAGCGCATTGCCGCTTGGCGGCTATGTGCGCTTCGCCGGCGACATGAACGCGGCGAGCCAGCCCGACGCCGAGTGGCTGATGCTGCCGCCCGAGCAGCGCGCCCAGACCTTTCCGAGCAAGCCGGTGTGGCAACGCGCGATCATCGTTGCGGCCGGTCCGGTGATGAACTTCCTGGTGGCGATCGTCATTCTTTCTGGATTCGCGCTGGTGGTTGGAGACCCCGGCGCAAGCTCGGTCGCGGGACAGATTACGGCCGGTAGCGCCGCCGCCGTCGCCGGCATCGAAGAGGGCGATCATATTACCGCGTTTGACGGCCAGCCCGTCGCAACCTTTGCGGACATGGTGAGCTATGTGGCGCCCCGCCCAAACACGCGGACACGGGTGACATTCGAGCACGAAGGTGTTCCGCGGACCGTCCAGGTCACCATCGGGACGCGGCAGCTGGCCGACCGTTCCGGTAAGGCGATAGCGGTCGGCCTGCTTGGCATCAATCGGCCGCGGATTAGTATCATTGACGCGCCCGGCGTCGGCGTACGCCGCACGAGCCAAATTGTCGGCATGATGGCGCAGGGGATTGGTCAGATCATTGTCGGACAGCGTTCGGTCCGTGAGCTTGGCGGGCCGCTCACTATCGCCAGGGTTTCGGGTGAGCAGATGGCGCTGGGTGCGGATGCCTTTGTCTGGTTGATTGCCTTGGTCTCCATTAATCTGGGATTCATCAACTTGTTGCCAGTCCCGATGCTGGATGGCGGTCATTTGTTTTTCTACGCGATCGAAGCGGTGCGGCGTAAGCCCGTCGAGCCGCAGGTGCAGGAGTGGGCGTTCCGAGGCGGTCTCGCTGCCTTGCTGGCATTAATGCTGCTCGTGACGTTCAACGATCTGGGTTCGTTCGGCTTGTGGAATAATTTGGCCGGGTTGATCGGCTGACGTGGTTGAGGCAGGGCAGGCGCCAGCATACGGCCCGCGAAATTCTCCGACTGGGGTGGAATAGTGACAGCGATCAAGGTTAAGAATTTCGGCGCTCGGGCCACCGCCCTGCTCATGGCAGGGACGATGCTCTCAGGCATGCCGATCGCGGCGTTCGCCCAGTCTGCGCCGGAGGCTCCGGCAACGGATGCGGCAGCGCAGACGCCACCCGCCCCGGCACCGGTGGCGCCGCCCATCGTCCGTACGATCACGTCGCTTCGGGTGGAGGGATCGCAGCGCATCGAGCCCGAGACGGTGCTGTCCTATACCAAGCTGCGCACCGGCCAGGCCTTCACCAACGAGACGCTCGACCAGGCGATCAAGGATCTCTACGCGAGCGACCTGTTTGCCGATGTGACGATCAGCGGCGCGGAGACGGGCGACATCGTGCTGCGGATCCGGGAGAATCCGGTGATCAACCGGGTGCTCTACGAGGGCAACAAGCGGCTGAAGGAAGACAAGCTCAGGAAGGAAGTGAAGCTCGCGCCGCGGCAGATCTTCACCCGCACCGCGGTGCGGCAGGATGTGGCGCGGATCATCGAGCTGTATCGCCGCCAGGGCCGCTTCGCTGCGTCGGTGTCGCCGA